>JAKUQE010000078.1 GCA_022450395.1 Dehalococcoidia bacterium | reverse complement strand
CGGGATTGCCAGGCGTAGCCACGGGTATTTCGGGTGTTGACGCCGCCGCCGATTCTAGTATAGGGTGATGGCTGCGGCACCAGCCAATGACATTGGAGGCGAGCACGTGTTTATTCACCATTTTCTGACCAAGAAAGCAATTCTTCTGATCTTCGCGCTTACCCTTTTTGCGGTGGTTGCGGCGTGTGGCGGGAGCGATCAGGCTGTCAGACAAATCGAAGTTATCAAAGAGGTACCTGTAGAGAAGATCGTCATCCAAGAGGTCATCAAAGAGGTACCTGTAGTAAAGATCGTCAAGCAAGAGGTAATCAAAGAGGTACCCGTAGAAAAGCAGGTTATCAAAGAAGTTCCGGTAGAGGTCATAAAAGAGGTAACCGTAGAGAAAATCGTAGAGAGAATCGTAGAAGTCCAGATAGCACCGCCGGTCAAGGACAAAAGAGAAATCGTTTTTGGTGGGTTGGACTGGGACAGCGCATTAGTCCAGAACGGTGTGGCCCGATATATTGTTGAACATGGTTATGGATATCCCACTTCGCAGATAGAAGGTTCGACCTTACCGCTGTTCCAGGGCCTTCGTAAGGGCGACGTAGATATAACCATGGAGATCTGGCTTCCCAACCAAGACGCAGCGTGGAATGAAGCTGTTAAGGCAGGCGAAGTGATTCCAGTTGGCAAAAGCCTGGAAGATAACTGGCAAAGTTCCTTCCTTATCCCGGGTTATCTCCAGGATGCCAACCCAGAACTCGATTCTATCGAAGATCTGAAGAACGACGAATTTAATTCATTGTTCGAACAAGATGGTGGTAAAGCAGTACTACTCGGGTGCATAGCTGGCTGGGGTTGTCGTACCATGCAAGATGGCTCACCCGACACTGGGGTAGGGCAAATAGTCGGGATGGGTTTGGAAGACCACGTGGTATTGCGTGATCCTGGTACGTCAGGGGCTTTGGCTGCTGCCATCGAAGGAGCATTTGCTAAAGAAGACGCAATCCTCTTCTATTATTGGGGACCAACGGCGTTAGCCCACAAATTAGATATGCGAGATTTGGAACAGCCAGACCCTTCGGAATGCACTGATAACTCTCCTGTGCATGGATGCGCATTCCCCGCAGCGGAAATCATGATTGCGATGAATATTGAGTTAGTTGCAGACGCTCCAGAATTGATTACATTCTTCAAGAATTGGGATTGGAGCGCCGGCAACCAGCTGGCAGCAGAGGGATGGTACGGTGAAAATAAAAAAGCACTTAAAAACGCAGGACGATCGAGCGAAGAAATCTACTCTGCCACGGGCATCTGGTATTTAAAGAACAACGATGCCTGGAGGGACTGGGTTCCTGTCGATGTCTGGGCCAATGTCAAAGCTGCCCTAGCCAAAGAGGATTAACTGCCGCGCCCCGAAAAGCAGATTACGATTCTGACGAAAGGAGCCCCCGTCGTGACGGGGGCTCCTTTCTATTACCCTTGTTCCAAGTCTGCCCTGGCGTGGAGTTGGGCCTGAGATCAACTGTCGCTGCGTGACAGGACGTATCCCTGGGAGATTCGGTCGATGATAATCGCCATGATAACGATTGCTGTCCCAGCCACGAAAGCTTCGCCTTCCTCAAGTTGACCCATAGACCGTAGCACTTCTATACCCAGGCCTCCTGCACCCACCATGGCCGCAATCGTAGCCATGGCCAGGGCCATCATTACGGTCTGATTGACCCCTGCCATGATGGTCGGAACGGCCATAGGAATCTGCACTTTATAAAGTAACTGGAATGGGCTTGAGCCGAACGACCGGCCGGCCTCCACGACTGAAGGATCGACCTGCCGTATCCCCAAGTTGGTCAGCCTTATACACGGTGGAAGGGCGTAGAGCACAGTCGCCAGAATTGCTGCCACATTGCCGAGGCCAAAGAGCATGATGCCTGGGATTAGGTAAACGAAGCTGGGCATCGTCTGCATACCGTCCAATACAGGACGAAGTAGTTTTTCCACCGAATTACTACTTGCCGCCAATATGCCCATAGGGATGCCGAAAGCAATGGCAATGGACACTGATACCATCATAATGGCTACTGTGACCATTGCCGGCTCCCAAAGATTGACCAATCCGATGGCTACCATTCCCAGGGCTGAAGCTATTCCAACGGCAAAGGAGGCTATTCTCCAGCCGAGCAGGAAGATCAAAGCTACGACCACAGGCCAAGGGATCCAGACCAAGAAGTCTCTCAATTTGCCGAGGGCAATCTTCAAATTGTCGCTGATGGCGTCAAAGAACCATTCCCCGTTTACAAGTATCCACTGAAATCCCCCGTCTAGGAGACCGGTAAGCTCAGGTCCCAAGTTCGTCGGGTACTTTAGCGCACCGGTGACGCCGTACTTGTGAACAAGGAACGAGGCCAGGAGTGCAATGCCGATGACGGCCGCGATTATGGCCATCTTGCGAATTCTCTCGGCATTTTCGCTGGCGCGTGTTGCGCCCTTGCCGGTGATCAGGTTGGCGATCTTCCTGAATTTGATTCCCATATTTCACTCGCTTCGCTGAGGATGGAAATTCAATGACCGTACTCACCACAGTCCACAAAGATTTTACTTTCACCTTGGACAAGTCTATCTGTTAGGGGCGATGAACGTATTGCTTTCATTGACTGCCAGGATTGGCGGATCGGCATCGGCAACTGGTGCCCATCTCTATTTATATTGAGGAGTGTAAGCTGGCGGAGGGTGGGAACGAATAGGGTGGGGACTAAAGGTTGGCGGCAATGACCATAAGTATATCCCTTTGCGCTGCTACACCCAGGAAGCAATTGCTTCCGTCGACTACAGGAATGGGAATGGTGGCATCCACCAGAGCAGCGAGGGCTTGTTCTAGCAGAGTTTCCGGGTGCACAGTGGCCACATCGGTGTGGAGAATGTCTGTGAGGTCTCCGGCTGGTCGTCCAGCCAGGAGTGTTACTTTCTGCTTGGGGATAACGCCGATGTATTTGTTGTCGGTATCCACGCAAATCGCATATTCAGTACCTGCGCGGTCCATCTGAGCAACCAAATCCTCTATGCGTCGCCAATCCGCTATAATCAGCTCTGGTTCGCTGATTATACTGGCGACGTTGATTACCTTGGTCTTGGGAATGCCCTGGGTGAATTCCTTAACAAAGTCGTCGACGGGGTTCATGATAATGTCCTGCGGGCTGCCCAGTTGTATGATTTCCCCGTCCTTCATTATGGCGATCCGGTCGCCTACCGTAACCGCCTCATCCAGGTCGTGGGTGATAAAGATGATGGTCTTCTGGATCTCTTCTTGGAGAGAGGCTAGCTCGCCACGCATCTGGCGCCGGATCAGCGGGTCGAGACCACTGAACGGTTCATCCATGAGCAAAATCTCAGGGTCCAGGGCCAGGGCCCGTGCCAGGCCCACCCGTTGCTGCATGCCGCCACTCAACTCCCTTTGATAGGACCCTTCCCAGCCGGTCAATCCCACTTTCGCCAGCATTTCTGAGGCAACTTCGTACCGCTGTTCCTTGCCCACGCCACGGACTTCAAGCCCGTAGGCGGCATTATCCAAAACGTTCTTGTGTGGCAGCAGGCCAAAGTTTTGAAAGACCATGGCCACCTTTGAGCGCCTGAAGTTTCTCAGCTGGTTTGAGTCGTAGTCTATTATGTTCTCCCCATCAACAAGGATATCCCCCGAAGTTGCCTCTATGAGTCGTATGAGACAACGCACCAGGGTAGATTTACCGCTCCCAGAAAGGCCCATGACAACGAAAGTCTCTCCGGTAGTAGCCTCAAATGTGACATCCTTGAGGGCTACCACCAGATTAAGCTCTTGTTGGATCTTCGTTTTGCTTTTCTGAAGGTTTTGGGCTTCCAGTGCCCTTTCCGGGTTCTTGCCGAACACCTTCCAAAGAGACCTCACCGAGATTGTGTATTCGCCGTTTTGTGGTGTAACCGCGGCCCCGGGCTCGCCTGGGGAGCCAGCGCTAGGGAGCTCATGGCCTGTTTCAAAACCGGGCCGCATGATTAACTCCTGGGTGCCCGCGGGTTCTAAGGGTTGGTTTGGCATATATCTAATCAAGACCGAGACTTGCGAGATGTGAAACCGGGCAAGGGGAGAATGCCAGAGTTGGAGACATAGGCGTGAGGCGATAGCCCAGTGGCTACCCTAGCGTGTCCCCCATGGTTTGTCAACTTGAGGGTAGGGTTTACTCCAATAGGGCTCACTAGGCGAAGGCTTCGTCCAGAGTCCGGACCTGGGCCGGAGACAGACGCCAGCCGGATGCGGTACAGTTTTCTTCGGTCCGGGTGACGCTGTTGGACTTTGGGATGACGATTACGTTAGTCCTAGAGGTGCACCAGTTCAGAGCCACTTGGGCCATAGTCTTGTTTGTCTGGGCCTCCACCTGCTCTAGGACCTTGAGCCGGCGGTCTGTAAGAAAGCGAGAGGGGGTGGCCAGAGAGCCATCGGCCAGAGGGGTATAGGCGATAATTGTGATATGGTGCTCCTGGCAATAGGGCAGCAATTCCTCCTCGATGCGGCGGGAGGTTAAGTTGTAAAGGACTTGATTGGACACGATGGGATAGCTGATCGTGGCGCCCTGGGCTTCCCGCAGCTCCCTGGTGGAAAAATTGCTTACTCCGACGTATCTGACCTTGCCGGCGTCCACCAGTTCCTCCATCGCCCGCATTGTCTCGGCGATTGGGATGCTGTGGTTGGGCCAGTGAATCTGGTATAGATTGATACAGTCCACGGATAACCGACGCAAGCTTTCATCCGCAGCTCGAAGGACTTGGTCGTAGCGAAGATGACTGTCCAAGACCTTGGT
The DNA here is from genome assembly GCA_022450395.1 of Dehalococcoidia bacterium. Classification (GTDB taxonomy): domain Bacteria; phylum Chloroflexota; class Dehalococcoidia; order Lucifugimonadales; family UBA3495; genus UBA11650. The sequence goes on along the minus strand of JAKUQE010000078.1, from coordinate 10,748 downwards.
GGCGAGGATAACCTCGTTACGTCGTGCCGCGATGGCTTTTCCCACTTCTTCTTCGTTTCGGTACATTTCAGCGGTGTCGATTAAATAGGCTCCTAGATAGATGCCTCGGAGCAGAGGCTCAGGCCCGCCGCTGTGTTTCCAAGTACCCATTCCAATCTCCGGCACCATTAGGCTGGTGCTTCCTAGATTCTTTAGTTCCATTTGACTAAACCTTCCGATAATTCAGTGATGTCGAGGCCTTCTCTATTTGCAACTCCTATCGCCCCTTTTGGAAGAGCCTACAGATGACGATGAAACTCTTTACATCCCGGATGGCACCTTCTCCTTGGCCGACGAGCTCTCTGTTCCCAGATCTGGGGAAAACCGGAAACAGTGCAAAGGGAGTAATCATTCTACGTCGTTGTTCACTTAGAGTTTGTTTCAAATTTCGTCCGGATAAGGCCCTGTTTCGATTTAGAGCGACGGCGGGTCAACTATGGTATAACAATTAAGTAGGACTACGAGCTTTTTAGGGTCTGGCCTGGGTATTTTCTGCTCGGGCCCTTTGATCAATGCCCGGCGCGGGCAAGCTGGATTGAGGTGAACTGATGGAATTCGAGGATGCCCGGCCATTCATGGAGACCAATCACCGGGGAGTGATCAACACGCTGCAACGCAACGGGGCCGTACAGACCAGCATTGTTGTGGTCGGCGCCTACAAGGGGAACGCCGCGTTCGTCTCAGTGCAAGGCAGTTCCGCCAAGGTGCGCAACCTGCGGCGCAACCCGCAATGCACGGTTCTGTCGGTTAGTGACGACTGGCGAGGCTGCGTTGCCGTCGAGGGTCAGGCCCAGTTGTTCGACCGCCGTAATACCCCGGCTGAAGAGTTGCGGGTGCTGCTGCGGGAGGTTTTCAGGGCCTGCGGCGACAAGGACCATCCCGATTGGGAAGAGTACGACCGCGCGATGGTGGAGCAGGACGCCGTGGTGTTCCTGGTGCCCCCCGAACGGGTATACGGACGAATTACCGCAGGGCGCTCTTAGGGAATCTCACTCCGGTTTTATTCGGATAGTATCAGTGTGGCGTCGGAGAGGTTGACCAGGTCGCCGCGCTGGTTGATGCCCTTTATCCGGCACTCGACGATGCGGCCGGCGCTCTCGGCGTTTTTGGCAGTCACTTCCCCCTGGAAAGTCACCGTGTCGCCGGCGCGGAAAGGTTCAATGGCCCGCATCAGCAACTGTCCACCCTGGTAAAAGGCGCTCAGGGAAAAGGATCTCTGTAGCATCTGGTCTAGGTAGGACATGGCCGCGGGACCGGAGGACACGGTGCCGCTGAAGATGTTCTGCCGGGCGAATTCTTCGTTGTTGTGAATATTGATGGGATTGGGTTCTCCGCTCAAGCGGAAATCGGACTTCCGATTGATGATTTCCTGGCTTTCTGAGATGGACATCTGCGCCAGTTGGGTCCCTTCGGACATCTCGTCAAAAGATAATAACGCCGATGAAGACAGCGCCAGCTCTTGCCCCCCCGGATTGCCGGTGAGCGGTTGCGGTTCCGCCGAACCTGGGGTTTGTGGGACCGACTTACTACCCTGAGCGTAGCCGAAGATGCAGGTGTAATCGTATTCGGCGACTTTTTCTCCGTGCTGATTGGCCGCTTCCACCCGAAAGGTGACGAACTTGCTGCCCCGCCGGTCGTACTTCTCCAATACGCGGCGGCTGCCGGTAATGGTATCCCCGGCCCTGACCGGCCCCCACCACCGTATCTCGCACTTGGCGAAAGGGGTTTGACGCCGGGCCGTGGTGGACCGCTCCTGGGCCACGAACCCGTTGGCTTCGGCTATCTCCTCTCGCATTAACGGGGCGTAAGTGATGACCATGGTGGGCATTGCCAGCATAGCTCCGTCATTCTCCCGGCTGACGCCCGGACGTTGAAACCGTGGGTCCGGGTTCTGGGCGAGCAACGCGTACTCCGAGATGTTCTCCTCGGTAATCTCCACTTCAGTGGTGGGACCGGTCTGCCCAGCCTCCACCGCGTCATAATCCCAAAGTTTTTCCTGTTGTTCTAGCATGTCTAACCCGCCATTCCTGTGTATTGAAGCAACCTTCCCTAGGATAGCCCATCAAAGGCTGCGCCGTCCATGTTGGGTTGCCAGAGACCCCGGCCACCGGCCCTTGCAGTGGGGAGGGTGCTACTCGATAATGGGGCGAACACCGGGGCGTAGTAGCGCACCCGACTACCGGAGGAATGTATGAAAGTAGGATTTATCGGCTTGGGGACCATGGGCGGGAGCATGGCTTACAACACGATCCAGGGTGGACATGACTTGGTGGTCCACGACATACGCCGGGAGTCGGCCACGCGGCATCTGGAAGCCGGAGCGACTTGGGCGGACTCGCCGCGAGAGGTTGCCGAGGCCAGCGATATCGTGTTCACCTCCCTGCCAGGACCCACCGAGGTTGAGGCGGTGTTCCTAGGTGAGGACGGCATCCTCCAGGGGATGTCCGCGGGTAAGGTGTACTTCGACCTGAGCACCAGCACGCCCAATCTGATCCGCCGCATCCACGACATAGCGTCGGGCCAAGGAGTCGAGGTTCTGGACGCGCCGGTCAGCGGCGGTCCACGAGGCGCGGAGAGCCGGAACCTGGCGATCTGGGTTGGCGGAGACAAGGATGTGTTCGACCGGTGCCGTCCGACGTTGGACGCCATCGGCGACAAGGCCTACTACGTGGGGCCCATCGGCTGCGGCGCGATAGCCAAACTGGTGCACAACTGCGCCGGCTACGTTATCCAGACGGCCTTGGCCGAGGTGTTCACCATGGGCGTGAAAGCGGGGGTAGAGCCCCTGGCCCTGTGGCAGGCGGTGCGACGGGGCGCGCAAGGCCGCCGAGGGACTTTCGAGGGATTGGCGGAACACTTACTGCCCGGAAAGTTCGACCCGCCGGACTTTGCCCTGCGGCTGGCCCGGAAGGATGTTGACCTGGCGGTGGGCGTGGGCCGGGAATACGATGTGCCCATGCGCCTTGCCAACTTGGCTTTACAAGAGATGACCGAAGCCATGAACCGGGGATGGGGAGACCGGGATTCCCGTGTAGCTATGCTGCTGCAAGAAGAGCGGGCCGGAGTTGAAGTGAGGGTTGACGAAGAGGTATTGAGAGCGGCTCTGGAGGCAGACAAAAGCGGGGGGTAAGGCGTAAAGCCATTTCAAACAGTGGTTCGACAGGCTCACCACGAACGGACAGCCGCACTACGACGGGTGGGAAGTCATTTCCCTGTTCGTCCTGAGCTTGTCTAAGGCCCCGCACACGAAAGTTTGGAAGTGGATCCTAGTCTACCCCGCTGCCCGCCACCGCAGGTCTGGTTGGCGGGCAGCGGTGGCCTCGTCCAGGCGGGAAACCGGGGTGGTGTGGGGCGCGCCGCGAACCAGTTCGGGGTCTTCCGTTACTTCCCGGTCGATGTCCCGCAACGCTTGGATAAAAGCGTCCAGAGTTTCCCAGGTTTCCGACTCGGTGGGCTCAATCATCAGCGCTTCATGGACGATCAGCGGGAAGTACAGAGTGGGGGCGTGGAAGCCGTAGTCAAGAAGCCTCTTGACGATCTCCAAGCCGCTGGCGCCCCGGGCCTTCTGCCAATCGGCGGAGAAGACGACCTCATGCATGCACCGCCGGTCGTAGGGCAGGTAATAGGTGTCCTTTAGGGCTTCCATCAGGTAGTTGGCGTTCAGCACCGCGTTGCCGCTGATGGCGCGTAATCCTTCTCCGCCCAGCGTCAATATGTAGGTGAAGGCGCGAACCAATACGCCAAAGTTACCGTGAAATCCGCTTAATTTGCCGATCGTTCGCGCCGGCGCCGCTAAACCGTACACGGGCGCGCCATCGCCGCTGCTTTGAGTTACCACCGGGGCTGGTAGATGGGGGATAAGGGAGTCGGCCACGCAAACCGGCCCAGCGCCGGGACCGCCGCCGCCATGGGGCGTGCTGAAGGTCTTGTGTAGGTTCAGGTGGACAACGTCGAAGCCCAGTGCCCCCAGCTTCACCCGGCCCAGCAGAGCGTTCATGTTGGCGCCGTCGCCGTAAACCAACCCACCGGCTTGGTGGACTGTTTGGCAGACCTCTACTATTCCGGTGTCGAACAGCCCCAGTGTGCTGGGCAGGGTTATCATCACTCCGGCCAGGTTTGGTCCAACCAACTCGTGAAGGGCCTTCAGGTCCACGTTGCCTTGATCGTCGGAGACGACTGTGACGACGTCGAACCCCGCCATGGCCGCCGATGCCGGATTTGTGCCGTGGGCGCTGTCGGGAATCAGAACTTGGCGGCGGTTGGTGTCGCCCCGGGCCAGATGGTAGGCCCGCATCATCAACATGCCGGCCAGCTCGCCGTGGGCCCCGGCCAAAGTAGACAGACCTACTCCCGGCAGCCCGGTAATCTCGGCCAGGAATCCCTGTAGCCGGTACAGGAGCTCCAACGCGCCTTGGGCGGACTCCAGGGGTTGCAGCGGATGGATCCCAGCGAGTCCTGGCAGAAAGGATACCTCGTCGTTAATCTTGGGATTGTACTTCATGGTACAGCTACCCAAGGGGTAGAAATGGGTGTCGATGGAAAAGTTGCGCTGGCTCAATGCGGTGAAGTACTGAACGACTTCCGGCTCGGATACTTCCGGCAGGTCCAATTCAGTGCGCAACAACGATGGGTCGGGAAGGGGTTGGGCGGGCACGTCCGGCTGGGGCAGCACCGCTCCCACCCGACCGGGAACGCTGCGCTCCATCAGCAGCTTGGTAGTGTCCCGGTTGCCGCCGCCGGTCATCGGCCGAACTCCGACAGCGCCTCTACCAGCGCGTCGATCTCCTGGCGGGAGTTCATCTCGGTAACGCATAGGAGCATGCCGTTGGTGAAGTCTCCCGGCGGTTGGGACGACGACCCCCCTGTGGTCCCCCCTTCTGAAGGGGGGACGTTGGAAAACGCTTCGCTTAGGTCTAGACCACCCAGAATGTTCTGTTCCAGCAGCCGGGAGTTGATGCTGCTTGGTGAGACGGGGCACTGGACCACGAACTCTTGGAAAAACGTGCCCTGGATCGGTAGGGTGTAGCCGGGCAACTGGGCGATGCGGGCGGCGGCGTAGTGGGCCTTTTGGTAGCAAAGCTCGGCCACACTCCGCAGGCCTTGTTTACCCAAAGCGGCCAGGTAAATGGTCGCTGCCAAGGCGTACAGAGCCTCGTTGGTGCAGATGTTGCTGGTGGCCCGCTCCCGGCGGATGTGCTGCTCCCGTGTCTGCAAGGTCAGCACGTAACCGGTCCTCCCCTGGCTGTCCACGGTTCGGCCCGATAGGCGGCTGGGCATCTGCCGGATGTATTCCTGTTTCGTGGAGAAAAGGCCGACGTAAGGACCGCCGTAGCTGGGAGGTATGCCTAGCGGCTGACCCTCGCCGGTGACGATGTCGGCCCCGTAAAGGCCGGGTGGCTGGAACATCCCCATCGCCATTGGGCCGGCCGAAACGACGATCAACGCTCCCTGGGCATGGGCGGCCTCGGTCAGCCCAGCCAAGTCTTCGATATAACCGTAGAAGTTGGGGTATTGTACCACCAGGCATGCCGTCTCCTGGTCTAGGGACAGCGACTGGCCGGGCGAGACACTGTGAATCTCTATCCCCTGGGCCTGACAGTAGGCCTCAATCACTTGCCGGTAATAGGGGGACAGGGTATCGGCGACGGCCACATGGCTCCGCCGGGTCACCCGGCAGGCCATGAGTACCCCTTCGGCCAGGCTGGTGGCGCCGTCGTACATCCCGGCGTTGGCCACCTCCATGCCGTAGAGGTGGCTTATCAGGGTTTGGAACTCGTAGATGACCTGCAACGTGCCCTGGCTGGCTTCCGCTTGGTAGGGCGTATACGCGGTCAGGAACTCGCCCCGGGTCATCAACGCTTTGACGATGGCTGGAATGAAATGGTTGTAACAGCCCGCGCCTAGGAAAGAGGGACCGCTGGCCAACGCCCGGTTTCGTGACGCCAAACCGTCCAGTTCCTTCTGGACTTCCAATTCGGACATTGGTTGAGGGAGGTCCAGGGGTGGGTTGCGGAACTCCTCCGGAATGTCCTGGAACAGTTCGTCGATGGACGCGACTCCCAAGGTAGCCAGCATCGCCGCCTGTTCATCGGGCGTATTCGGGATATACGGGAATTGGAATGGGGCACTAGACGAAGAGTCTGCCGCCCGGTTGGAGACGGTCACGACAAACCGCTGAGGAATGCCTCGTACTCTTCGGCCGACATAAGCTGGTCCAACTCGGCGGCATCGGAGACGGTCACTCGCATCATCCAGCCTTCTCCCAGTGGGTCTTCGTTGACCAACTCCGGATGGTCAAGCAGGCGTTCGTTGACCTCGGTTACCTCACCGGTGATTGGAGAAAACAGATCTGAAACCGCCTTTACCGACTCCACTTCGCCCATCTTCTCCATGAATCTGATGGTCGCGCCGGTCTTGGGCAGGTCTACATAGACGATGTCCCCCAACTGGTCCTGGGCGTAGACGGTGATTCCGGCCAAGGCTTGGTTGCCGTCCTCCATCTTGACCCATTCATGTTCCTTTGAGTATTTGCGGTCGTCGGGGCTCAATCTACTATCTCCTTGGCCTGGTGTAGAAGGGGAGAGGCGTCACTTCAACTTGAGCGGTGCGGCCTCGTATATCCACTTCCAGCATCGTCCCAGCTTCGGCGCGGCTCGCGTCAACGTAGCCCATGGCGATGCTGGTGTCAAGAGTGGGGGAGTAGCTGCCGCTGGTAACCCGGCCGACGGGTTGGCCTTGGTTCAGGATAGCGTACTCCGCTCTTGGGGCGCTGCGGCCCGGCATCTTCAGGCCGATGAGCTTGCGCGCCACACCGTTCTCGTGCTGGCTGCGTAGCACATCGGAGCCCACATACTCTTTGTCGAACCGAACGAATCTCTCCAGACCGGCCTCGATGGGCGTGGTATTTTCGTCTATCTCGTGCCCGTGGAGGGGCAGGCCGGCCTCCAATCGGAGCACGTCTCTGGCCCCCAATCCACAGGGTTTCGCTCCGTGCTCCGTTAATGTCTGCCAGAGGGACGCGGCTTGGTCCGCGTCGGCCACTATCTCAAAGCCGTCTTCTCCGGTGTAACCGGTGCGTCCCAGCAGTACCGGCGTACCCTGAAGTTGGTTCTCCTGCCAGGAGAATGGGCGCATAGACGATGGAGGTTCGCTGCATAGGCGGTCCATGGCCTCGGCAGCGGCTGGGCCTTGCAATGCCAGCAAGGCCGTGGCTTCGGTGCGGTCTTCGATCACACAGCCGATCGGGAACTTGTCATCAAGCCAACGCTGGAACCAGGCGACTACCGTAGCGCGGTTGCCGGCGTTGGGTATAAGCAGGTAGCGGTCCTCAGCCAACCGGTAGAAGATGGTATCGTCGATCACCCCGCCCTTTTCGTTGCAGATCATGCAGTAGCGGGCACGGCCCACCCGGAGGCTTTCAACTGAGCCGGTGAGCACCCAGTCCAGAAACTCGGTGGCTCGGGGCCCCGAGATGTACAGCCGGCCCATGTGGGACACGTCGAACAAACCCGTGGCGGTACGGACCGCGGCTACCTCCCCCAGGATGCCGGAGTATTGCACCGGCATGTCCCACCCGCCGAAGGGAACGATGCGTGCTCCCAAGGAGACATGGGTTGTGTATAGAGGTGTGCGTAGATTCGAGGTGGTCAACGAGGCACCGGATCCTTTTTATAAGTTAGGTGTAGCCGTCCGGACACACGAGGTTTGCATAATAACGCCGATGGTGTGAGGGCGCAAGGGTCTCTTGAATCGCCCTCTTTCGTAAAGGGGGGTTGGGGGGATTTTCCCCGTGCTATAATCTCCAACGCGGCAGAAACTTGAGGCTGATCTGAATCTGGGGAGGCGCTGTTGGCCGGAAGAATGGAGGATAAAGTGGTGATTGTAACCGGTGGCGGGTCGGGCATCGGCCGGGCCACCTGTTACCGCCTCCGGCAGGAAGGCGCCAAGGTAGTCGTCGCCGACCGGAATCAGGCGGGAGCGGAAGAGACCCGGGAATTGATGGAAGGTAACGACCAGAACTCGGCGGTATCTAGGGTGGACATATCCCGTTCCAGCCAGGTAAAGCAGATGGTAGAGGACACAGTATCCAAGTTCGGCCGGCTGGACGGATTGGTCAACGGCGCCGCGATCCTGATCCGGACACCTCCCCTGGTCGACGTAGAGGACGTGGACTGGGACCTGACCATGGACACCAATCTTAAAGGGACGTTCTACTGCTGCAAGTACGCAATACCGGCGATGCTGGAGCACGGCGGCGGGTCCATCGTTAATATCTCTTCCATGTCAGGCGTGCGGGGCGTGGCCTATTCTGTCCCCTACGCCGTCAGCAAGGCGGGTGTGATCCACCTGACTAAAGTGGCCGCCGCTCAATACACTCATCAAGGCGTGCGGGTCAATTGCATCGCCCCCGGCGGTATCGACACACCCCAGATGCGGGGCAGCACCGCCAGCGCCGAGACGTTTCAAGAGCGTAACGTGGAGCACCCCATGGGAAGGGTGGGACGTCCCGATGAGGTAGCCAACCTGATAACCTGGCTGACTTCGGAAGAAGCCTCCTACGTCAGTGGCAGCACCTACATCATCGACGGTGGCGCCTGGGCCTTAGCCACCTAGCCGTCCGGGGGGTAAAAATGGACAAAGTGATCGAGATAGCCGATCGGGCCGTGGCCGATTATGGATTCCGCCAGGCCGTGCTGTATGGCGCCGATGACGTAGCCCGGCGGTGGGAGCTGTCGGACCAGGAGACGTCTGTGCTGGAAACGACGGTTGTGCAGCGGTTGAGTGCCCTGCCCATACCCGTGCAACCGGAAGATGTCCCAGGCGAGCAAGCCCGGTTGGCGGAAATGATTCGTGAGGCCGATCAAGGCTAAGTGATGTAGCCTTTTATCTCCTGCTGTCCCCAAGATTCGGGAACGAGAATTCCCGGGTATCGTAGCCCACCAGCTCCGCGAAGCCTCTTCCGGCCACACTCTGGCCGTGCAGAGTCCCGGCCACCTTGATAGACCCTTCCCAGTAGGCCTGTGGCACGAACTTGCTACCATGGAATTCGGAATCCAAGAGCGCCGGCTTGAGGGTCAACTCCAGGTCCAATGACTTCACCGCCAACTCCCATCCTACCGGGTAAGTGGTTTCCGTGACGGCGCTGGTCCACGAGCCGGTGGCGACTAACGAGATGTCTTCACCGGCCAAGTTCCTGGGTTGGCCGGTGGGCGCCACGTAGGTGCCGTAGCTGTTGATGGGTTGGCGGTCGGTAGAGTCCCAAACCAGGGAAATCATCAAATCCGAGCCGTCGTCCAGTTGTAGGCTCAACCAGTCCCAGCCCACCGGCGTCATGCTGAAGTCCCCCCATTGGTGATCCATCCAAGCCACACCGGAGACCTGCCTTTGCTCTTGGCCAATGTTCAGACTGCCTGACATTTTCAGGCGGGTTCGCGAGTAGTAGTAGGACGCTCCGGCGCGGCCCAGGTCCACCAGTCCGTTCCCCTGATGCAGGACAGCGGGTTTTTCGGAAACGGCCTGCAATACGGCGGAGTACTCGCCGGTGTTGAACGACATGGAATATTTCTTACCGTCTCCGGCCATGCTCCAGTCGTTGACCTGGAAGGCGAAGTCTCCTTGGGTTGCTTCAAGCAAAGGTAGGGCGGGACGCTCGGCGGTCAGGTGAACCTTTTTGCCATGGTCAGCCCAGCTCAATTGCAACAACCGGGGCGTAAGGCCGTTGGGCAACACCGACTGGAAGGTGACGTAGTGAAAGCTGTATTCGGCGCCGGTATCGTCGGTTAGGAAGCCGTTGAAGTACCACCATTCGATGGCCGTAAGGTGGGCGCCCTCGTCGCCGGGTAGGCTTACGATTGAGCTTTTTACGACGGAAAGGGCTGCCGTGGTTGGTGTCGGGGGTGGATTAGGTGTGCTGGTGGCCACTGGGAGCGGAGTCTGGGTAGCCGCGGGCGCTATTGTCGAATCGGTTTCAGGGGAGGAGAAAGTAGCCGGTTCGCCACCGCCACAGGCCGCCGTGGCCAGGAGCAGCATAGCCGGTGCGATGGTCAGGGAAAGGAATGGCACGGTGCGGAGGCTTAACGGCCGGCTGAGTTGGAAAATAAAGGTCATCCGATCTATTATCCCACTAAGACAGGCGCGATGCCCACTTACGAGGGAGGTCCGCGGGAGATGGCTGGGCTCGTGGCGTGGGTAAGCTTTGAACCGGCCGTCTATTCGACTTATTTGCCGGGTTCCTGTGGCGGCAAGATCTTACCCATCCACAGGATCAAGTCGTTAAGCACCTCATCGCTGATTGAGTGGCCCATGTTGTATTCGTGATACTCGGGTTGGAAGCCAAACTCCTCAAACCACTTGATGGCGTTGTGGGCCCTCTCCGCCGGCACCTGGGGGTCCGATGTTCCGTGGGCCACGAAGATAGGTTGGCTGCGGTCCTCGGGAAGCCGGCCCTCTAGCTCCTCGGGCTCGGAGAGGGAAGCGCTCAAGGCGGCGAGCCCCGCGAACGGTTGGGGCCGCCCCAAGCCGCAACGGTAGGTCATTCGGCCCCCTTGGGAAAACCCCATCAGGATGGTCCGGTCCGGGCCGACTTTGAATCTCTCGAATACTTCGCTAAAGAAGCCGTCTAACAACTTCTCGGCCTCTTCAACCTCTCCATCTTTGTACTGGTCCCTCGGGGACGTCCAGCCATATCCGATGTAACCTCCGCCCAAGTC
>JAKUQE010000077.1 GCA_022450395.1 Dehalococcoidia bacterium | reverse complement strand
CCGTCCGTTATCAATTCGCGGACCGAGACGGGAGATGCCAGCGCCGCTCCGTACTCCACGGCCTGCTTGGCCAACGCCCCGGCCAGCAGGTCGCCATCGGCCCAACGTTCGATGGGGGCGTACAAGATGCCGTCGTCCACACCGTCAACCCGCACGTTGGGTTCCAACTCGGCGGCTTCTCGAGCCGTCAGCAGGCTATACGGGTAGTTGAATTCATCCAGGTCACGCACCAGAGCGGCCAACTCCGACCGTCCCTCGGGTCCAGGCCCTGGCCAGTGAAGCCCGCCGCCGTGGCCGATGCCCGAACCAGGGCCTAGTTCTTCTACCAATTGAGTGTAGGCATCCACTCCCAAGCGGCTGAGCCGGTGGTAATGCTCCGGACGCTTCCCCAAGGCGTTGATCCACCCAAAAGAAACCCTGGATGTTCGCCCACCGGGCGCGTTCCGATCTACCAGCGTAACCCTGGCCCCACTCTTGGCCAGATAAAACGCGATAGCGGCCCCCACCACCCCCGCGCCTACCACCACAACATCACTGCTACTTGTCAATAATCACCTCTTCTGTAGTGCTTAGACCTGACGCGAATCCTTTCCATAGGAGTTATTGGAAATCATCCTAGAGTTCCTGATCGATCGGCATAAATAGCCCCCCTTTCGTAAAGGGGGGTTGGGGGGATTTTCAACCACAAACATCTAAAGCAGTCAAAGCCAGCACTTTGCTGCATAGGACCATCTCGTCGATGAGGGCAAAGTCTTCGCCGTAGGACCCTCCCGACGGACCGTATATCGGGCAGGGTATTCCCGCCTCCCACAGATGGGCGTCGTCGTCGCCGTAGCGGGCGCTCAACGCCGAAGGAGGGGCGCCGATGGTCTTGGGCGGTTGTCCGGTAACCTTTTGGTAGCTGGCGGCAACCCTTTGGACGATCTCTTCATCGGCCGGCATGTCCATGGGCGGATGGTCTACTTGCCAGATGTTGAACTTGCTTTCCACCGGATGGACCAGTTGGTACTCAAAGCCAGGCTCTTCTTCGCGGAGTTGGCTCAGGCTTCGCTCGAAGTCCATGCGTATCGTCTCCGAGGTCATGCCAGGCACCGTGGTCACCGCGACGAAGGCGGTGCATAGGTCGCTGTTGCGGCTCACCGATCGCAGGTCGTGGGACTCGCCGCGGCCGCCGATGATGGAGCCGATCTTCACCCAGGGTAACCCCGGAATGTCCCAGGGCCGGTGGGTAAGCTTGGTGTCGTAGATAGTTTGGATCGCCTTCATCATCATGGGGATGGCGTCCACGCCTTCCAAGTCGTCGCCGGCGGGATGCGTGCCCATAACGTGGAGGGAAAATACCGACATGCCGCCGTGCTTGGTGACCACGTTGTGGGCGCCGTAGGGCTCGGTCACCACCGCGAAGTCGGTCTGGCAGCCATGATCCAGTAGGTACTTGGTCCCGGAGCCGCCCTGAAGCTCCCCGGCGACGCAGGCAACTACGATATCCCCCGCCGGTTTCACACCCGACTTTCTGATGGCTTCGGCGGCGTGAATCATGGAGGAAACGCCGCTTTTCATGTTGCGGATCCCCGCGCCACAGAGCTTGCCGTCCTCGACCCAAGGGTCGAATGGGTCTCTTGTCCAACCGGTGGCTAAGGGGTTGATGTCCAGGTGGCCGTTGAACATGATGCTCCGGCCCCCGCCTGTCCCTTTGAGGGTGGCCACTGTCTGGAACCAACCTTTGTCCACTTCTTGAAGCTGGACCTCGTAACCCCTGGAGGAGAAGTAGCTGGCCAGCCACCGAGCCAGGGCGGTTTCTTCGCCGATGAAGCTGGGTATGCGGACCAGGGATTTGGCCAACTCCACCAGTTCATCGGGGTTGATTTGCTTGAGGACTGCTTCTTCGGAAGCTGAGTCGGCCATTCCTTTCCTCAGACACCTATTTGCCAGTAACGGCTTCCCTTTTACCGCACTGCGTTGCCGAAGTCGCTAGCGGTGCGATCTTCTAGCTGGGAAGGATCTCGGCCAGCCTCTCGGCGATGACCTTCTCGCCCCCTTCTTTCAGCAGGTGCATCAGGATGATGAAGCCGTTTTCCCCTTCCGGATAGTCGTCGGGCCGGGCTTGGGGGGAGCGGACCCAGATGCTTGGATTGCCGGTTTTCAGTTCGGCAACGACCTCCCCGGCGGTCTTGCCTACTTTGGCGGTATCCATACGGACGAGCAATCCCAAAGCCGGTCCCTCCGCGGGGTGGTTGAACATTTCGATGTTTGGGATGTCCTTCAGTTCGGCCTTCTGGCGGGCCACCCGGACTTCGTAAGACGCGAAACGGTCCTCGTGGTTCATCGTCAGCCACTCTCGCAAGGCGGCGTAAACCGCGACAACTTCCTGGCGGTCCACTTTCATCGGCCGTCCGATGGACCGAGCCTGGCTGGACTCGAAGCCGATGAAGCTGTGGGCGCGGGCGATCTCCACCAGGTCTTTGTCGCCAACCAGCATGCCGCTGGAATTGACCGCTCCGAAGTACTTGGCGCCGTAGGCCGCCAGTTTTGCGCCCATCTTGACGTACCGGCCGAACTTGTCTGTCGGGTAGACTTCCCCGGCGGCATCCACGATGACCGGGATGTTGTGGGCTTGTCCGATGCGGATCACTTCCTCTATCGGCAACGCTCCCGGACGGTTACCCGGAGCCAGATAGTGGATGCCCGCCGTGCGAGGCCCTATCGCAGCCTCGATGTGCTCCGGACGGGTCTCCTCCACGTCGCCAACCTCCACCAGTTTGCCGCCGGGAATGGTGATGCACCGGTCGTATTTGATCCTAAGTTGGCGTTGGATGATGAACTCGTTGGGCATGCCCGTGGTGTCCGGCAACTGGTCGATCTTCTCCGGGTCGTTGCCCGTCATGCAAGCCGCGGCTCCCACGGCCAGCGCTGCCGAGCATCCAGAGGTCACCAAGGCTGCCTCAGCGCCAATCATCTCGGCAATCCTCAGGCCCACGGTGTCCATCAGGTCGCCCATGTGGACGTAGTCTTCTTCGGCCTCGTCCATCATGGCGCGGACGGCGGCGGAGGGAGTGGACCCTCCCAACAGCGTCCGGTTTCCCATGGCGTTGAGCACCGGGCGCACGCCGAGTTCTTCAAAAATGCTAGCCATCGTAAGCTCCTTTAGTTGGCCGGGTATTAACGTGAATGATCTTTTCGAGGGTAATCTTGAGCGTTTAGGGTTACCGGGAAGACCCGGGCAGCGGCGCAGCCGGAGGGAAATACTCTGCGATGGGTATTTCGATCACGCTGGGGCCATTTTGATCCAACGCGTCACGAACCGTGTCCGCGATATCTTCGGGTCGCTCTACATAATATCCTTTGGCCCCATATACCTCAGCCAGTTTGTCGAACCGGGGGCTTTCCAGGTCCACGCCGATGTAGCGTTCGTCGAACAAGCGTTGCTGTTGGGCTTTCTCGGCCCCGTGGCAGTTGTTGTTCAGCACGATGCTCACCAGCGGTATCCCCCATCTAACCGCCGTGTTCAATTCTTGGGACGTGTAGAGAAATCCGCCGTCGCCTTGGATGGCGATGGCGGCACGGTCGGGCCGGCCCAGCTTGGTGCCCAGGCCCACGCACAGACCCATCCCCAGGCCGCCTTGACCGGCGTAGTTGAACATGGTGCGGGGCGTTTGGAAGGCCAGCCGGTCATAAGCCAATCCCGCTGAAACTCCGGCGTCGATGGTCACCATGCAATCCGGAGGCAGGACTTTGGACAGCTCGGGGTAGACCCGTTGGGGCATCATAGGGTCGCCGGGGATCTCGTTCTCGGCATCCAACCGGGTCCGCCGTTGCCGGGCCAGGCTCTCGGTGTGGGCTCGCCACTCAGGATTGGGCCGGCCCTCCGGGAACTCCTCCCGCAAGACCCGGAGTAACTGCTGGGCCACGGCCTTGGCGTCGCCCACCATGCCCACGGCCACCGGATAGTTGCGTCCGATCTCTTGAGGGTCGATGTCCACTTGGATGATCTTCGTTTCCGGATTGACCACGTTGTAGTTCCATGACGTGCTTCCCTGGTTGATCCGGGTTCCCAAGGCCAGGATCACGTCGGCTTGGTTTATCGCCTCCGCGGCCTCGCCGGAACCCCGCCCGCCGGGTGGGCCGATATAGAGCCGGTGGTTGTTGGGCACGGCGTCGTTGTGGCCGTAGGAAGGGACCAGTGTCATATCCAGGAGTTCGGCCAGTTCGACCGCATCGTCGCTGGCCTCCGAATCTACGATGCCGCCTCCCGCCAGCAGCAAGGGCCGCCGCGCCTGACTCAGTAGCGCGGCCGCTTGTTGGATGGCTTGGGCATCTCCCTCGATGCGTCCGTTTACCGCCCGGTAAGTCTCCGGCGCTTGCACGTCGGTCTCCAGACTCTTGCCGTCGATCAAGTCTCTGGGTATGTCGAGAAATACCGGTCCTTGCTTGCCGGAGAGGGCATGACGGAAGGCATAATGGAGCATCTCCGGTATTCTTTCGGTCTGGTTCACCTGTAACGCCAGTTTGGTGATGGGTTTGAATAGGCTCACCAGGTCGAAAGCCTGGGCGCCGTCGCGGTAGATGTACTCCTGTGCCGTATCCCCGGCGATGACGATCACCGGGGCACGTCCTTTGTAGGCCAAGGAGATGCCGGTGAGCAGGTTGATGCTGCCGGGGCCCGAGGTGGTGATGCAGGCCGCCGGTTTGCCGGAAGCCCGAGTGTATCCGTAGGCCATGAAGGCCGCCCCTTCCTCGTGCCGGGTATCCAGGAACCGGATGTCGGTCCGCCCAGGCAATTCGGTGACGATGCTGTTGGTGGTTGTCCCCACCAGGCCGAAGATGTATTCCACACCTTCGGCTCGGAGACCTTCGATTATCGCTTGACCGGCTCTCATTAGCGCCATCGCTACCTCTTGAATAAATTGAAATTAGTCCGCCTGATACGCTGAGGCGTTTTTCTCCGGGATTGTAGCACACGGCTGATTGAGGATGGCCTCTAGTGGCCAGGACAACCGGGTTTCGTGAGGCGCAGAGAATTGCCAGCTATATAGCAAGACGGGCATCTACGTGCGGATGCGCCGGGACGGTCATTCAAAAGAGGAAGACAGGGCGGAATGTTGGTGGACGCTTACGCGAATCGACGGCGCGGATCCAAGTGACAGGTCAGGTGGGATATTCCTTGAACGGATTGGGTTTCCCCCATCCTTTGGCATTGCCGGCGCGGATGGTCCACTTATAGATTACGTTGGGCTCCAGGTCTATGGGAAGAATCATCGATGTTTCGCTTAAGTCTTCCTTCACGAAAACGAAGTCTTCTTTGCCATAGGGAGGCCGGCAGAGGTACAAACCGTAGCGAGTCGCCCCAGGCACGGCGTTCCAGCGAAAGGTGTGCCTGGTCTTCTGATCCGAACTCGGCGCGGGCACAGCCTGAACCTGACCACCCGCCGGACCACTAGGCTGGGGATTAACAGCGCCGGGTTGGGTGGGCGCCCGGTGCTGGGCGTCATTGAGGCGTCGTTCGGCAGAGGCTTGGGCGCTAACAATGAGTTCGTTGGCTTTAGTTTCGGCTACCAGGATAGCGCTGGCGGCCTGTCGCTCTGATTCCGTTCTGGCATCTTGTTTCAGGTCACTGGCAAGCTTTTCCGCGGTTGCCACGATGAGCCGGGCGCGCTCGGTGGCGGCGGAGATGACTGTCTGGGCTTCATCGTCCGCTTGTTTCCGCCCTTCAGACTTGTGGCGTTCAGCTAGTTCTTGAGCTTCTTGAAGCGTTTCCGTAGCCAACCGGTGCAGTGAGTCTAGGTGCTCCAGCCGTTCATCGGCTTCCTTGTGCCCGGAGATCATCTCTTCGACGAAGGCGGTAACGTCACCTTCGGACAATCCGTCTGGAACCAGGGCAAAATCCCTGCCCCATAAATTTCTCACGCTCTCAGAGATGATGGGACTCCTGGTGCGACTCAATTATCCGGTTGCCGCGGGCCTACTGGGTTCTTCCGCTCGAACTGGCTGGAGTGCCGGTCGAGGGACGGGGTTTTTTCTTATCGGCCGGCTGGGCACCGTTGCCGGGAGTTATATCGGCGGGATCCGAACCAGGTCCGTAATCCTCTTTGGGTGTGACCTTTTCCAGCAACTCCCTCTCTAAAGTGGGCAATCCCGCGGCATTGTCCTTAGGAATGTTTTCTAAGGGCTGTTCGCCAAGTTCCTCCAGGGCGGGCAGCATGTTGTTACAGGTTTCAATCACGGCGCGCCGGATACCGTCGGCAACGTTCTGGCTCATTTGCTTAACGATGAACTCTCCACGCAGCCGGGCGTTAGATTCGATACTCTCCGCTCTGGCCTTGGACCCGCTGATGATAGCCAAAGCGAGCTGATTGGCCCTAGCCAGCACGTCCTCGCCCTCAGTCTGGGCATTCCCCACGATCTCTTGCACTTCCGACTCAGTGTTGCCAACGATCTCCTGGCGTTCGGTTTTCGCCAGACCTAATATCCGATCTCTTTCCACCCGAGCCGTGGCGGACGCGTTTTCAATGATCGTGGCCCCTTCCTGTTCCGCCGCTTCCACTAATTTTCGGGCTTCTTCCGTGGCTTCTACCAGGTATTGATCCCGGATCGCGGCGCCTTACGCTTCGCTCTGTTCTCTAGCCCGGTTGGTGATCTCTTGGGCCAGAGCCTCAGCCTGAAGAACGGTCCGCTCGGCAAGCTTCAGGAGCAGAGCTTGTTTGTCATGTTCCTCAGATGTCCGTTCCGGTTGTGGGCCGCCCCGGTATCCTTCCGCGTCTTGACCGTTCTCTGCCATCAGAGCACTGCTCCTTTGCCGATTCGTTAACGTACGCTGCAATACTGCCGAAAGATAGTTATGACAACCAACACCTAAACCGGCTATCATCCGATTAATATGAGTGTAGTTTGCATTGCGTGGTGTGTCAACGTTCCGTGCGGTAGACCGGATAATAATGATCCATCCAACCTGATGAACCTATGTGGTAATCGCCATGATATCCCGGAAACTTGGCCGTATTATCGGCTGAAAGTGTGAATCTTTCACACTCTGTCCGGGACAGGTAGAATCCCGCAGGATGTTGGAAATGACGCCAAAATGACGCCGGGTAGACGGGATCTGTTGAACATCAAGACTGACGGCCCAAGGACGGGGTAGACATCGACGGCGCCGTTGTGGAACCGGTCTCCCGTTGCGATATACGGCGCGGCGTGCTCTATCGACGCCGGTGAACAGCACGACTTTGTGCATCCGGGCCGATAGATCTATGCAACGCGATTAAAACGGCCGGGTACTGGACAGTTGAATGGGCGATGCGGGCGTGGAGCAGTGGATCCGGGAGGTGCTAGGTGTGACGGCCGAAAGCCGGTCAAGTTGGACTGGTATGGGGAGGCCGAGGGGGTCTGTAACTATCTTGCAGCACTTCATGGACCTGCTTATCGGTCGCATCGGTCAACAATTCGTTTGGGGTCACCCCAAGCGCTTTGGCAATGATCACAATCTCAAAGTCCGAGATTTTCCGGTACCCGCCCTCGATCTTGGCCACGCCGGAACGGTCGACGGTCATACCTTCCAATTGGAGGGCTCGGGCAAGCCTTTGTTGTGTCCACCCGGAGTCCATCTGAATACGAAGTTGTTTGATTCGACGCCCGGAGACGTTTAACAAAGGCGATTCCATGGCGCTTGAGCGCAAAAAATCTAATTTCGCCCATGTTAATACGTAATTATGTAATCCTAGTTCCGAAATGGGAACATATTTGTGAAACCTCTGTAACAGTTTTATGACAGCGCGCCGATCAGCGGCAATTATTGGGTTCTTGTATTTAAACGGGCGAACATCTTTGTCACGCCTCACTGGACGCATTGGGCGCACTTTGACCGGGAGACATGCCGATCAAGTAAAGCGATCTTGGACTCAGGTCGGGGGCGCCGATTCTGCCGGAGGTTCCCAGCTAGGGCGGCCGAAAACGCCAGACGCGTGCTACGAGTGGACCCGGAGTCAGCCCGGCGGACGGAACCGTCGCCGCTGAGCTTGGATGCCCAGATGAAACTAAGATGTTAAGATAGCAGCAGGCTAGGACAAAGCCATGATGGGCGAACTTAAGGGTAGAGCAGAGTTAGGGGCCGGGGAGAATCCCACTATGACCGATGATATGTTGATCCTCCATGAAAAACCCGACGTTCAATACATGATCGCCGGTTGGAGGCGCCAGTGGTCGGATGGCGGAGAGATCTCGGGCGGTCTACCAAGGTACTTGATCGACAAGTTTGGCGCACGTCGTATCGGCGAATTGGGTGCCGAAGTGTCCCGGATGTGCTACCCGTTTCAAGTGCCGGGCACCCACGATATTTATCGGCCCAGAGTTTCCTATAAGGACGGACTGCCCGTCAGCGAGATGCACCGCAGGAACTACTTTTACGACGCGGGAAACGGCCTGATCATTTATCTGGGCGAGGAACCTTGGTTCCGGATCGATATTTACGGCCAGGCGTTCATTCAAGCGATACAAGAGTTGGGGATCCGCCAAACCGTGGTGGTCGAAGGATACAACGGAGCCGCCCCGCCGGACCTGGAGAGAAACGTTAGCTGTGTGTACAGTCAGCCATTCATGAAGGAAAATCTGGAGAAATTCGGCCTACGGTTTTCCAACTATGGTAGCCGTAGCCGAAGCGGTCCGACTATAGGAATGGCACTGATAACCATGGTGAACCAGCAACACACCGATCTGGAGATATTCCGGCTGGGAGCCATGGCCCCCATGTACCCCTTCAACAATACAAATAACCAGCCGGTTGGCATCGCCAGAGACCATCGCGCCTACTACGACATAATGCGCAGGCTCAAGGTCATGTTCAATCTGGATATCGATCTGGCAGATCTGATCACCATGGCTGATACTGAGTGCCATGAATTGCAGGAAGCCCTGGAAAAGATCGGGTCGGACAACCCGAGAGCCAAAGACCTGATCGATCGGGCCAGATCGGATTATGTGGTTAGTCCCTTCGTGGAGCCCGCGGACTTGGACCCGGCCCTGGACAGAAGTCTTGAAGACATCATCCAGAACACGCCGGACACACCGGCCGGTGACGTCTAAGGGCTTTTAGACCAACCCCTGGTCTATCGCCGCCTTTTCCAACTCCTCCCAACCCTCTTCAATACCCGGCACGAAAGATTTGCACGCCTCCGCGTCCAGTATTATTTTCCCCAGAGCGTCAGCGTAATCCACGGATAGGAGGGCCTGTTCGACTTCCCGGTACTGTCCCGGATCCATGTCACGTTGGGCGGTGAAGCAGCAGTGGCTATAGCCCTGACTGGTCCAAAAGGTGCGAAGGGCGTCTTGGGGTAATGAACCGTCTGCAGACATGGCGCGCAGGGTCCGCTGGGCTACCGCCCCGGCGTCGTATTCGCCCTTGAGCACACAGTCGATCACTTCCTTGTCCCCAGTCAGCCCGCTGGGCGTGCGGTCTTCGGAGAATGAAAACAGGGCCAGATCGTCCCTGGGATCAATACCGGTCTCTTTCAGAAAATGATAGGCCAACAACCCAGATTCAGTCGAAGACCTGCTGGCGAACGCGAACCGCTTTCCGTTTAAGTCTTCCACCGTGAGGATGTCGGATCCGTGGCGAGTAACGAAACAGGTCGAAACGTTCAAGTCCACGTCTCGCATGGCGATAACCTGGCAAGGTTCATCCAAGAGACGTTTGATCTTGACGTAACCCAAAGGGCCGTTCCAGGCCAGATCGATCTTCCCTCCCACGAAATCGTCAATCATGGCGTCGTAATCGGAATACAACACCCAGTCCATGTCGATACCTTCCCGCTTGAACATCTCTCCCAAACCCTGGAATGCGGTCAAGTGAGAAGCGGAAGCAACCCCGCCTAGTCTAAGCATAGGGCCTCCAGTTACGGTAGATTCCGAATATGGGTGCATTATAACCACCCTGGATTCAAGCCAGCAACCCGAGTAGGCTTCGCCGGTATCGCAAACTCAGAAAAGTGGGCGCCAAGCGCTGCCTTGGACCGTTCCCTGGGGCGCCAGTAAGAGCCCCTTCTCGTTGGGGGTGATTACAACGGATACACTGCTTAGCCCCAAGGGGATATCGGCGCCTGCTGGGACGTCCACCGTTATTGTGATGGGAAAGCTTACTATACCGCGCTCGGTCCTTGGTTTGTCCGAAATAAAGGTAACCGCGCTGGGAAATATATCGCCGGGGAGATTGTCTATGGTAACTTCGGCTCGATCCCCAGTGGAGATCAGATTGGCGTTAGTAGCGTCCACGAAACCCGCCACTTCCAGAATAGTGGGGTCAACTACCTCAATGATACGGGAGTCGTGGGTGACCTCGTCGTCGAGTTCCACGTTGACTAGGGAGATAACGCCGGCGAACGGCGACCTTAAGATTGCTCCTTCGTAATCTTCCAACGCGTCTTTGGCGACCTCTTGAGACAAGGCGACGTTCGCTTTTAGTAGGTCAACCTCCATGGGCAAGCGTTCTTGGACCGCCATTAGGAGCGTTACGGCATCGTTATACGCGGCCTCGGCGACTGCCGCCAGCGTTCTTAGCCTCTGGGTTTCCAGAGGATCAATGTCCTTGGTCAGTTCTACCAGGTCTTCCTCCGCTTCTTCCCACGCTGCCCGGGCCCAGAGCATATCCCGCTGTCGAACGGCCAGTTCCAGAGGATCGGGGCCTCCTTGCAGGTCGGACAGGTCCTTATCCGCTTTTTTCAGACCGGCGGTGGCATTCGCGAATCGAGCTGCCTTTAAGGAAACCTGAAGCGGGTCGGTTCCGGCGGCCAGAGCCCGCTGGGCATGCTCCTCTGGGGTAAGTTTGGCGTTAGCGTCTACCGTGCCCGGAATGACGACACTCCGGATTGCGGCCTTTGCTTTGGCCTGTATGTCTGCCAGAGTTTCGTCCGTGGTATTTCGTTCAGCTTGAGCAACCTTTACGGCGGCTTTAAGTTGCTCCAGTACCAACGGGTCCGCCCCTTGTTCGAATTCATCCAGGTCTTGGGCGCTCTTATCCAGGATTGCGGAGGCAAGGTCCACCGCGGATCGGAGCCTGTTGCGCTCTAAGGGGTCCGAACCTTCGCCCAGTTGATCCAATTCTTCCTGTTTAACGTCGGCTTTAGCCTGAGCTACTTCCCAGGCCGCCAGCAATCTCCGCTGATTCAGGGCTTCTAGGTCGGTCTCCAGATCCAACTGGGTCTGCAGGGCCGTGTCCAGCTTGGCCTGAGCTAGTTCCACCGCGGCGACCAGCTTTTGAAGGTCCCGAGGGTCGGGACTGGGCTCAAGTTCGGTCAAGTCATCCCTTGCCTTGTCCAGATTGGCGAAGGCCAGCGCCGCGGCCGACCTGAGACTGGTCAACTCATCCGCTGTGTCCTCATTGTAGGGTTTAGTTACACCGATCTTGTAGATCAACCTAGCGGCAGTGGCCTCCGCCTCTGTCAGGGCCACGACCGCCTTGGCCTCGGCTTGGCGGGCCTTGGCCAATTCTTTGCCGTATTCCAAGCTGAAGTTGTCCCGGGCTTCCTGGGCATCGGCTAGAGCAACCTCAGCTTTGGCCGTCGCCTGCCGGGCATCCGCCAGGTTTTTCAGGCGCGCACGGTCGAAGTTGGTGAGGTTTCGCGTAGCCTTGTCCAACACCACCTCGGCCGCGGCCTTTGCTTCCCGGGCGGTGGCTCGTATTTGGGCTTGGACCAGGTCGAATTTGGCCAAGTCGTCCTTGGCCTCGTCCAGGCTGATGTCGGCCTTGGTATGGGCCTGCCGCGCCTTGGCGAGATCCTGTTTGTGATCCAACAGATACTCCGCCAACTTCTCTTGGGCGTCGTCTAAAGCGATCTTCGCCGCTGAATTCAATTGGATGGCCTGGCTTAACGTCACGGCGTGATTTAGACCCAGGTCGGCCAACCCGTCTCGCGCCAGGTCCCAAGCCACTTCCGCCGATGCCCGGTCTTGTTGAGCCTGGCTAAATCTTTGGGAATGATCCCGGTCCAGGTCGGCCAGCGAGTCTTCGGCGTCATCCAAGGCGAGCCGGGTGTCCGCTACCACCTGCTGGGCTCGGGCGACATCTACGGCCTCCGGCTGCAGATGATTGGTTAAGTCCTCCCGGGCGTCGTCCAGGGCGACTTCGGCTGTGGCCGCCGTGGCTTGCGCTTGGGCAAGAGCCACCGGACTGGAGACCGCCAGGGAGTCTAATTCCGCCCGAGCGGTAATCACCCCAACCTCCCCGGAAAACATCGCCTTTTCCAAGTCCGCCAGCGTGACGGCGTCCAATCTGGCCAGTATCTGGCCCTTTTCCACTTTGTCACCTTCTCTAACCAACACACTCCCCACTGCCCCACCGGATTCGAAGGTCATAGCCAGCCGCCGGGGGAAGTGTAGCCTGCCGTCGATGGTGATCTCGCCCGCCAGGTTGCCGCTCGGCGAAGTTTCTTGGCTTGGACTTGATCGAGTGTCCGGTCCGGAAGCTGGCGCCAGGCTGAGTAAGACGGCCGGGCCGGCCACCACCAGCAAGAAAAGAGCAGCCAGGCCAGGAATCAACCAGATCTTTGGGACACCTTTGATCTTTAATATTGCGCGCACGGTATGTAACTCCCGGTAGGTAGATTGGTTTTCCCCAATGGTGTCTTCGATCCGGTCAATCTCCGCCGGAGTAGCATCGGATCTATTTCTTCGATCGTCTTAGTGTGATCTGCCTCACGACATCCTGGGGTCCGGTCTATCGGCTACACCGATGATCGATCCAAAATACTGGGCAAACCTGGGTACATCGACATGCACGATGGTGTAAATCACCGGTATAACGACCAGCGTCAGGAAGGTAGAGCTGATCAACCCGCCTATGACCACCGTGGCCAACTCCGCGCCGATGATGACTCCTTCACCTGAGGCGAAGGAAGCCAGCGGCAACAGGGCAAATGTGGTGGTGAAGGCCGTCATGAGAATCGGACGCATGCGGACTTGGCTACCTTCCACCAAGGCCTCGAACACCGTGCGCCCCTGTTCCCTCAACTGCTCAACAAAAACGATCAAGACTATGGCGTTGGTCACGACCACACCTATCAGCAACAAGAATCCCATGAGGGCCGACAGGCTGAGGGTGCGGCCGGTCAGGGCCAAAGCTATCAGGGCGCCCACCGTAGCCAAGGGAAGACTGATCACGATGACGAAAGGATTCCTTAGAGAGCCCAGAGTGGCCACCATGACCAGATAGACCAGAACGATCCCTATGGCCATGGCTGTAAATACATCTTCAAAACCTTCGGCGATCTGCTGGAAGATTCCCCCGGTTTTGACCTGAACTGAAGGCGGTATGTCCAAAGAATCTATCTTGGCTTGAAGGGCGATACCCACGGCCCGGGTGTCCTCGCCAACGATGCCTCCGGTAATGCTGGCGGAACGTTCCCCGTCGAAGCGGCTGATAGAAATCGGACCTTTCTCCAAAGCGATATCGCTCAGGGTCCCCAGTTTTTCTATACCGAATGGTCCTTCGATGTTTAGCGACTTCAGGTTGTTGATGTCGTTCACATCATCGGGTTCGCCCCTGACTACTATGTCCATGGTCTCGCCTTCTAGTTCAATCTCAGACACCGTTTCCCCAACGGTGTACCGGGCAACTTGAAGGGCCACCTCCCTGGTGGTGAGGCCAAACTCGGCAGCACGCTGCGGATAGATGTTGATAACCACTTCATCCCGAGCCTCGCTGATATCGCTGGATAGGTTGATGATTCCGTCCAAGCCGCCCAGTTCGGACTCAAGTTGATTCGCGACTTCCGCGATAGCGGTAAAGTTGCTCCCGGTGATGTTTATTTCCAAGGCATCGGTGGGCGGGCCATTCTCGATCTCCTTGACCGTGATCGTTACATCTTCGGTTTTTGGAAGCTTGGCTCGGACCACGTCGCCGATGTCGCTGCGTACATCGTCCTCCATGGCTATGATGAATCCCGCACGATGAAAGCCGCCGCCGCCCGCCGCCGGACCGAATTCGTCCGAAGACGCTCCCAGGCTGACCTGATAAGCCTTAACCTCTCCCTGGTCTTTAAGTTCAGCCAGTACACTCTCAACCCGGAGAACTTCTTCGAAGGTACGCTTTACCGAGGTGCCATTGGGCAGCTCAACGTCGAGCGTGAGAAACTGGGGCGCGCCGGACGGGAACAGGGTCACTGGGATGACGAAGAGGAGCCCTAAGCTGGCAGTGACCGTGCCCACGGCGATCAAAATTGTTGCCAGTTTGTGCCGCAGCGACCATATCAATGCCGGTATGTATAAACGTTGCATCCAGGAATCCAACCCGGTGGCGGCCGAATCTGGGCCAATGTTACTGGGCACGTCGCCTTGGCGCAGGAAGATTGCTCCCAACACAGGTACAGCCGTTAACGCCACTAGGGTGGAGCCAACCAAAGCGAAGCTGACCGCCATGGCGAATGGGGAAAAGAAGGAGCCGACCAACCCCTGAATAAACGCCAGGGGGATGAACACCACCACGGTGGTTAGCGTGGAGGAAACTATGGCGGCTCCCACTTCTCTGGTGCCTTCCACCGCGGCCTGTAGCCGGTCTTCCCCCGCCTGGATGTGACGGAACATGTTTTCCAGCACGACGATGCTGTCGTCTACCACCCGGCCCACGGCGATGGCGAGCCCGGCTAGGGTCATGAAGTTCAGCGTTAGCCCGGCGAGACCCATCAAGAGGATGCCGGATAGGATGCTCAGAGGGATGGAGAGTCCGATGATTAAAGTCGGCCGGAGGGTGAGCACCACGCCCTTCATGATCGTAGGCCGGAGGTTGAGAAGGAAGACAAACACCATGGCAACGGCGAAGACCAACCCCAAAAATCCCTCTTGAACCAGGGAGCTGAGCTGGGATTGGATCTCCGGCCCGTCGTTGGTCAAGGTGATTATCTCAACGTCAGGGGGCAGGCCCTCCAGTTGATCCATGGCTTCCACCACCTGGGCCGTAACATCCACTGTATTGGCGTCTGGCTCCTTGGTGACGGTGATGCTAAGACTGGGTTTGCCGTTGGTCCGGGAAATCCTGGTGGCTTTCTCGGTGCCGAGTCTCACTTCGGCGACGTCCGACAGAAGAATCGGCCGTTGATCGCGTCTTCCGCCGGGGACGAACTCTAAACCGACAACCAGGTTGCGGACATCATCCAGGGAATTTAGCTTATGTGAGGTGCGAACGGGGAAGGTTCTGCTCCCGTCGTCGATGCCCCCGGCCGGAAAGCTCAGGTTGTTTTCCCGGATAGACTTGGACACCTGGGAAACCGAGAGTCCTAAGTCCTTCAGCTTGTCCGTGTCCACCGTAACGAGCACCTGCTCGTCGGAACCGCCGATGACGTTGACCTCGAAGACGCCTGGAACTCGCTCGATGGAGGGTAGTACCAGGTCGTCTAGTATTCGCTGCAGCGACGGAATGTCCCGGTCGCCAAGAACGCTGAGTTGGATAACCGGGAAAACGTCGTTGGCGATGCGGCTGACGAGAGGCTTTTCGACGCCATCCGGGAAGCGGATACTGTTGAGATTGCTGACGATGGTCCGTTCCGCCTCTACGATGTCCTCGCCGAACTCAAACGTAGCGATAACCAGGGACATGTTTTCTGAAGAGACGGACCGAATATCATCGAGGCCGCTCATACCGTCGATGGCTTCCTCGATAGGATCGGTGACATCCCGAACCACGGCGTCGGGGTTGGCCGATGGATAGATAGTGAGGATAGTTATGTTGGGGAACTCAATCTC
>JAKUQE010000076.1 GCA_022450395.1 Dehalococcoidia bacterium | reverse complement strand
TAGGACAAGAGCGAGAAATAACGCGGAGATCGCGGGGAGTAGAATCCGTCTGGCTTTTTGGGTTAGCAAGGCATCACCTCCTGGTTGGATGGCTCAAGTATCCGGTGGAGATGTTGCCGGACCATTGCGAATGTTACGAGATTCTTAACATTTCCCGGTGTGGGGAAATTCTTTCGGGCCAAGTGATTGGCAAGTACAGTTCGAGCTTTCCGAGCCTGGTTCGCGCCTGGTTAATAATTCCGTAATATTCGTCACTCCCTGGCGAGGTTTGGGTGGTAACGTCTCTAAGCAAGACTCGATGAAGATTCGGCCGGGGGGCTGCGGTGTATACTGAAACGCACCTAAAAAGACTGGTTAAAGGGCGAGTTTGCGGAGCCATGGCCAATCGAATACTAGTAGTAGATGATGAGCCGACCGTTACCGAAGTAGTCGAGCGATACCTCGTCCGCGAGGGATATGAGGTGGCTTCGGCGGCCGACGGCGCGGATGGATTGCGGCTGGCCCGGGAATGGGCCCCCAATCTGATCGTGCTCGACTTGATGCTCCCCTCGATAGACGGTCTGGAAGTGTGCCGGCAACTCCGCCGGGAATCCCAGGTGCCCATCATCATGCTTACCGCTAGAGGTGAGGAGACCGATCGGGTGGTGGGGTTGGAGATGGGCGCCGACGACTACTTGGTAAAACCCTTCAGTCCCAGGGAGTTGGTGGCCAGAGTCAAAGCAGTGCTTCGGCGAGTCGATGCCGCGCCCGTTCAGCTCTCCGGAGACGCGATTAGCTTCGGTGGGATGGTCATTGATCCTCAAGGCCGGAAGGTAACCGTTGGCGGAGATGAAGTGAACCTGACGGCCAAGGAGTTCGATCTGCTGCGATTCTTGGCCGCCAACCACGGTCAGGTTTTTAGCCGCAGTCAGTTGATGGATCAGGTATGGGACTTCACCTTTGCCGCCGACTCAAGTACCGTCACGGTACACATCCGCCGCCTCCGGGAAAAGGTAGAAGTTAATCCTGAGCGGCCAAGGTTTATCAAGACGGTGCGGGGAGTGGGCTACAAGTTTGAAGGGGCGCCGGCATGAGACCGGGTTGGCGCGCGATATCCGGGGCCTTGGCTACGTTGGTGGGACTAACCGGACTGTTGCTGCTGCTCACTCTAGTGTTGCTCAGACCACCCCTAAGTGATTTGCTTGCGATGGCCGGGTTCTTGCTTGCATCCGGTGGCCTTACCGTCGCAGCGGCCCTAGGATTGCTCGCTGGAATCTGCCCGGCTGGATAGGGTCGCTACGGGCCAAGATCGTTCTGATGGCGGTCCTGACGGCGGTTCTGGCGTTGCTCAACGTGGGCTTTACCGCGTTTTTGATGTTCCTGTCTCCCCATGATTTGGTATTGCTCGGCGGTCTGCTGGCTTTTGCGTTGGGCATGTCGGTTTTCGTGGCCCTTTCCGTGTCTCGTACGGTCAGCGATTCGATACATGAGCTGCTGGACGCCGTGCGTAGCTTCAATGCCGGCAACATGGAAGTCAAAGTCCCCGTGGCGACGGGAGATGAAGTGGGCGAACTAGCCGCCGCGTTTAACGATATGTCCCAAAGATTAGAGGAGAGCTTTAGCAAAGAACGGGAGTTGGAGCAGAACAGGCGGGAGATGATGCAGGCGGTTTCTCACGATCTGCGTACGCCTTTGGCCTCCATCCAGGCGATGGTGGAGAGCATCAATGATGGAGTGGTATCGGACGAACAGACGGTAAAACGATACATGCGCTCAACCCAGACCGAGGTGGAGAACCTGAACCAGCTCATCAACGACCTGTTCGAGTTGGCCCAACTGGATGCCGGACTGCTGGAGCTTCGAATAGAAACTTCCTCGGTCCAAGATCTGATCTCCGACACTCTGGAGAGCATGTCGGCCCAAGCCCGGGCGCAAAAGCTCACCTTGAGCGGCAGCGTTGACGACGAACTCTCCCCAGTGGACATTGACCCACAACGGGTGCAGCGGGTGCTCTACAACCTGGTGCAGAACGCATTGCACCACACCCCCCCAGACGGAACCATCTCTATCCAGGCCCGCGATGCCGGTGAAGAAGTCCAGGTTGAACTGAGAGATACCGGTGAAGGAATCCCAGAAGGTGAGTTGCCCCACATTTTCCAACGCTCTTACCGGGTGGACCCTTCCCGCGCTAGGGGCTCTGGCGGCGCCGGGTTGGGATTGAGCATCGTACTTGGAATAGTCGAAGCCCACGGAGGGCGAATCTGGGTGGAGAGCGGTCTGGGCAAGGGCAGCAGCTTCACATTCACTCTGCCAAAGACCCCGGCAACCGCCGCCTGAGTAAGTGCGGGCGGACACGGGTAGCCGCGCCACTCGAGATCGGGCTAGAAAACCGGTCATCTAAGGTTCCATCCAGCTCCACAATCAATTTTCGCCATGCACCTAACTCACCACATATACTGCCCCTAGTTTCAGCGCCGAATCACATTTACAGGGTTATCTGGTATTGTGGGGGTGGATTATAGGTAGGAGCGAAAATATGGTGTCCCGAGCACAATCATTGCTCCCAGAGCAGTTTGGACCCCTTCAAGGGGTCCGCATCATTTCCACCGGAACCTTTGTTGCCGAGCCCTTTGCAGCGGCATTAGCCGCCCAGATGGGAGCAGAGGTTATCCATATCGAGCGGCCCGGACAGGGCGACTCTTGGAGATCACTCGGCCGTAAGATATCAGGCAATAACGGCGCAAGCGTCAATAGTGGCTGGGTCGCGGAGCGTCGCAACACGTTTCACATCACCCTGGACACGGGAGCCGTTGAAGGCAAAAACTTGTTCCTGGGTTTGGTTCCTCAGGCTGACATTTGGATGGAGAGTTCTAAAGCAGGTACCTATGACAGTTGGGGTCTGGATGATGAAACGGTCCTCAGGGCCAACCCCAGAATCGTTATCACTCATGTGTCCGGCTACGGTCAGGATGGAGATCCTGACTACCTGGGCCGGGCGTCTTTCGACATGATTGGCCAGGCCTTCGGCGGAATGATGTATCTGACTGGCTCTCCGGACCCAAAACCTCCGATGAGATCTGTTCCTTTAATGGCGGACTACATGGCGGCTTATTGCTGTCTATGGTCCTCATTGGCGGCGTACATCTCTGCCCAACGCACCGGAGAAGGGCAGGTAATTGACCTGTCCCAATTCGAGGCCATCCACCAAACCCTTGGCGGTAACATGGTCCAGTGGTTCGAGGAGGGGACGTTGCGGGAACGGTCCGGCAATAGAAGCGGAGCCCTACAGCCCTCCGACGCCTACTCAGCCAAGGATGGCCTGGTGGTCATCATGGCCGTAGGAACGGTGTACGGCCGGGTATGCCGCGTCCTGGGGCTTGACCCGGCAGAGGAAAAATGGCGGGAGGCTGCGACGGAGTTGGAATCCCCTGGCGGAATAGAATTCGATGCTATCCTGCGCGGCTGGGTAGAGGAGCGCACGGTTCAGGAGGTCGTGGAGGTCATGAACGCTGCTCAATTAGCTTGCTCGCCCATCAAGTCCGCCAAAGATATGGCCGAGGATCCCCACTATCAGGCGCGCAATGTCCACATCGAATGGGAGGACGAGCAACTGGGAAGAAAGGTCAAGGGAGTCGGCGTGACCCCCAAATTCTCGCAGACCCCTGGGCAGATATGGAGGGGATCGGTGCCTCTAGGCCATGACAACGAATTAGTCTACAGCCATTTTCTGGGACTGGACGCCACAAGACTCGATCGGCTGAGGGAACAAGGGGTTATCTAAGGACGCAGTCGAAACCCCACCGGTAGACCTCGTTTTATTTCTCCAGCCGCCGACCGTGGAAGAGGTATTGCTGGGCGTAGCCGCAGTACTGACCGAAGTAGCCTTGAGCCCACTCCAGTAGCACCCGGTCGGGGGGTGGCTTCTGGCCGGGGAAGTACCAATCGCCTAAGGCTCTACGGACCCAAACGTCTATGGGGAACGCCTCCAGCTTGTCCAAGGAGAAGACGGCGATGCAGTCGGCTATCTTCGGCCCGATGCCTTTGCATTCCATCAAGGCCGCTTTGGCGTCTTCATAGGGCAGGTCTACCAGAGCATCCAAGTTCAGACGTCCTCCGGCAACGAGTTGTGCCGCTTGGTCCACGTAGGGGGCTCTGAATCCCAAACCCAGTTGGCGCAATCCCATCTCCCCGGCGCCGGCCAATTGATCCGGGTCGGGGAAGGCGTGGCGCACCGACCCGTCCATATGTATCGGGGTGCCATAGCTTGCCGCCATCTTCTCCATCCCTTGGTGGATACGGGGGATATTTGAGTTGGCGGAGGTGATGAACGCGATGAAACATTCCCAGGGCTCCTGGCGCAGCAGCCGCAGTCCAGGGTAACGGTCCACCATGGTGGAGACTCGTTCGTCCCGGGTGATCTCGGAGTAAACGTCGTCCAGGTCGTCGTCCATCCTGAAATAGCTGCGCATCAGAGGGAGTATCGACTCCTCGGAGTTGGGAGAGCAGTGGTACTCGATGTAATCGTCCGTCTGGCGGATCTTGATGTAGTTTCCCTTGACGACACTGGTGTGCCAGCCGTCCTCCAGCTTCCAGCGGTGGGCTTGCCCGCCCTCCAGACTGGCTGCCATATCCAACGGTTGTTCAGGAACGATTTGCACGGTCACCTCCCATCCAGTGGGCCGCCAACGTGCCCACCGTCCCCAGATTGCTTGGTAGCGTCGTACATTCCGGAATCGACTTGAGGAACGACTTTCCATAGGATCGGCTGGATATCCGTTTATCCAACACGACAATGGTTCCCCGGTCTTCTTTGCTGCGGATCAACCGGCCGATACCCTGCCGGAACTTGAGCACTGCTTGAGGAATGGAATATTCCTTGAATGGGTCTTCGTACTGTTCCGACCGGGAGCGGACTATAGGGTCGGTGGGAACCTGGAAGGGCAGGCGGGTCAGCACCAGTGCCTTGACCGCCCCGTTGGGCATGTCCACTCCTTCCCAGAAACTGCTTGCTCCCAACAAAAGGTTTTTGGGGTTCTCGGCGAACCGGGTCATGAGTTGGGGCGCCGAGCCGTCTATGCTCTGAGCCATCACTCCGATGTCATGGGCCTGCAGCGCTTCTCGCACTCTCTGACTAACCCCGCGAAGGGATGAATAGGAAGTAAACAGGGCCATGGTGTGACCACCCAGGGACCGGGCAAGGTCGACCAAAACCTGGGAGATGGCTTGGATATAACCGTCGGAGTTGGGTTGAGGCATATCCTCGGGTATCAATAATAGGGCTGCTCTCTGGTAGTCGAAGGGCGACCCAACCAGCAACTCATCACTGTCGGCGGGCACACCAGCCCGCCTACGCAGATAGTCGAAGTTACCGTCGGTGCTGAGGGTGGCGCTGGTCAATACTACGCTCTCTTTCTTACCGAAAAGCTGGTCTTCTAGGGTGGGGGCAACGTCGAGAGGCGCGGCGTTGAAGCTAATCTCGCTTCTTCCCTGACCGCGGGCAATCCAAAGAATCAGGTCATCGTTGGGCGGGCCAAGTATCGATCCTAACCGGTCCCGCAATTGGTTCAGGTTGTCTTGCATCTGACCGGCTTCCATCACCATGGAGGGTTGGTCACCCGCACCGGGCAGTTCCGTTGTGTCCAAGAAACGGTGCATCCTGGAAACGCCCTGGATGGTTTGTAGTAACGCTACGTCCAGGTTTTCCCACGCCAGAGACAAATCTTCCCAGATCTGGGTGGTGCGGTCGTCTTGAGTGAGCAACACTGGGGACTGATCGTCAGTGTTATGACGACGCTGCTCCTGAAGGTAACGTTCTCCGGACGCCCACAGTCTGGCCCAAAGTTCTCGCAATCGTGGCGGCTTTTCTTCAACTTCGGCCGCTACCTTTTCTCCCTCCGACCGCACTGCGGGAGCTGGGCCTTCAGCCCGAAGAGCCATTCTCAGTTCCAGCGTCAAGCGGCTCAGGTTCTCCACCGCTTCTTCCAAATGGTCCGAAGAAATCTCGAACGCCAATTGGCTGGTGGCCTGGTCCTCCAGGTTGTGGGCTTCGTCGATGATCAGGTGTTGATAATCGGGGATCAAGCTCCCTCCCCGAACCAGGTCGGACATCAAGAGAGCATGGTTTACCACGATGATATGGGCCTGTTCGGCCCGTTCTCTGGCACTCCTCAAGAAGCAGGGACTGCCGTCTCTTAGACCGGGGCACCACCCCTTTTCTCCTGCGGAAACCTTGCTCCAGGTGAATGCGTCCCGTCCTGACAGGTTGATCTCGCTACGGTCGCCGGTCAGGGTGTCCTGAAGCCAAACCCCGGTCTTGCCCAAGAGTCTGGCGTCATCCACGCTGGGGCTGTCGCTACGGGCCAGGTAGTTCCAACGTTTCAAACAAAGATAGTTACTGCGGCCTTTCAACGAAGCCGCCTGTACCACGCCCTCTTCAACCAACCCGGCCCCTTCCAGTATCTGGACGACGGCGGGAATGTCCTTCGATAGCAATTGCTCTTGCAGGTTGATGGTGTTGGTGGAAACCACTACCCGGCCACCGTGGGAGACGGCGTAGAGAATCGCTGGCAGAAGGTATGCCATCGACTTACCGACGCCGGTGCCGCCCTCCACCACCAGATGGCGGCCTTGGTAGATGGCCCGGGTGACGCTGGCCAGCATCTCCTCTTGTTCCGGACGATGCTCAAACCCGGAGAACGCTTGGGCAAAAGGTCCCTTGGGACCGAGGAAACCGGCGATCCGGTCTTCGTCAAGGGCACTTAGCCTGCTGTCGGCTTGACGTTTCTCGGGTCGGCTCAGGCGGTTGGCGATGGCTTCAAGGTCCAGGCCGGTCATCCCCACGGCCGATGGCGCGGAAGAGGTTACATCTTGGTCTAACCCTTGCAATAGGGGAGCGATGGACCACCGGCTGCGGGTGGCCAGACCGACGATGTATGACACGAGTCCGGGGTCCATCTCGGCGGCCCGGCGCAACAAGGCGACAAAGACGCCCTGGGTTGCTTTGGCATCATCCAAGGCGCGATGGGGCTTGATATGCGACACGTTCAGATGGGTGGTGAGAAACGCCAGGGAGTATTGCATGGTATTGGGGAGCAACATCGAGGCCAGGTCCCAGGTGTCGTAAGTGGGATTGTTCAGGGTTAACCCGTGGGAGGCCAAGAACCTCAAGTCGAAGTTCACGTTGTGGCCCACCACCGGGTGTTCGCCCACGAATTCCTCTACGTCGGCGGCGATGGCGCCGAAGAAGGGGGCCCGGGCAACCTGGCTGGGGGATATATGGGTGAGACGTTGGATGAAATCGGGAATGTTTCTTCCGGGGTTTACAAAGGTCTGGAAGGTGTCGATGATCTCTTCGCCCTGGAACTTGACCGCGCCCACCTCAATGATGGTGTCCCGATTTTCGTCCAGGCCTGTTGTTTCCAGGTCCAGCGCCACGCAGATCTGCTCAAAAGGCGAAATGGTCTGAGAAAGTAATGACATGTTTGCTGGTCCTCCCGGTACCCCCTTCATCACGAGACGAACTGAACGCCGAGTTAGCCTCTCCCACCGAGCTGAGGACGCCGTCCTCAACCAACCGTTTTAGTCCACCGAGACGGTTATTTACCCAGCTACGATCTAAGCCGCATAGGGCTGGAGATTCCCGGTGCGAAGCCCGACTGCCGGATAGAATGCTCCGGCATGGAGGGCCGCCAGGAATTCTTCTTCGTTGTTGATCTCGTCACGGAAGGCCGTTACGAAAAGGCCCAGGCCATGGACCGAATGGGCGTCGCTGCCTCCGGTCGCCGGCAGTTTGAGGGCGCTGGCGACTTTCATGGCGAAGCCGTTCTCCTCAGCCACGGTCCCACCGTTGGCAACCTCTACGGCATTTACCAGTTTAAATACAGGATGGTCGAGGGCGTCTTCAGGTTGCTCCGGGAGTACATCGTCCACCGACTTGTAAAGTAGGGGGCGGTTGAACTTCGGCCGACTGAATACGGCCCGAAAAGGATGAGCGGTTATAACGAACCCGCCCGTCGCTTTTGATGCCTTGCTCAGCAATTCCGCTTTATGGAACCCGGGTTGGTACGTGTCCATCCCGAAAGCCAGCATGTGTCCCATGTCGGTTTCCACTTCCATGGCCCGCACTAATACAACGTTGTGACGGTCGGCGAATCGGCGGAATTCATGTGGGTCCCAGGGGCCGCTGTGCTCGGTGATGCAAAGGCCTCGCAGGCCCAGCCGTTCGGCTTCCAGAATCAGGTCTTCCGGGGAAAGATTGCTATCGCTGCTGCCCTTGGTGGTGTGGATATGAAGGTCGAATATTCGAGCCATAAAGTTTGGAAGCTATCAGCGACCAGCTTTTTCTGATCGTTGATTGCCCGCTAAGTCTATCGGTGATGACGGTAATCGTCAATGGTTAGGCGTCCTTCCTGACATCTGACAGCTGACCGCTGGCTGCTACTTTGCCGCCGCGGCCAGATCGGGGAAGCGGTCCAACGGGAGAACTTCGCCGGTTTCTTCGAAGTGGTTGATCAGTTCCCGCATCTCATCGGGCACTGGGCGGGTGTTACCCGTATCGGCGTGGTAGCCAACGTAGACCGACTGAATGGTTGTCAGTAGGGTGTCCGAGTCCTGGGGATAAATCTCGACGTTCAGGATCAGGCTGGTGTTGCCGATGTGGGAGACGCGCACGTGGAGAATCAGCATATCGTCAACCCTGGCGGGGGCCTTGTACTCGATCTCTACCTTGACTACCGCAGTGTCGAAGTAGCCCTGTGCGGCAACCTTGTAGATGCTGAAACCCAGGTTTCTATAGTATTCCGCCTGGCCGACTTCCAGGTAGTCCATGTACGCCCCATTGAAGACGATGCTTTGGGCATCGCATTCCATCCAGCGGACGCGCAGAGGAGTTTGGAATTTGAAGTCGGATTTGGGCATTGGTTTAGACCCTCAGCCCCGGCCTCTTTCCCGCAGGGAGAGGGGTGCCGCCGATGAAACCGGATGCGGTTTGCGGGTGGTCTTCTGTTGAGCGGTATGTGGCCGTCAAGGCGTATGCTCCGGCCTGGCGTAGCCCAGCGAGCGTAGGTAAGTTAGGTCGTCTGTAGTCAGTTCAGCTTTGTCCAGCAGGTCGCGCCGCCGCTCTAACGTGCGGCTAAGAGACTCCCGGCGGCGCCATTTAAGTATTTCGGCGTGGTGACCGGAGCGTAGCACTTCGGGAGCGGCCATACCCCGGAATTCCGCCGGACGGGTGTACAACGGGTGCTGAAGCAGACCCGAGGTGATGGAGTCCTCTTCTATATTCTCATGGGAGCCGACAACCCCTGGAATCAGCCGCGTTACGGAGTCGATCAGCACCAGAGCGGGAATCTCTCCCCCAGTGAGCACGTAATCTCCGATGCTGATCTCCCGGTTAACTAAGTGTTGCCGCACCCGTTCGTCCACCCCGGCGTAATGGCCGCATATGATCACGATCTCCGGGGCTAGGGACAGCTCTTGAGCCATGGCTTGAGTTAGGGTTTCCCCCTGGGGCGACGTCAATATGATGGGGATCCCGGCGCGCTGCTCGACCGAGTGGGCGGACAGAACGTCGTCCACCGCTTCGAAGATTGGGTCGGCCTTGAGGACCATTCCGGGGCCGCCGCCAAACTGGTAATCGTCGGCGGTCCCGTGAGGGTCGTGGGTGTAGGACCGGATGTCGGAGACTTCTATAGTAACCAGTCCCCGCTGGCGGGCCAGGCCCACCATGCTGGACTCCAGGGGCGCTTGGAAAACTTCGGGGAAGAGGGTTAGGACTTTGAAGATCATGGGGTCATGATACAGGAAGCCCTAACCCTGCTCCAATCTCCGGGCAGGGTGTCAGTCACGCACCCGCCATTCCGGCCGTTCCGGGAAGGGGAACCCAGATCACATGTCTACAGAGGCGTGACTGGACACCGGCCTGCGCCGGTGTGACGGATGCGATATTCCCGGAACTTTATAGGGTCAGCTTACGGGTTGGGGAGAACCTGTTGCAACCGGCACTGTGTTAACGAAGGCTTCTCCGCCCTTCATCACCATCTTGATCTTGTCCCGGTTCCTCAATATGGTGATGTCTTTCGAAGGATCTCCGTCGAGAATCAGCAGGTCGGCAAATTTGCCCGGTTCCAGAGTGCCGATGTCCTTCTGCAAACCGGCGCACTGGGCGGCCAGGCCGGTGGCGGCCTGGATGGCTTGCATGGGGGTCATGCCCCGATTTACCAGAATCTCCACTTCCTTGGCGTTGTCTCCATGAACGAACCCCCCGGCGTCGGTACCGGCGATTATCCTCACCCCAGCCTCCGCGGCCTTGTGCAGGCTCTCCTGGTGGACATCCATCAGGGCCTGGGCCCGGGCTATCATGTGGGGCGCGCTGACGGTGGAGTGGAATTCGTATACTTCAAAAGTAGGCACGAAGAAGGTGCCTTGATCCGCCATCATTTTCAGCAGGTCGGGATCATCGGCCAGATAGCAGCCGTGCTCGATGGAGCCGGCGCCGGCTTCGATGGCCATGCGCAGTCCGGGACCGCCAACGGCGTGACACATGGTGGTCCGGCCCAAAGCAGTCGACTCTTCGATCAGGGCCTTGACTTCGTCCTTGCCGAACTCAATATCCATGGTGCCGTGGCCTGGGCGGGAACTGGCCCCCCCGGTGGTGGCGAACTTGATCTGATCGGCCCCTACCCTGGCCATCTCCCGTACTTTGGCCCGTACACCGTCGGGGCCATCGGCCACTCCTACGGGGATGCGGGCGTCGACGTGGAAGGGGTTGTGGTGCCCGGAGGGACTGGGACGGTCGGCCAGGCCGCCGGTGGGGGAAAGTATTCCCACCGTTAGGACCAATCTGGGTCCGGGTATCAGACCTTCTTCGATGGCCTCTTTGAATCCGATGTCCAATCCACCGGCGTCCCTTACGCAGGTATAGCCGGCCAGCAACGTTTCTTCCAGCACTTTGGCCGTCCGCAGATACCCCAGGGACGTGGGCTCGGTTAGGCCCCACCGGCTGGCCATGTCGTAGTTCTTGGAAGCGAGGTGGTCGTGGCAGTCGATGAGGCCGGGCATGATTGTCAACCCGGTTACATCCACAACCTCGGTTCCCTCCGGCCAAGTCGCGGCAGCTCGAGGACCGGCGGATACAATGCGTTCGCCATCGATCAACACCGCCGCGTCGTTAATGACCGGACCGCCGTTGCCGTCGATCAAGCTCGCGTTGATAAATACCTTCATGTCGTACCTCCATCGGCGGCTACGCGATTGCCATGTCGCTGCTTTTGCCGGTTGCCGTGATGCTAAAATACCCCGCCTGCCCTGTCAAGAGACTAGCCGGAGCAGTTATTCGTTCGTTGTTCAGACTCCAACTGATACGGCTTTCCTTTTCAGCCGGTAGGTATTCGAGCATCTACTTAGATGCCGGTTACATAGAGCTTTTCGTCAAACCGGGCTTTTCAGGTTAAACCGGGTGTTTCGCGGCAAGCTAACGATGCGTTGTGATTGGCTATAATCCACATCAGGGTAATCGTGGGTGTGGGGCGGCGGTCTCGGTGTCCGCACCTGGCAGTCAACCTGGGGATAGAGAATGAAATTGCCGTACTTGTCCCGTCTTTTCGGTTTAATCTTATTTCCGCTAGCCCTAGCTTTGGGCATTGCTTGCCTTTCCTCTTCGTCTCAGGAAATCGTGTACGTGTCGTCGGCCGACGGGGACTTGGAAGTGGTTCTGCTTAACGTAAAATCCGGCGAGGCCATTTCGTTGACCAACAACGGTAGCGCCGACTACGGTCCCAGACTGTCTCCAGATGGGAAGCACATAGCGTATCTGTCCGACGAATCCGGCGACCTGGAGATCAACGTGGTAGACCGGAAGGGTGAGGTCATCACGCGGCTAACTCACGAAGCCGGAGATGACGTTTCGCCCCGGTGGTCTCCCGATGGCAAAAGGCTGGCATTTATCTCGCAACGCGACGGCCAGACCGACTTGTATCTGATGGACTCCGATGGCGCTAATCCAACTCGCATCACCTCCAATGATAGTGTAGAACGATTGGGAGATTGGTCCCCAGACGGTGTGTGGCTGGTGTTTTACGTCCTGGGTGACGAAGAGGAACGGGGGCTTTGGCTGCGCAACCCGGATGGAGTCAACCTGGTTCATCTGACCACCGGCCTGGATCACTCGCCTTCCTGGTCTCCCGACGGCCTACACATCGTTTTCGTCCGGGGAGAAGGCGGTGAAGAGGAGATCTACACCCTCAGCAAGCTGAAAAGACGCACTTGGCAAGACGAACCTGAGTCGATCCGTCTGACTCAGAACGACGTTTCGGACCGGGAAGCCTCCTGGTCTCCCGACAGCAAGTCCATAGTATTTGTTTCATCCCGGGACGGCAATTCCGAGGTTTACACCATGCGGGGCGACGGGTCCAAGCAGATCCGGCTAACCAACAACGAGGTCGAAGACCTGATGCCTTCCTGGTCCCGTGATGGCAAGCGCATCGCCTTTGTATCCCATCTGTACGGAGAAGGAGAGATCTTCGTGATGGAATCGAATGGGATCAATCAATTGCGCATGACCAACAACAGCTCCGAGGACCGCGATCCCAACTGGTAGGTCTGGATCGGCGGTCAGGTCACCTGTCGGCCATCACCCTCACCATCCATCGATGAAACCACGAGCCGGATTCTTCCGTTATATATAGCAGCAATGCCGCGCTTGGTGAGACTCCCCGCTAGGCGGTCCAGCACAAGAAACCAACCCCTTAACCGTTCCCAGGCAGAACCTACCGATCTCCCCTGAACGCATGGCTGATTAGGTTTTGAGGTCACAGATGCCGGCAACGATTTACAGAAGCCGTGGATGGGTTGTGCTTGGACTGAAGCCCGCCGGTTTATGGCTGCTTATGACTTTCTTAGTGGTGAGCTTGGCTTGCTCCTCCACGGGGGCGCCAGCGAGCACTGTACCGTCGCCAGAACCGACCCTAGTCGCGCCGCGACCGTCGCCTACCGTCGTGAAAGCCGCGCCTACTTCCACACGTTCTAACCCACCCGCAAGTGGCGATGTAGCCGCTGTTGATCCCGATCCCTCACCACCCTCCACCACCGGCCCGGCGGCCTCCAATCCTGGAAACGATGTCCACCAATCCCTGCTGGACTCGGCCTTGAGTTCTCTGCCAATCTTCCACCAGCTTGGTGACGACCCTGACATGCCCCGGTTCGGCCCGGTTCCCCTCGGACTGGAGTATGTGGCCGATAAGATGGCGGAATCCGGTGACCTCGCCTACGTTCCTATCCTAGTCGACTTCCTGCGTCTGCAGATTTATTACGAAGGACGAGCCACGTACAGCTCCTACCTGGATCAACTGGTTGGCGACGAGGCCAAACCCGACTCGACGGAGCGGAACGAATGGATGCAGTGGAGCGATTGGCTGGCTAACCATCCCGAGATCGAGCCGCCCCAGGGCTACGCCGGGTGGAAAGGCCGCTTCCTGGCCCACATCGATCCGGACATGGGGGCCTTCTTCTACGACGGTGTGAAAACTCGTATCCGCTTGGAAGAAGCGGTTTGGGGAGGGGTTCTCAAGGATGGCATACCGGACCTGATTAACCCACCCTCGATTCCAGCCCTGGATGCCAGATATCTGAAGCCCACCGACCGGGTCTTCGGCGTTTCGATAAACGGAGAACACCGGGCCTACCCGCTGCGAATCCTAAACCCCCACGAGATGGCCAACGACGTTCTTGGCGGCGTTCCCTTCGCCCTGGCATATTGAACTCTCTGCGGCTCTGGAATCGTGTATTCCACGACGGTAGATGGGGAGGTCCTGAGTTTCGGTACGTCGGGCATGCTTTATCACAGCAACAAGCTGATGTACGACCGGGGGACCAAAACGTTGTGGCACCAGTTCTTAGGTGAGCCGGTTGTGGGACCTTTGGCCGACAGCGGCGTGAAGCTTGAGCTGATTCCCGTAGCGCTTACCACCTGGGCCGGCTGGCTGGCGCTTCATCCGGACACCACCGTACTGAGCATCGAAACCGGGGTGTATCCGCCCAGCAGCTATGCGCCCGAGGATGACCGGCGGTCGATATACTTCCGCTACCGTAATACCCCGGACACCATCTTTCCGGTCCCCCAGCGCGCCGATCTTCTCGACACAAAAGCCCAAGTCCTAGGGTTAATTTTGAATGGACAAGCCAAGGCTTATCCGTTTGAGTCATTGTCGCGAGAACTAGTAATCAATGACACTGTGGCGGGACAAGCATTAGTGGTTGTCGCAACTGACCAGGGAGTGGGTGCCCGGGCTTACGAAAGAAGTTCTTTTAAGTTTTCCTTGTCGCGAACCGGATCGGGGGATGGGAGCATTACCCTGACTGACTTGAACGACCGGCCTTGGCAAATCGAGGAAGAGGCGCTGGTATTAGTTGAAAACCCCTCTGAGCGGCTGCCGCGGCTACCCAGCCGCGCGTCCTATTGGTTCGGGTGGTACTCATTTCATCCAGGTACCCAGGTCTATGCCGGATCGGATGACGCTCCCTAGCTAAAACTACCCCACCCGTCGTCCCGGCGAAAGCCGGGACCCAGATTTGTGAGCTTTTCTGCGGCGTTCGCCCCTGAGACGGAATGCTGCCTGGATTCCGGCCTGCGCCGGTATGACGGGAGTGCGCAGGCGAGTTGCTTCCCGCATTTTCAAAATTTCTCAGCGTGGCCGGGTACGTATACCTGAAGTCAAGCAGTGATTCCCGGGGGATTTACCACGGCGCTCTGGTCACCGGGAAGCCCCGGTGCTACACTCGGCATGCCTCGATGGGCGGCTGGCTCCACGTAAGGGCTGAATGCCGACGGGTCCGTAGCCCTTGATTCCCGCATCTC
The DNA here is from genome assembly GCA_022450395.1 of Dehalococcoidia bacterium. Taxonomy (GTDB): domain Bacteria; phylum Chloroflexota; class Dehalococcoidia; order Lucifugimonadales; family UBA3495; genus UBA11650. The sequence goes on along the minus strand of JAKUQE010000076.1, from coordinate 1,005 downwards.
TTGTGAGCACGACATGGAATATGCCCGGATCGCGCCGATAATGGGGCGCTTGTGGTCTCCCATCGCAGCGGTTACCAGCCACTGGCAAGGCAAGTCCAACGCCCAGATCGCGGTGGCCATCGCGGCGGCTTCCATCGTTCCGGATATGCCCCGGGTAGTGCTGCAGATATACAAAACCAACTATAGTCACGACCTGATCTACAACAGCGGGTCCTTCGCCCTTAACTTTCTACGGCAGGACCAACTTGAACTTATTAAAGATTTTGGGCTGGTATCGGGAAGGGATAGGGACAAATTGTCGGATGTGGGTCACGCGCCTAAGGCAACGGGCAGCCCGGTCTTGGACGATTGTTGGGGTTTCCTGGACTGCCGGGTGGTCAATGCCATGGACGGCGGCGATATGACCTGTTTCTTGGGCGATGTTTTGGATGGAGAAACTCTTTCTCAAGCCGAGCCGCTGTACTGGCGGGATGCCCGCCGGGAGATTCCGGCTGCTTGGAACGAGGAGTGGGACCGAAAGATCAGCGGGGAGATCGAGGTCTCCAAACAGCGCATGCCCAACCTCGACTTCAAGCCATGGCAGCCCAAAGGGTAAACGATTTGATCCGGATCGATTTATGAGTGATTTCCGGGACTTGGTGCAAAAGATCCACGACTCCCCTCCGCAGGCCGTGTTGGCGGTGGCCGGGGCCGGTAGCGAGGCCGTTGCCTGGCTTTTGGGGGTGGCGGGGGCCTCCCGCACCCTTTTGGAGGTGGTGGTCCCCTACGGTTCGTTGTCGATGATCGACTTTATCGGCCATGAACCGTCCCAATTCGTCTCGGTGGAAACCGCGACTGACATGGCCAGGGCCGCTTACAACCGGGCGTTGCGCATGCGGGAAAGCCCCGTGCCGGTCTTGGGTCTGGGTTGCACCGCCACCATCGCCACCGACCGGCCGAAGCGGGGCGAACACCGTTGTTGCATCGCCACTTGGACCGAAACCGGCGCGGCGACGTATTCCCTTC
>JAKUQE010000075.1 GCA_022450395.1 Dehalococcoidia bacterium | reverse complement strand
GATAGCTCAGAGCCACTCGTTTCCAGGATGACCTGTTTCTCGGGGAATATGGGCGTCATGTGTTCGAATGTGGGCCGATAGCGGCTCTGGACCTGGTCGGTCTCCATCCCGTTGATCAGTTCGACCCGCACCAGTCCGAAGTAGCGTTCCCCTTCTTTGGGGGGCCGGACCTGTCCGGTGACGGTGTCGCCGTTTCGTAGGTTGAACCGCCGGATCTGAGACTGGGAGATGTACACGTCCCCGGTTCCCCCATGAGAGGTGATCTGGCGGAGAAATCCATACCCTTCGTCCATAACCTCCAGAATGCCCGAGGACACCAGGGATTGTTGGGCGGAAGCGGCATGGTACACCCTGCTTAGCAGGTCTTCCCGGCGCAGACCGTCCAGGTTAGGGCCGTCGTGGAGACCTACCTCATGGGCCAAGACCATGAGCTCGTCTTTGCTCTTGGTTCCTAAGTCCGCCACTTCCATCGATCGTTGCGTTGTCGTCATAATCACCTCTTTGTGTTCTGGGGAATAGCTCACCGGATGTTTACACTGGGGTTATTAAATGGAGGAAAACTTGAGCCGGTGAGTTGGACCAAATCCCGGTCCGTCAAGAAATTTCGCTGTTGTTGTGAATGGGGATTACAGGAAAGAAATATTGGGTCCTTACGTCTGATTATTTTCCTTCTTAATATTTAGGAGGAAAAGGCCGCTAAAAAATCCGCATTATCGCTTATGGAGGTTCAAGAATTCCCGGCTTTCTCCCAGTCGGCCAGGAACCGGGCCACTCCCGAATCGGTTAATGGATGTTGAACCATCTGCAGCAGAATCCTATAAGGAAGGGTGGCGATATGAGCGCCGGCCTGGGCCGCCATAGTACAGTGAAGGGTGTGGCGAATACTTGCGGCAAGCACTTCGGTTTCGATATTTTGGGTTTTGAATACCGCCACTATCTCTTTAACCAGATCCATTCCTTGCTGACCGATGTCGTCCAAGCGGCCTACGAAGGGGCTGACTACCGTGGAGCCGGCTTGGGCGCCAAGCAATGCCTGATTCAATGAGAAACACAGCGTTTGATTGATCTTGATGCCATCATGAGAGAGTGTGGAGATGGCCTCAAATCCGGCAGCGGTGCTGGGAATCTTTACCCATGGGTTTGGAATCCATTCGGCGATTTCCCTGCCCTCCGCAACCATTCCGTCCGCGTCCAGGCTGACCACCTCGACGGAAATCGGCCCATCGAGGATATCGGAGATCTCCTGCACGGCAATCTTATACTTCTCGCGGCTACCGATACCCTCGGAGGCCGCCAATGATGGATTAGTAGTAACTCCGCTGATGACCCCCAAGCGGACCCCATCACGGATCTCTTGAATGTTGGCGGTATCCAAGAAGAGTTTCATTAGATCACCATTAAGTTAAAAGATTGCGCAAGCGGGATGGGTAAATTCGGCGTAGGTATAGACAGGCCTTCCCAACTTGTTCGTTCCATTAATTAATGCCCAGTTTTTGTGGTGAATTTCCCGTCCAAGGATGCGATTGGAATTAGGTACTTCGTCTAAATTCTTAATGAAGACCTACAGAGGCAAGGGCGGCTGCTCGCCCTCTCGTAGCGTCAATTTGGCTGCGGCGATAAACCCGCCGAACAAGGGATGGGGCCTGTTGGGGCGAGATTGGAACTCTGGGTGGAATTGCACCCCCAGCATGTACGGATGATCCTTGATCTCTCCCGTCTCAACCAGCAATCCGTCCGGCGACAATCCGCTCATGATGAGCCCAGAGTTCTCTAGGACTTCGCGGTAAGCGTTGTTCAATTCAAACCGGTGCCGATGGCGCTCGCTTACATCTCGTTCATTGTACACAGCCATGGCCAACGTATTCTCCACCGGACGGCAGGGATAACTGCCAAGGCGCATCGTGCCCCCCATGGACGTCACCGAACCCTGCTCCTCCATGATATGTATGACCGGGTGAGGAGTGTCCGGGTCAATCTCCGAAGAGTTGGCGTCTTTAAGTCCTAATATATTGCGCGCCCACTCTACAACCATAACCTGCAGGCCCAAGCACAACCCCAAATAAGGAATCCGGTGTTCTCTGGCGTATCGGGCCGTCTCAACCATTCCTTCCACACCCCGGGGGCCGAATCCGCCGGGAACCACTATTCCGTTGGCGGTGCTCAACATGGCGTCGGGGCCGTATTTCTCCACATCCTCGGAGTGGATCCACTGAATCTCTACTGACCGGTCGTGAAGCAGACCGGCGTGGCGAAGCGCTTCCCTAACCGAAAGATAAGAATCGGGATATTCAACGTATTTGCCGACTAGGGCGATAGTCACGCTATCCCGCAGCTCTTTCATCCTGGTCACCATGTTTGCCCATTCGGACATGTCTCGAGGTTGTCCGGTCAGATGCAAGGCATCCATGATAATGTCGCCAAGGCCTGCATCCTCCAGAATCAGCGGCACCTCGTAAACATTTTCAACAGTTGTCAAAGGAATCACGGCTTCGGTAGGTACGTCGCAGAATGAGGAAATCTTTTCTCTGATCGCGTATGGTACATCAAAATCACTACGGCAGAGAATGGCGTCCGGCTGGATGCCCATGGCCCGCAGTTCCTTCACACTGTGTTGGGTAGGTTTGGTTTTCAACTCCTTGGCGGCGGATAGATATGGAAGAAGTGTCAGGTGGATATAAAAGACGTTGTCGCGGCCCACGTCGTTCCTGATTTGCCGGATGGCCTCAAGAAAAGGCAATCCCTCGATGTCGCCAACGGTACCCCCGACTTCCACCACCACTACGTCAACGTTGGTTTCCTCCCCTAGTTTAACTATTCTCTGTTTGATCACGTTGGTCACGTGAGGGACGGCCTGGATGGTACCCCCGAGAAAATCCCCGCGACGCTCTTTGGCAATTATGTCCAGGTAGACTTCTCCGGCGGTAAGATTTGAGGAGCGGGTCAGGTCCACGTCGATGAACCTTTCGTAGTGGCCCAGGTCCAGGTCGGTTTCACCACCGTCAACGGTGACGAAAACTTCTCCGTGCTGGTAGGGGGACATGGTACCGGGGTCAACATTGAGGTAGGGGTCCAACTTAATTACTGAGACGGATAGGCCGCGGCTCTTGAGGATGCGTCCTATGGATGCGACGCTTATCCCTTTGCCGATTGAACTGACAACTCCACCGGTAACGAAGATGTACTTAGCGGCCATTGACCAATGCTAACCGTCCGGCAGCAAAATCTGGAGTTCTAATTAAGATAACGAATACAAACCTAGTGGGCCAAAAAGGGTGAAAAACATCAAATGGCTGGGGCAAATCAGGGGTCTGCCGTTATTATATGCCGGAGCTTCAAATGGTGTCAATAGCGAAACAGGGCAGAACCCGCAGATTTATCCATAGCGATTCAAGGTAGACTGATACTTCCCGCTACAACTCGTCGTATCCCGAGATCCAACCCAGCTCAACTTGCCGTTCCAGGGGGACGATTGACGGTGTTTGCGCGTCCGCCAATGTATCTCCGACAGTTCCGGCATCTTTTAATCGTTGGATTTCCTCATCGTTGAGGCCCAGCATCCGGCTTAGCACGTAGTCGTTGGCCTCGCCCAGCATGGGAGCCGGCCTGATCGGGTTGATCGGAGATTCAGACAGGCTCCACCCCCGGCCTACGTACTCCTTCCGGCCTAACCCTGTCTCGTCCGCATGGTCCGCCGGCTGAAAGAATCCCCTGGCGCGATATTGCGGGTCGGCCAGCAGTGCCTTGGCGTTCAGCACCGGTCCTGCGGGTATTCCCGCGGATTGCAGAGCTTCCATAACTTGATATTGGCTTTGTGTCGATGTCCAACGGGAGATTATCTCGTCTAACTCGTCCTGGTGACCGTGACGAGCGGTGGGATGGGCGAATCGGGAGTCGCCGGCCAGAGAGGGTTGTCCCAAAGCTTGGCAGAAGGCTTCCCAATCCCGGTCATCCCGCACCGCGATGGTGACCCACTCGTCCTGACCCAAACACGGGTAACAACCATGAGGCGACATAGTGTGGTCGCGGTTGCCCATCCGGCGGGTCCTGCGTCCGTTGAAGGCGAAGTCCAAGATTCCTTCGCCGATAAAAGACGAGCCAACTTGATACATGGCCAGATCGACCCACATGCCTTTTCCGGTGCGAGAACGGTGGATCAAGGAGGCGATCACCGCCAGTTGGGCCGTCCAACTGGCCAAAAAGTCGGTGTAGGAGTTGCCCATCTTGTTGGGTATTCCGCCGTCGTGAAGCCGGCCGTCCGGGCCGGGGTCCAGGTATCCCATAAACGCCCCGGTGCCATGGGTCGGTTCCAGCGCGGTTGCCATGGCTCCAAAGTTACTCCATGGCCCGGAGTGGCCGTAGCCAGTGTTGGAGACCATGATCAAGTCCGGCTTGACGGCCCTGAGGTTGGCGTAGTCCAGACCGAAGCGCTGCATCACCCTCGGCGTAAAGTTCTCCAGGACGATGTCGCTGACGCTAACCAACTGTTTCAAGATGCCGATGGCATCCTCGGAGCGCAGGTCCAGAGTAACGCTGCGCTTGCCCCGGTTCAGGGTTTGGAAGGTACCAGCCCTCTCCCAATACAGTTCGCCGGGGTCGTTGTCCGGGTAAGGACCGTTCAGAGTGCGAGTTGTGTCAACGAACTGGGCTTGGCAGCAATCAACCTTGATCACCTCGGCCCCCAGGTCCGCCAGATAGGCCCCGGCATAGGGCATGGCGAAAACGCGGCTCAAGTCCACCACGCGGATTCCGCTTAGGGGCAGATCGGTCATCTTGGGTAGTGCTCCTTCATTAGTAATGTTGGGCCGGCATCAACGTTTATGGCCGGATGAATCGGCTAACTCGCGGCGGTCTGGCCCCACCGCTCGTGGAAAGTAACCTCGGCCGACGGGCGGCGCCGGCCGCCGCCGAAGCTTTCTCCCTGGGCAGGATACCCCAGGGGGATCAGGGCCGCGGTGGACACGGATTCCGGAATGCCCAGCAAAGCTTTGACTTCCTGCTCATGCTTGGTGTGCAAGGTGGTCAACACGGTGCCCAGCCCAAGGGCCCTGGCGGCAAGCATGATGTTCTGCACGGCGGGATAGATGGACGACCCGGTGGTTATGGGGTTCGGTCCATAGCCCGGAGTCGGCCGGTCCAGGCAGGCTAGGATCAAGACGGGGATATCCTCCATATTTTGAGTTAACATGCTTGGACGGTAGGGTTGAGCCGAGGTCCGTTGCAGGTTCATGTCCGCCACCAGATCGGACCATGCGTCACGGTACCATTCGCCGAAGCGTCTCTTGGTCTCCCGGTCCCGGATAACCAGAAAGCTCCAACGTTGGGTGTTACCTCCGTTGGGCGCCCGCACCGCCGCATCCAGAATAGTGGCGACGGTGGCGTCAGATACCGGATACGGCGTAAAATTGCGGATCGCCCGCTGGGTATATAAGGCTTCATGTAGGGACATTTTCTGCATCTTTCACCCACAACAAGGCAGACTTTCAGGAAACCCAGGCAGCGGCCACCCCGATCGGCCCCGAATCGATCAAATCACACCCGACGCCGTTAGAACCACTAAGTCTTGCGAGGAATAGCCCAACTCGTCCCGATACACTTCAGTGTTGTGCTGACCCAATAAGGGCGCCGGCCGGCGAATCTCATAGACCCCTCCGGACAGCCTAGGTCCCATGCCGGGGTACTCGGCACGGCCCGCTACCGGATGGTCTACCTCAACGAAAAAGTCCCGCTCCCGGAGTTGAGGACAATTGAAAAGGTCCCCGGCGTCTTGAGCCATACCGAAGACCAACCGGCTCTCGCCTGACGCTTCAAATAACGGTTTGCGGTCCCACTCCGCCAGGCCTTGAATCAGGAGTTGCTTCAACTCTTCACCGTGTTCGATGCGGCCGGAGCCGGTGGCGAACCGCTGGTCATGAAGCTCTTCCAATCCAATGAGGCCGGCTATGGCCGACCAAGGTTGGGACCCCTGTACCGACGGAATCACGTAACCATCCCGGGCGGGCATCAACTCTTCGAAGCCCGAGCCTCGCACGGGACGGCGGCCTTTTATAGCTCCCATATACGTGTAGTAAGGGACCGGTTGCACCAGATGGGCCGCCAAACACTCCACAGCCGACACGTCCACGTGCTGGCCCCGTCCAGTGGCCATCCGGTGGAGCAGGGCAGCCGAAGTCGCCACGGCGGCGTTGATCCCGGCGACGTACAGGGACTGGTTGAGGGAGTTGCGCAGCGGTTCCCGGTCCGAATCTCCAGTGTGATACATCAGTCCGCTGAAGGCGCAATTCACTAGGTCGGTCGCCGAATAGTCCCGATAGGGTCCGCTCTGGCCGAAAGCCGTTATAGATGTAACCACCAGGCCGGGGTTATTCCTGGTTAGACCGGCGTAGTCCAGTCCCAGATCTTCGGCATGGGCCGGTGGAACATTTTCCACCAGGACATCTGCCGTTTGGAGGAGCGCCTCCAACAACCCTCTTCCAGTGGGATTGCGGGTGTCCAGGGTAACCCCTCGTTTGTTGGTGTTTATATAAAGGAAGGGAATACTCTTTTCCGGGTGGGGGTCGTCATCGGCGAAGGGGCCCATGCGCCTGGCAGGGTCTCCTACGCCGGGCAACTCAACCTTGATGACGTCAGCTCCATAATCAGCCAGAAGCTTGGCGCAAAATGGACCGGATACTTCGGTACCCAGGTCCAACACCCGGATACCGTCCAAAAGACCTAACGGCGTCATTCTTCCGCTTCCCAGACCAAGGGCAGCGTCTGACCCCGTTTGGGAAGTATCACGGTGGCCTGGCCCGCCGCTGTCTGCTCTCCCCGGCTGTTGTCCAATACTACCGTACAGTCCACGTACCCGTACCCATCAGCCTCCCGCTTGCCGGTAACTGCTCCCGAAGCCGTCAGAACGTCGCCCGGGTAGTCCATGCCCCGGTGCTGAACGGAGAAACGCTTGAACCACCCTTCAACGCCCGCGAAGTCGGTCAACAACTGGCCCAGGTATTGGTTCTTCAGCGAGCCATTGACCACCACGTTGGCCAGTCCTTGGCGAAGCTGGGCGAAGGGCAGGTCCCAATGGATGCGGGCATAGTTGCCGTTGGCCGCTGCCCAACGCACCAGGTGGGTGGTGGTGATCGGACCCTTCACAACCGGGTTCAAGACTTCTCCCACAACGATGTCTTCGAAGAACCTTTGAGTCTCAAGTTCTTTCGGGGGCTTGGGAATCACGACACCGGGGTCCGGCGGAGAAACGCGGACGGTTTCAAGATTATCGCTAACGTTGGCGATTTCTAGGGGTTCTTCGCCAGCTGGTAGACCCCGGTGGATACTTACGTGCTGGGCCTGATTAACCACTTGGCCGTCCTGATTGGTCTGGGTCTCCTGCCGCACCACAAACACCAATGGACCGGAACGGCCCGCCTTCTCATATATGTCCAGAATGCGCGACGCACGGGTGATCCAACTGCCCACATAGGCCGGACGGAGGAGTTGCCAGTCGATACCGCCGTTGAGACCGTAGCTATTGAAGGGGAGGGGGACTTGGAAATGAGATTCCTGGCCGGCCCCGAAATAGCCGATAGGCGGCGCAATGTCTTTCCAGGTGGCCAGAGGTGGGCACATCAAACCGCCAAACCGGCTTTTCTGAGCTAGATCCGGGTCGGTATATAGAGGGTTGGGGTCTTGAATGGCATCGGCCACATCCCAAGCCATCTCGGCGCTTATCGGAAAACGGTTTCGTTCTGGGGTAGTTTCCTGGCCGATAAGCGCCAGGACTTCTTCAGTGATTAATGTTCCGGCCATGGTTGCGCTCCTTGATTGGGGACCTTCGGCGGCCATACCAATCACGCTTGAACCGAAGTTTAGCACAGGCGAACTGTGTAGGCACGGCAAGCCGTGACCTGAAGGATGGAGGCCAACGCACGACGAGAAGCTGGCAGCCGAACAATCAGCCTGGTACAGTACGGGTCATAGACCACCGGAAAAGGAGAGACAACATGACCCTTAACGAGTTTATCGAGGACGCTTTCAGCGTGGAACATGAATTCCTGATGGAAGCGGTTCAGGACCTGACCTCGGAAGAGTTGGCTTGGCGGCCCGGTCCCGAGGCGAACCCCATGGGTTGGATCTTGTGGCACATGCTCCGCGTGGAAGATATGTGGTTCCAGTTTTTCATCCAGCGCCAGACGGAGATCTGGGAGAAGGACGGATGGAACGAGAAGTTCGGCCTGCCCACCCGGGATAACGGTTTCGGCCACACTCAGGGACAGGTAGACAACTTTCCGGTGTTGGATCTGGCCGAATTGTTGCGCTACGGCGACGCGGTCCGCGCCGAGACGTTGGCCTATTTGAAGGGGCTTAGCCCTGAGGACTTCGAAGTGGTGCCCAGGGAGCAGCGGCCCGAAATGTCGGTGGGCGCGATATTCCGGCAGGTGATCGGCGAGGTGTATCAACATCAAGGACATATCGCCTATTTGAAGGGCCTGGTCCGCTCCGGCAAGTCAGAGAGCTAACTTCCTGTTTCTGGGCGTTGTGGTGTCCCCGCAGCGGAGCGTTTCCGTCCGCTAATCCCAGGAATACGTCGCTCTTTTGCCACCATTCATTTCGCGGCCAAGGCCCGTAAACCTCGGAATTTGCTCGTATCCCGTATGCGATATTGCTGAACTTGGTAACTCCCTCCTTCTATAATTGACTGATCCGGCGGTCACTTATGCCATTGGCGCATCTCCGCGAATCGGACCGTTCGGATCTAACGGGCTGACGGTTGCCCTCATCATCTGTCGGCCATGGCGGACAAAGCAGGAGTTGTGGCATGAGGTATCTGAAAAGGTCCGGTATCCTGGCGCTTTCGGGAATCATCCTGTTGGCGATCGCCTGTTCCAGCGCCGCGCCGCCCCCGGACACCGTCCCAGTTGCAACGCCGGCGCCCGAAACCACCGCTATCGCAATCTCGGAGCCGGCCGCCCCAACGCCCGTTCCTACTGTCCAACCAACCAGCCCTCCTACGCTCACCTCTAAAGCTGCGCCACCGCCGTCGCCATCCGCGACCCCGGCGCCGACCTTGGTAATAGCCGCCGCCGTCCCTACGGCGACTCCCGTTGTATCCCCCATACCCCAGGGAAAGTACGGAGGGTCTCTGCAGGTCGCCGGATTCGCCGGGATCCCTCACCGGGACGTCCACCAAACGGTACAGGAGATGGTTACCTCCATGGGTCCGGGGTTGGCTTATAGCCGCCTGCTCCGGTTGCGGGTGGGTCCGGAATTCGATCAGCCCAGCCTGCGCTTGGAGTGCGATCTTTGCCAAAGCTGGGAGATGACCCCCGATCTAGCCTTCGAATTTCGACTGCGGCCCGATGTACGTTGGCACAACATCGCGCCGGTGAATGGCCGCCTTCTGGTAGCCGATGACCTGGCATTCAGCTACGAACGTATGCGGACGCCGGGGTGGCCCAACGCGGGTCTCCTTTCCGCCATCCGGAGCATCGAGGCGTTGGATGACGAGACGCTACGGATCGAATTGGCTTCTCCGGACGCGGATGTTCTGTTGGCGCTGGCGGACGGGCACAGCAAGATAGTGGCCCGGGAGGTGGTTGAGGACTACGGCGACTTAAAGACCAGCCCGGTGGTGGGCACGGGTCCCTGGGTTTGGGAGGAGACTGGCAAGGATATGACCATGTCCCTAGTCCGGAATCCCGCCAGCCCCAAAAAAGGATTGCCCTTCCTTGACCAATTGGTTATCCAGGTAATCAAACAATCTGAGTTGGACCGTTCGGGCAGCGAAGAACGGCTGGCCGCCTTCTTGGCCGGTCAGGTGGACGTGGCTCAGGCGCCCCCCAGCCAATGGCCGGCGCTGGAAGGCAGCGGAAAGGCTTTCAATTCGATTCTTTCCCGGCAGTCGGGCACCGGCGTGATGCTGTCGTTGAACGTTCAAGCGTCCCCATTGAGCAGCTTGGAAGTGCGCCAAGCTATCTTCAAGGCGATGGACCCCTGGGATTACACGGACACCATATTTGCCGGTCAGGGTTATGCCAGCGTGGGCATCCCGGTGCAGAGCCCAGATTGGCTCCTAAGCCGGGATGACATCCGTCAGGAGTATTTCGCCGACCCCACCACCGCCCGGAAGCTGGTTGCTGCTTGGGGAAACCGTCAGCCGGTGGACATTGAGTTAACCGTGCGCACCGAGAAATTTGGGAACGTTTACCTGGAATTGGAGAAACGGGTCGCCGCAGACTTGATAGCGGTAGGTTTCAACCCAAAGATTCGGCGGCTCGACCCAGCACGGTTCCAGGAAGCAGTAGCGGCTGAAAATAAGGATTACCAGGTGGCGCTGGGCGTGCTGCCTCCTACGTCAACGACCAACAGCTTTTTGTTGACCCTGCTTCACAGCGGCGGACGTTGGAATATCGCCGGTCATCAAGACGCCACACTGGACGGCATGATCGAGAGACAGGCGGTGGAGTTTAACCCGGCGCGGCGGCGGACACAGCTTCGAGACATACAGCGCCACGTTCTAGACCAGGCCTACTTATTCAGCCCGGTTACCGGCGCTTCCAAGTGGGTGTTCGATCCCAGGGTCAAGGGGTTTTACCCAAACACGGCGCTTTCCGAGTACAACTACTGGTCCCGGGTTTGGTTGGACCGCTAGGCCCAAACCACGCTCAAGCCTGGCAGACTAACTATTCTTGGACCGGAAGCCTTCGATCCCTATCTCAAGGGCAGTCCAAGGCAACAGGGCGCATTTGATCCGCACCGGGAACTGGCGCACGACTTGCAGCGAGTGCAGGTCTCCCAATTCGTCTTCTGCTTCACCAGTCGAAGGTTCGCCACGCATCATGGTTCGGAACAGCTGAGATAGGCGCTCCAACTCCGCGACAGACTTTCCCAATGCTATGTCCGCCAACATCGACGCCGAAGCCTGGATTATGGAACAGCCTTCCGACTGGGCACCGGCCTCAACGATGCGCCCTTGGCCGTCTAATCTGAACTGCAAAATTACCCGGTCACCGCAAAAGGGATTGAATTCTTCGGCCTCCACGTCGGCATGAGAAACCGGCGTGCGGTGGCGCGGATTGCGGTAATGGTCGAGTATCAGGTCGCCGTAGAGACCCTGTAGGGGGACGTCGGGTAGGTTGGGCATGGCTATGCCTCAAGCTTACCATACATGCCGGATGCCAGGTGATAGAGGAGAGGGGCTGAAAACCGGGTGCTTCAGAGATTTATCAACGTTAATACCGGTTACTCGGTGGTGACATCCTCGGTCTTCCCGTCCAGAGCGGCACGAAGGGTGTGCCAGGCTAGCACGGCGCACTTGATGCGGGTTGGGAACTCGGAGACCCCGGCCAGACATTCCAGGTCGTCAAGTGTGTCGTAATCCAGCTCGGCGTCCGGTTCGGTCAGCATGGTATGAAATGCGTCGAATATCTCTTGAGCACGCTCCACGCTCTGGCCTTTGACGCTCTGGGTTAGCATCGAGGCCGAGGCGCGGGAGATGGCGCAGCCGGTGCCCTGGAAAGCCACGTCGATGATTTTGTCGTCTTCCACTTTGAGATATAGCTGGATCTGATCGCCGCACAGGGGATTGTAGCCGTCGGCGGACCGGTTAGCTTCTTCAAGTTTGCGGTAGTTCCGGGGCTTGCTGTTGTGATCCAGAAGGATCTCCTGGTAAAGGTCATTTAGGCCGGGCATTAACTGAAGACCTCGATGACCCGGTCGATCGCCTTAACCAAAAGGTCTATCTCATCTTTCGTGTTGTAGAAGGACAAAGATGCCCGGGCGGTGGCAGGCACCCCGAAGCGTTGCATGAGGGGTTGGGCGCAATGATGCCCGGTGCGTACGGCAACGCCTTCAGTGTCTAGGATGGTGCCGATGTCGTGGGGGTGGGCGCAATCCATGACGAAGGATATTACGCTGGATTTTCTCGGAGCGGTGCCGATGAGTTGAACGCCGCCTATACCGGAAAGGCACTCCATGCCGTATTCCAACAGATCGTGCTCGTAGGCATCGATCCGGTCCAATCCTATGGCGTTCAGGTAATCGATAGCCGCGCCCATTCCAATCACACCGGCGATGTGGGGCGTGCCCGGCTCGAACTTGAAGGGCAGGTCGTTGTAGATCGTGTGTTCGAAGGTGACCGACTTTATCATTTCGCTGCCCAGTTGGTAAGGCGGCATCGCCTCAAGGAGCTCGGCTTTGCCATAAAGGACACCGATGCCGGTGGGACCGTAGATCTTATGGCCGGAGAAGACGTAGAAGTCGCAATCCAACTTCTGTACGTCCACCGCCATGTGAGGAACTGCTTGAGCTCCGTCAACCATTACCGGCACTCCCCGGTTATGGGCGATCTCCACGATCTGATCGATGGGATTGACGGTCCCCAACACGTTTGAAACATGGGTGATCGCCACCAGCTTGGTCCGGGGAGTCAACATTTTTTCGTACTCGTCGATCAGCAACTCACCGGCGTCGTTGATGGGAATGACGAGCAGGTGAGCACCCTTTTCCTGGCACAAAACCTGCCAAGGGATGATGTTAGAGTGATGCTCCATGGTGGAGATGATGATGTCATCTCCCTCTCCCAGGTTCGGGCGTGCGTAACTCTGGGCTACCAGATTGATTCCGTCGGTGGTGCCCTTCACGAATATGATCTCTTGGTCGGAGGCCGCGTTGAGGAACTGCCTCGCTTTGCTCCTACCCATGTCGAAGTCCTCGGTGGCGCGTTGACTAAGGGTGTGCACGCCGCGGTGGACGTTGGAGTTGTCCAAGGTGTAGTAATTAACCAGTGCGTCGATGACTACCTGGGGTTTCTGGGTGGTGGCGGCGTTGTCCAGATAGACCAAGGGTTTGCCATTCACCATCTGATGAAGCACCGGGAAATCTTCCCGGATCCGCGCCACGTCCAAACCGGAGACGTTAGTTGTCATTATCGACTCCCAAATTCAAGACTGGCGGTTGGTATCGCCGCGAGGAAAAGGTCGTCTAGATAATCTCGCAAGGGTTCGAGCTCCACTGTGTCGATGATCTGGCTGGCGAACGCGTGGATCAAGATGCGGCTGGCGGACTCCCGGTCCAGACCCCGGCTTTGCATGTAGAACAGAGTGTCTTTATCGAGGTGGCCCGCGGTGGCCCCGTGGGCGCACTGTACGTCGTCGGCGTAGATCAGCAAGCTGGGCTTGCTGTCTACTTCCGCTTGGCGAGAGAGAAGCAAGTTTTTGTCGGTCTGCTGGGCGTCGGTCTTCTGGGCGTCCTTCCGGACCAAGACAGTGCCGCCAAAAACCGCTTTGGACTTGCCGTCCAGAATCCCTTTGTAGAACAGCCGGCTTTTGGTGTACGGCTTGGCATGGTCGATGTTGATCAGGTTGTCGATGTGTTGCTCGCCGGTGGTCATGTACAGGCCGTTGAGCGAGCAAGAAGCGCCGGGGGCGTCCAAGATAATCTGGACGTCTTGCCGGGCCATGGCCGCGCCTTTGGCGAAGGAGGCGGACGAGATAGTGCTGTCCTTGCTTTGATGCACCCGGCTGGTACCGACGTGAAACGCATCGGCGCTCTCCAGAAGCAGCCGGTAGTGCTCAACCTGGGCGCCATCTTCAAGAACGATCTCGGTGACGGCGTTGGTGAAGTAAGGGGCTTGGGCAAGGCTCACGTAGCTTTCCAACACGGTTACACGGGAGTTGGCCCCTGCGAGCAACAGTGTGCGGGGGTAAGAGGCTGCATGTTCAAACTGGCCGGTGGTGGCGAAGATCAAGTGCACCGGAGTGGCGGCGATGTGACCGGCTGGAACATTAATGAACGCCCCGTCACGCAAAAACGCGGTGTTCAGGGCCGTGAACCCGTCATCGTCCGTGTTAGCGTGCTTGGCTAATTGTCTCTGGACATCCGGGTTGCCCGAGGCGATGGCATCGGCGAGGTTAGTTACCATGATCTGGCCGGCGCCGTTCTGTGGGTTTGAAAGGTAACCGGCAAAGTGTCCGTCCAGGAAAACCAGGTTGGTCCATGCGTCGTTCCAGGGGGCCACTCGGCGCAGATCCGCGGTGTTGATATTCTCCGGAGGATTTATCACCAGTGGACTGTCGAAGTTGGCTGCCGCCAGGGGACGGACGCTGGTGTACTTCCACTTCTCATTGCCACGGCGGGCGGTGGGAAACCCCAACTTGTTGAACCGGGACCATGCCTCCCGGCGCAGGTCAGTGAGCCATTGAGGGTCCGTGGCTTCAGTTTCTTGCAGCAACGCGTCGAAGCCGGTCCGGTAGGTTTCGAGTTTCACAGATGTTTGAGTCATAGCCAGAACGCCCGCCGACGGAGACTACACCCCGGCATCGACGGCTTCCTTGATCCAGTCGTAACCCCGCTCTTCCAATTCATGGGCCAGTTCGGGGCCTCCGGACCGCACGATACGGCCGTCTATCAGGACGTGGACTTGGTCGGGGGTGATGTAGTTGAGGATCCGCTGGTAGTGGGTCACCAGAACGATGGCGTTGGACGAGTTACGTAGCTTATTGACGCCATCGGCCACTATGCGCAGAGCGTCGATGTCCAGCCCGGAATCGGTCTCGTCCAGGATGGCCAGCTTGGGTTGTAGCACGGCCATCTGCAAGATCTCGTTACGCTTCTTCTCGCCACCGGAGAACCCTTCGTTAACCGCTCTTTTCACCAGTTCCGGGTCGATCTCAACCAACTCAACCTTTTCCTTGAGCATACGGTCAAAGGCCCGGGCGCTTATCTCTTCTTCTCCGGCATGCTCCCGTTGAGCGTCCACCGCGGCTTTGAGGAATTGCCAGGCCCGGACACCGGGAAGCTCTACGGGATATTGGAAGGCGAGGAAAATCCCTAGCCTGGCTCTGATCTCTGGTTGCATCGACAGCAGGTCCGCGCCCTGGTAAAGAACCTGGCCGCTGGTTACCTGATATTCGGGCTTTCCGGCGATAACATTGGCCAGGGTGCTTTTACCGGACCCGTTGGGGCCCATGATAGCGTGAACCTCGCCGGTCTTGACGGTAAGGT
This sequence comes from Dehalococcoidia bacterium, assembly GCA_022450395.1. GTDB lineage: Bacteria > Chloroflexota > Dehalococcoidia > Lucifugimonadales > UBA3495 > UBA11650. The sequence continues at coordinate 958 of JAKUQE010000075.1, read as the reverse complement.
CCACCCCTTTGAGTATTTCCAGGCCCTCCACCGAAGCTCTGAGGCCCCGTACTTCCAGAAGGGTCTGTCCGCCGGACTCCACGTCTTGAGCCATTTAGCCTACGGCTCCTTCGAGGCTAACCTTGAGCAACTGGGAGGCCTCCATGGCGAACTCGAATGGCAGTTCCTGGAAGATGCCCCGGCAGAAACCGTTGATTATCATGTAATGGGCATCTTCCAGCGAGATGCCGCGCTGCTGGCAGTAAAAGACCTGTTCGTCGCTAACTTTGGACGTGGAGGCTTCGTGCTCCATCTGGGCCGTTGGGTTGCGTACTTCGATATAAGGCACCGTGTGGGCACCACATTGGTCGCCGACCAGCAGGGAGTCGCACTGGGTAAAATTCCGGGCTCCATCGGCCGAGGGCATTATCTTGACCAGACCCCGGTAAGTCGCGCTTCCATGTCCCGCCGATATGCCCTTGGCAACAATGGTGCTCTTGGTGTTTTTCCCGATGTGAATCATTTTGGTGCCGGTGTCGGCCTGCTGGTAGTTGTTAACCAGGGCCACCGAGTAGAACTCGCCCACCGAGTTGTCCCCTTTGAGGATCACACTGGGATACTTCCAGGTGATGGCCGAGCCGGTCTCCACCTGTGTCCAGGAAATCTTGGAGTTTTTCCCCTGGGCTATGCCCCGCTTGGTGACAAAGTTGTAGACGCCGCCCTTGCCTTCCTTGTCCCCGGGGAACCAGTTCTGGAGGGTAGAGTATTTAATCTCGGCGTCGTCCATGGCCACCAACTCCACCACCGCGGCGTGTAGTTGGTGGGTCTTACGGGCCGGGGCGGTGCAGCCTTCCAGGTAGCTGACGTAGGAGCCTTCTTCGGCGATTATCAACGTTCGCTCAAACTGGCCCGAGTCGGCCTGGTTGATGCGGAAGTAGGTCATCAGCTCCATGGGACAGCGGACACCCTTGGGTATGTA
>JAKUQE010000074.1 GCA_022450395.1 Dehalococcoidia bacterium | reverse complement strand
GACCAATGCCCCCACCGAAAAGTAAACCTGGTCTACGGCATGCCCGACGATGAGGGACTACGCTGCCCGTATCATGGCTGGCTCTTCAACCACGAAGGCCGTTGCCTGGATCAGCCTTATGAACGGAAAGAGGACCCTTTCGAGGCCTTCAAAGAAAAAGTAACCATCACCGCTTACCCGGTGCAGGAATTAGGCGGCCTGATATTCGCCTAATTGGGGCCGTCGCCGGTTCCCTTGCTGCCCCGTTGGGACCTGCTGGTTTGGGACAACGTCTACCGGGATATCGGCATGGCGGTCCTGCCCTGCAACTATCTGCAGATAATGGAGAACTCGGTGGACCCGGTCCACGCCGAGTGGCTCCACGGCCATTTCGCCAACTACGTTTGGGAAAAGACCGGGCAGCCGGAGAAGGCCCGTCATATCCCCGAGCACCAACTCATAGGGTTTGATGAATTCGAGCATGGCATTATCAAACGGCGCATATTGGAGGGTCAGACAGAAGAAGATGTGAACTGGAAGTTGGGCCATCCTCTGGTATTCCCCAATCTGCTCAAGGTCGGCGGATTCCAATACCGGGTGCCCATCGACGACTACCAGACTCTGCACATCTGGTATTACACGTACGTGCCACCGGCGGGCACGACAGTGGCGGCCGATGAGCCCATACCTTTTTACCAGGTGCCGGTGCCCGAATTGTCCCCGGGCGGAATGCCGGACTGGAACTACCTGGATTTCACCGCCGGTCAAGACATCGTCATGTGGTACACGCAAGGCGCCATCGCCGACCGTACGCAAGAGACCTTGGGGCGGTCGGACAAGGGTCTTATTCTGTATCGCCAACAACTATTCGACAACATAGCCAAGGTCGAACGTGGCGAGGACCCAATGAACGTTTTTCGCGACCCCGGTCAGAACGAATATCTCAGGCTGCCAACCGAAGAATCTGGGGGAACCAGCCGCATGAGCGCTTTAGGCCAGTTCGGCCGCATGGCTTCCAGCGCTGGGTTAGCCGGCGGAGCATCTAAGTTCAGCCCAGTGCTGGGCCGGGGCGACGGAGCAGTCACCGTCACCGCTGAAGAGGTCCTTTCCGGGGATTAGGTATCCCCATGACTCGGGCTGTACCAGGGCCGGCCAACCGGCTAGTCGAACACCCAACGTGGTGACTCGCCTCCATAGATCGGGGTAACCACGAACGGTGTCTTCCCCGTTCGCCTTGAGCCTGTCGAAGGGCCGTCGCATACCCCCGTGGCAGTTCTCACCCGACCACCCCCAAAAGCCCCGCTGTGGTTAAGTTAGAGAGCCACCTCTGTTCCCAACAGATCTGCCATACCTGAAATTCGTGGTTCATCGACAATCGAGGAGATGACATGACTAGTTCCGGAGGAAGCGCCAACGGCCCGGTATTGAACCTGGGAATAATCGGCCTGGGGGGCGGCGCCAGCCAAATGCTCCCCGCATTCGCGCGCCATTCCCGCGTCAGAGTAACCGCCGCCGCCGACATCGACCAGGACCAGTTGGACAAATTTCGCACGCAATATGAAGGGGAAACTTTTCTCAGCGCGGAGGCCATCTGCCGGAGTCCCAGCATCGACGTGGTCTACATCGCCACTCCTAACCAGTTCCACTCTGAGCACGCGTTGATCGCTTTGGAGAACAAAAAGCACGTCTACATGGAAAAGCCCATGACCCTGACCCTGGAAGAAGCCGACGTCATGATACAAGCGGCGGAACGGAACGGGATGCAGTTGGCCGTGAACGTGAAGCACAGCTTTGAGCCTCGGATCCGTAAGATTCGCGAGATGGTGGTTAGCGAAGAGTTGGGCAAGCTGCGGATGCTCAACTACTGGTATTTCAACGACTGGCTGTACAGCCCCCGGACGGCGGAAGAGTTAACGCCGGAGCTGGGAGGCGGAGTGCCCTGGCGCCAAGGCCCCCACCAGTTCGACATCTTGAGGACCATCGCCGGGGGCTTGGTGCGCACTGTCCGGGCCACCACCGGCGTGTGGGACGAAACCCGCCCGGTACCGGGCTGCTATTCTAGCTTCTTGGAGTTCGAGAACGGCGTCGTCGCCACCGCGGTCTACAGCGGCTATGACCACTTCAATTCCCGGGAACTTACCTACCGGGTGGACGAGGGCGACGCTTGGCCGGACCCTCCGGTCCACGCCAAGGCCCGCACGGCCTTGCGGGAAGCGGGCAGCAAAGAGGCGGAGATGGCCATGAAGAGGGACCGCCGGTTTGGCGGGTCCGGCCGGGACCCCGCCGGCGCGGCGCCGGGACAACGCCGGCCTACTCCATGGATCTTAGGCGGACCGCTGGTGGCCAGTTTCGATAAAGGAGACGTGCGTCTCACCCCAAACGGCCTGATGGTCTACGGTGAGGAGGAAAAGTGGGAGATCCCTCTGCCGAGCTTGCCCGACGGACGTGACGGCATCATCGATGAAGTCTACCAGTCCGTGGTCAACGGACGCCGGCCCTCCAACGACGGGCACTGGGGCAAAGCGACCCTGGAAGTGGTGCTGGCCCTGTTCCAATCCGGCAAAGAACGCCGGGAGATCCAAATGTCCCGCCAGGTTCCAACTCAGGATTAAATCGCCACGTTTCTTATCACCACAGAGATCACAGAGGGCACGGAGAAAACTAAATCCTCTGCGCCTCTGCGGTGATCCCAGCCGGCCGCTAAGTATTCAAGGTGGTGTGGAAGTAGAGATCTTCCAGTGTGATGGGTTTGGTGATCAATCCTTGCTCCAGGGAGCCCTGTATCGCCCTCTCTACGTTCTTCCCCATGGCCCGTATTCCGATGGGATACGGTTCCCCTCCCAGCGCCTGGTCTTGGTCCTGGAAATCTTGGCCGGGAAAGTACATGTAGGCTGATTGCGCTTGCCGCGCCCGCTCGTAAGCCACTTCCTTGGAGCGCTGCAAAGCGGTGAAAAGCTCCAAAGCCGCCCAAGGGTGTTCCCGAAGGATGCGGTTCTGCACGATCACGTGGTGGTTGCAGTGGAAGAACCCCGTCTTCTGGTAGTACTCGTAGACCAGGCCCTTGCCATCGTCGGGGAGTAGTTTGCGAATGTTCGGGTTACCGGCGGTGGGGGTGCCACCGTACCGGTCGATGACCGTCGTGTCCCCAGCCGTCACCGGGCCGCCGGCGCGGAAAGCCGTGTAAACGTCGATCTCGCCTTTGTCCAGCATCACGTCCAACGTCTGGTCGGCGGTCAGCCAATGGTGCTCCACCCCTCTGGGGCCGGAATCGTCTAATCCCAAAACCCCGCCGTGGCTGAACTCGATCGTTCGCCCGTTGTACCAGATATTGTCGCTGGCTTCGATGCCATAGAGGTCTTTCAACGTCGCCCGGAACCAAAGGGCGGCGGTCATATCGTAATCAGGAACGCCGATGCGCTTTCCTTTGATGTCTGCCAGGCTTTCGATACCTGAAGACGTATTGACATAAAGGTTGGGCCAAACATGACCCCGGCTCAAGAAGCAGGGCAGCGCCGACCAGTCCCACTTGGTCCCGTCGCTGCGTTCCTTGGCCAACAAAGTCTCGGATATGGACATCTCCGACGCGTCGAACTCATCGAAAGCCAGATTCCGATAGAAAAGATCGCTGGGCGGGACAGTCAGCATCTCCAGGTCGATGTTTTCCGGCTTGACCGTGCCGTCCCTTAGCGGCTGTACACGGGGGTTGTCCGAGAAGGCCATGGTTATCCGAAGCGCCATTTTCTAATCTCCCGATAAGTGCGTATCCTCGATCTAGAGCCGCTATCCATCCCAAAGAGTGGTCCAGCGGATGCACCTCGTTTCTAACACTGAGCCAAATGAATGTCAAACAATCGCAGCGATATTCGGCACGAAACGTCGCCATCCTGGAAACTCGCTTGCAAATCCTACCTGTTGCCCTTACCCTCTGTTTCAACGGCAGTTCAGGCTAGAATAATGCGGAGTGGATTATGGCAGCCAGAGCTTATCAGTGCATCTCCGGAGACTCCCATCTGGAAGTGGACTCCAAACGTTGGATACACCGGGTTCCCGCAAAGTTCCGGGACCGCGCGCCACGGCTGATCAGGACCGCCACGGGCGGCGATGCCTGGCTCATCGAAGGGGAGACAGCCAAGGAAGTGCCTTCGGACCTATACGGCGGCAAGGGCCGGGAAAACTGGACGCCCTTCGGCCAGACCTATGAGGGCACGGCGGGCACCGGGTCACCCCAACAACGTATGGAGGAGCAAGACCGGGACGGTATCGACGCCGAGGTGCTGTATCCCTGCCAGGTGGGCGGCCCCTGGTTCTGGCGTAACATTCCTGACGACGACGCCTATCTGTCCATAGTCCGCGGTTACAACGACTGGCTGATGGAGGAGTACTGCTCGGCATCGCCGGACCGTTTGATCGGACTGGGAATCATTCCCATGTCCGACGCCGCTGGAGCCGTGGCTGAGATGGAGCATTGCGCCCGGTTGGGCTACAAAGGAGTTCTGCTCAGCGCCTTCCCCAACAACAAGGGTTATCCCACGCCCGAAGACGACCTTTTCTGGGCGGCGGCTCAGGACCTGGCCATGCCGGTAACCATCCATATCCAGATGAACCGGCTGGGCGAACGCTCCGGCCCATTACTGAAGTACCCCAACGAGAACCCCGAGATCCGAAAAAAGCTGGGCAGTTCAGGATTGGCCGAGCAGGTGTCCCGGTTCCACCGGGTGGGCGGCCTTAACGTGGTGCAGATGGTCTTGGACGGTCTTTTCGACCGTTTCCCTGATCTAAAGGTGTACTACGCCGAAACCCACGCCGGGTGGCTGCCCTTCTTCCTGCACATGGCCGACCTGCGCTTCGAGAGGCACCACACGTGGGCCGAGGAATTACTTGGTTTCAAGCCGCTGAAGAGACTCCCCAGCGAGTACATCAAGGAGCACATCTATTGGGGATTTCTCGACGACCCCATCGGCGTGGAGATGCGCCATCACGTGGGCGTGGACCGGTTGATATGGGCCACCGACTTCCCCCATCAGGAGTCCGATTACCCCCACTCCCAAGCGGTTATCGACCGGATCTTCACCGGAGTGCCGGAAGACGAGAAGCGCAAGATGCTGGTAGACAACGTAGTAGAGTTTTTCCACCTGGACGCAGCCTAACCGGTAGCTTTTAATCGTCACCCTGAGCGCCAGCGAAGGGTCTCTGTTTACGGGTCTAATAGCTTTCTCAAGGAGCGTACCATGGATTCCGGCCTTCGCCGGAATGACGAGCACCTAACCTAACCTTTGGAAAAATCCAGGAGATGAGCAGCATGTCTAGAGTCAGCGACATCCACCACATAAACGTCGGCATAAGGGACCGGGAGCGGACCAGCGAATGGTATCAGAAAGTCTTCGACGCCGAGCCCATCGAGCACCCCAGACAGTTGGAGTTGCGCCTGGGATCGTCGGAGATCCACTGCCACGTCACGCCGGAACCCGCCTATCTGGAGACCAACCACTTCGCCTTGGAGATCCCCGATTGGGAGGGAATGATGGCCCACCTGACGGCGGTGCAGGTCCCCTTCGACGGAGACCGGCCGCCTGGAGTTCGGGAGGACACCGACGGACACCACTACGCCTACCTCCGCGACCCCGACGGCAATCTGATCGAGCTCATCCACCACCCGGAGAGGTGGTAAGGAGACCCCTATCCCGCCGGGCCGCTCACCTCTGATGACCACGGATAGAACCCTATTTGCCTACTTTTGGTCTTGCCTCAAAGCTGTCATTGCTCCGAAAATAGAATTGCCAACCTTCGGCCGCACACTTCGTCATTCCGACACCAGCCCTTCGGCGGAAGGGCGGCGAGGAATCTCAGGTGACCGCTACAACCAGGCATGAGACTCCTCGCTAGGCTCGGAGTGACACGAATCGCCCATTTTCGTGGGCTGTGGTGCTGGCGCCAACCAGCATGAACGATTACGACGCCCGAAGGCGGAATCCCCGACTCTGTCGCCAGCCCTCGATATAGTCAGCTAGGGCTGTGGCCGTTAGCGTAAGTCTGACCTGCCCGCCTCAGACCCTTCGCTGCGCTCAAGCTGACATTGGCAAAGCCCCCTTTCGTAAAGGGGGTTGGGGGATTTCCCCAATTCCAAGATGTATAATCCCTGGGCTCCCGGCAGACAGCCTCAACCCTTGTTGCTACTATTCAGGCTGCCTGCCTTTGAAGTGGGCCGCAGGAGAGGCGCCAGAAATTGCTGCAAACACCTGTCCGAAAATTAAGAAGCCATGCCCATTACGGCTGGGCCATTTTCTCGCTGGCCTTCGCTAACCTGACCGTTGAAGGAGGTATGAAGAACAGCGCCCCGGTGCTTTTCTTGGCCCTTCGAGACAGTTTCGGACGGGGAGCCGCGACAACCGCCGCGATATTCTCCGTGGGTGGCCTGACCGGCGCTATCGTCGCGCCTTTATTAGGCAACCTACTGGACCGGTTAGGTGCCAGATACCTCTTCCCGGTGGGAGGGGCAGTGATTTTCCTGGCCTACCTATCCAGCAGCTTAGTATCGAATTTTTGGCAGCTCTTTTTCTTCTATGGAGTACTGGCGACGGTGGGCGAGACCATAGTGTCATCTTTTACCGCCACGGCCGTTCTAGCTCCCTGGTTCCCCAAGTCTCGGGGAAGAGTCCTTGGGTTGGCTGATGCCGGCAACCCACTAGGACAGGGCATCTTCGCTCCGCTGTCGCAAGTGCTGATCTTGGCCTTCGGTTGGCGTATAGCTCTCCGGGTTCTAGGCCCCATATTCTTCCTGTTGGTCGCCCCGGCCAATCTGCTATTTCAGAGGCGTCCACCGTCCAGGTCCACACCGATAGAAGAACAAGAAAAAGGAGCCGATGGGATACCTGGAGACGCGGTCCAACCCGAAGACACAATCGGCGGGAGTCCTGGCGTTTCAGAGCACCCTACAGCACGAGAGCAATTCCGGTCGATTCTCAGAGGCGCGCCGCTTTGGTGCCTGGTCTTAGCCCGAACTTCAGCTGCTGTAGGCCATCAAATGACCATCTTGCACCTGGTGGCTTTTTTCGTAGCCTCGGGTTATTCACATCTGGAAGCCGCCTCTACCATCGGAGTGGTAGGACTTATAAGCCTCGTGGGCCGCCCCCTTGCCGGCGCCCTGTCCGACTACGTAGGACGGGAATTGATATACACCGTTGGGCTGGGGATGCAGGTAGCGGGCATCCTGGTGGTACTGGTGCTGGGAGACGGTGAAAGCTTTTGGCCCATCGTCCTCTTCGTCGGGTTGACCGGCCTCAGCGACGGAATCGCCGGGATAGCAGTGGGGGCCAAAGCGGCTGACCTGTTTCCCTCTTCAACCCTGGGATCGGTGATGGGATTGGTGCAGAGCGGGCGAGGCGTGGGGGTCATGGCCGGCCCTATATTGGGGGGCCTGCTGTACGACCGGCAAGGCGACTACGTCCTAGCATTCTCCTTAGCCGTGGTCATGATGGGAGTGGCAGTCGTTTTTATGTGGAGCGCCCGATTCACCGGTCGTAAGGGGAGATATTGATCGAGCGGCGCTCGTCCCTCACCTGATTAACCGTTACACCAGGCCCTCACGGTTAGTTATAATAATCGCCAATATCGGCACACGGGAGTGACATACGTGGCAATCAAGATTGACCTCCGGGTTCCGCCCTGCGGCCCGGCAACCGAAGTAGCTGATTTCGTTAAACAATGTGAGGACGCCGGATTCGACGGCGTCGGGATGCTGGATTCCCAATTATTGGAACGGGACATATTCGTCAGCATGGCATTGGCGGCTCAGGCCACTGAGAAAATCCGGATTTCGGCGGCCGTATTGAACCCGGTGACCCGCCACATCTCGGTAACCGCTTCGGCGGCCAAAACGGTGGCCGAATTGGCGCCGGGCCGGATCGAGTTCTGGATCGGACGGGGATTCAGCTCGGTGCAGACCATCGGCGTGCCCCCGGCCACGGTACGGGAGATGCGCCGGTCGGTCTTGGACTTGAAGAGCATTCTGGCCGGTGAAGAGGTGTCCTACAACGGTGCGGTCAGCCGCATGCGCCACGGCAACGCCGATATGCCGCCCATCTACATCGCCGCCACCGGTCCGCGGATCACCAAAGTTGCCGGGGAGGTGGCCGACGGCGTATTGCTTCAAGTAGGGATCCATCCCAAATCGGTGGAGGTCGCCCGCCAGCACCTAGAAGAGGGGGCCAGACGGGCCGGGCGAGACCCCAAGGACCTGAAAATCATCCTCTGCGCCACCACCGTTATTCACGACGACCAGCACGAGGCCCGCGAACTGGTCCGCCCAATGTGCGTTCAAAGGCTCATGGAAGGTTCCCATACCCGGTACCTCCAGGCCGCCGGCATCGATGTTGGAGATTTGGAGATACCCGCCGAGCTTAACGAACTCTACCCCGACGTGATCCATGCCGAGGACTGGGAAAGGGCCAAAGAGCTTTGCGCTTTCCTACCCGACGACCTTTTGGCCCAGATGTGCGACGTGATAGGTCTCGTCGGCACTCCGGAATATTGTGCTCAGCGTCTGCGCGAAGCCGAAGCAAACGGCATCGACCACCTGTACTTGATGACCTCGGCGACTTACGATTATCCCCATCGAGAATTGGCCGCCTTCAAGGAGATCATCTTCCCCGCCTTGGCCGCGGGATGACGGTTTGACTCGACATAACGTAAGGCTTTGGTGAACCGGATGCCGCTGGCGGTTGCGGTGACTTTGGGCTTGGCGCTGGCCTTGGCCGCCTGCGGTGGTCCAGCCACTCCCGGAATTTCAGGACCAACTCCGGGTTCACCGGCCAGAAACGCCGCCTCACCCGCGGCGTCTCCCGTGCCAACTCCATTTCCAACAACGACGGCGGCGGCCACTCAGAGTCTTCCCTCACCGGAACCGGTCAAACCCTCGGCGGTCCCCAAGCAAAGTCCAACCCCGGCTGATCCTTCGTTGATAGCTCCTCCGGCCACCCCTGCCCCGCCATCGCCTTCACAAAGGACTGCTATTCCCGAGGCAACTGCCATCCCGCTCGCAACTGCTACCGGCGCTCCACCCACATCCACCATCCAGTTGAAACCCATAGCGGTCGCCCGGCCCTTCCCTAAATTGAACTTCCGCCGCCTCACCGGCCTGGCCCAACCCAACGACGGCCGGGACGTTCTGTACGTCACCGAACAAAAAGGCTTTATCAAAGCCTTTCCGAACCGCCAGGACGCGGCCAAGTCGTCGATATTCTTGGACATCACCGGCCGGGTTAACGAAGGCGGGAATGAAGAGGGGCTTTTGGGTTTGGCCTTCGATCCCGGCTACGAGAACAACGGTTTCTTTTACGTCTACTATTCCGCGAAAAATCCCCGGCGCTCGGTGGTGTCCCGGTTTTCGGTTAAGCCTAATGATCCGGGCAAAGCGGATCCGGGCAGCGAGTCGATCGTCATGGAGATCGGCCAACCCTTCAGCAACCACAACGGAGGCCAGATCGCTTTCGGGCACGACGGCTATTTATACATCGCCTTGGGCGATGGAGGGCGCGGCGGCGACCCCATGCTAAACGGCCAAAATACGGCGACGTTACTGGGTTCCCTGCTCCGCATCGACGTGTCGAATCTGGGCGGCCGGTTTAGCTACCGTATCCCCGGAGACAACCCATTTTCATCCGTCGCCGGGGCCAAACCCGAGATCTGGGCCTACGGTTTCCGGAACCCCTGGCGTTTTTCCTTCGACAGGGAGACCGGCGACCTGTGGCTTGGCGACGTGGGGCAAAATCTGTGGGAAGAGATAAATCTGGTCAAAAAGGGGCGCAATTATGGTTGGAACGTGATGGAAGGCACCCATTGCTTCCGGCCCAGAAACGGTTGCAACGAGACCGGATTGGAACTGCCCATCGTCGAGTACAGCAGCAGCCAGGGGTGTTCGGTGATCGGAGGGTACGTGTACCGGGGAACCCGGCTGCCGTCTCTCTTCGGGGCGTACCTGTACGGCGATTTCTGCCGGGGCACGGTCTGGGCCCTGCGCCACGACGGCCAGACGGTGACCGAGCACATACTCCTGGCGAAATTAGACGCCCAGATCACATCCTTTGGAGAGGACCAATCCGGTAACGTCTACATCCTCACCCGCGACGATGGCATCTATCAACTGGTCAGCCGGGAGTATCCGTAATGAACCTACCCGTTTTCGATACTATTCACTCTACGCCTAAGACCGGGTCGGTCAATTACTGAAAATGGCCGTCTTGAAACTAACGAGTCGGCGTCGTGTTGTCACGACCAAGCTGCCGATTAAACAAAACGGTCGGTTTTTTTACTCCCAAACCTCGTCTCACATCCCGTGGTCTCCACCGATGAATCTTTCAAAGCCCACCTTGTAATATCATATCTGTGAAGAAAGGCGTAAGGCGAAGGTAGGCGTTTATGAATAGTATGGAGACGGACTTCAAGAAGGTGGCCGAGATTTTGAAGTCCGAATTTGGATTGAAATCGCTGCGTGGGTTGTCGAATTCAGAGGCTGGGCAAGCAAGAGAGAAGCTCATTAAGAAGTTTCTATCCGACTATTTGCCCTCCACATGGCATCCCGAATCAGGATTCATTCGTGACTCGGTAGGCCATCGTAGCAAGCAAATCGATGTAATCATCAACGATGATTCGATCTTAAAGCCGCTTCCTTATGATAGCGGGAAGGGATTATTTTTCGTAGAGAGCGTAGGAGTAGCCATTGCAGTCAAGTCTGTTTTAGACAAACAGCAATTGCGGGACGCTGCAGAAAATCTCATGTCGGTCAAAAAACTGAGACGGGCCTATCCAGATGGGACAAAAAGAATTTTAGGCAACTACGAAAGACGCATCGCCGATATTGTTCCGTGCTTCATTTTTGGGTTTGCAACGCGAACTACGGTATCAACTCTTATGAAAAATCTGCGCGCCTATAATGAGGAACGTGATATACCACCAGAAGAACAGATAGAAGGGATATTTACGCTAGATGATGGCTAAATTTTGAATTTGCGAGAGGGGGACGATCGGCAACAGGTGAAAACCCCCGAAGGGGACTCTATTTCTGGTTTGGTAGAGTTCAAAACTGACCATGACATTCTTCAATTCCTGCGGACTATTTTAATCCATCTACCAAAGCATCAGTGGGTGTCAAGCGTCGGAGTGTTGCTGAAATATGTGACCAACCCCATTGTATTGTCTCAGACCGGCCTATGGCAGTGAAGTCAATCCGCAGACGCCATTAACGGTACCGGTTAGGCTCTCTCCGGAACAATCACCGACGAGGCATTGAAAAAAGGGGCGAGAAATGTCGGCATTGAAGACTTGGGCCTCTTTGATGTCGGCTACTTCGGGTCTTGGAGAATGGTCAGGCCTAATCCATCCATTGCTGCTGGCGAACATGTGGTCGCGAACCCCTGACACAAGCCCACCATTTCAGAACGAACCAAAATCCTTCAAGTTAAGAGTGGGCAGGTATGTTCGTGGCCGTGAGGCGACCCGGTTTGACCAGAAAGTGCTTCGCCCTAGCCACGTTTTTCCTTAAGAAGCCGCAGGTTGCCGTTGCAGCAGTGAAGCCAGCAGCGTACGCGAAACCGCGGTTATTTCTTCCACGGCGGCCTCAAAGACGGCCGTGTTAACCTGGGAAGGATGCCGGTAGCCGCTTATTTTACGGACGAACTGGAGAGCGGCCGCCCGCACCTCGCTTTCGTCAGGTTGGCTGTCTGCGGACCGCAAAACCTTGATGCTTCGGCACATATCACACCTTTATACCAGGCACTAGGGCCAAGATTATTACTTTTCGACGCCAGCATAACAGCCGCCGTACCTCACGGGCAACGCGGCGGTTATAATAGGGGCAACTTTAATCCAGAGGTGATTGGGAATTGGAAAATCGTAAACTGGGAAACCTTGATGTTTCGGCCATCGGCCTCGGAACCCTCAGAACATTCGATGTTGAATCCGGACCGGACATAGCCGTCCGCCAGCAGATCGTCGATAACTGCCTGACCAACGATATCAATTTCATCGACTCGGCGGCCTGGTACGGCCAGGCGGAAAAAGTCGTCGGCATCACCACCGAAGGTAAACGGGACAAGTTTTATCTGGCAACCAAGGTGAGAACCGAGGGCAAGGAAGCCGGGGAAGAGCAGATCGCCAATTCCTTCCATCTGTTTAAGACCGATTACATCGACCTTTTCCAAGTGCACAACATGGTCGATTACCGCACCCATATACCCACCCTGACCCGCCTAAAGGAAGAGGGCAAGATTGGCATGGTGGGTGTTTCGGCCATGGTGCACGAGGCCTACCCTGAAATCATCGAACTGATGAAGTCGCGCCAGGTCGATACGATACAGATACCGTACAACGTGGTTGAACGGGGCTGCGAGGATGAGTTGCTGCCGTTGGCCGAGGAGCTGGGCATCGGGGTCCTGGTCATGGAGCCATTGAAGAAGGGCCGGTACGTGAACGAGCTCAAGAGTCAGCCGGACCTATCCCCGTTGGCCGAGTTCGGAGTGAAGACATGGGCACAGGCACTCCTGTCCTGGGTCCTGGGCGATTCCCGGGTTAGCATTGCGATCCCCGCAACGTCCCGGCCCGAGCGCATCCAGGAAAACGCTCTGCCCGGAACCCTGGGACAGTTGCCCCAAGAACTTCGGGACTACGTAAGGGAAGAGACGCAGCGCTGTCTATAAACCCAGGTGTGGCTTCGGTTGAAACGACTAACCCGCGCCGGCTGGATAGCGGCATACCAACTCTCACAACCAGGGGGAGCTATGACAACACCGGTGGACCTCAAGGAAGTCAGGGTTTCCATGATGAACGTTGTGCACGATCTGGCTTTGTTGGTGGCCAGGGATGAGGGCTTGTTCCGCGACGAGGGCCTTGAGGTGGAGATCGTGAGCACTCCGGGCACGGCTCAGGTAAACGCGGACCATCAAGCGCTTCAGGCCCAGATATTCGACCGCACCATGGAAGCTCTCTACAACACCGGCGCCGTGGACCAGTACCGCATGTGCGAGTGGGGTGTCATGAAGCGTACCGTGGAGGCGGCGGATGCAGGACAGCGCCCCGCGAAGATCGTCGCCCTGGGCGCCGCCATGTCCAAGATGGCCATCGTCGTGGCGCCCGGCAGCGATATCTACGAACCGGAGCAGCTCAAAGACGCTCCGGTAGCGGTAAGTCCCTTCAATGGTTCCCACTTCACCACGCTCAAGATGCTTGAGGGCTTCGTACCCAAAGACCACATACAGACTACCAACGCCGGCACCATGGAGGAGCGCCTGGAGGCCATCAGGGAAGGAAAGGTTGCGGCCGGCAACTTCTTTGAGCCTTGGATCAGCGTGGCGCAAAAGCAGGGGTTCCGCGTCATTATAGAGAGTCACACAACCCGCAGCGAGGCATCCGGCGACGAGCTAGACGGACCCACGTTGGCGGCGATGTTCCGGGCTCAGGCGAAAGCGGCAACTTTGATCAACACCGATCCGGGAAAATACGTCCATTACCTGTTGGCTGAATCCCAAGGCCTGCTGGAGGCCCACGAGCTGCAAGCCTGGCGCCTTCTTTACGGTCCTCCGGCGCCTTATACCCGGGAGCGGTTCGACAACACCTACCAGTGGATGCTGGGATACCCCGATCTGGTGATCTCCGGGGCAACTTACGAGGACACCGTCGACAACCGCGCCTGGGAATGAACGGTCCGGCTTCACCCGATCCAAACCTTCCCCAACTTGGACTATCCTCGGTCATCTCATAAGTCCGGCTGTTTGTTGCGTACAGACATCCGCCCAAGCGAACACAAGAGAGGAGGACGACTATGGCTCTTGAACAAAGTTCAGACAAGCGGCAACGAGTTCTGGCTGTATCTGGCAGCCTTCGAAAAACATCATTCAACACTGGGCTATTGCGGGCCGCACAGGAAGTCGCCCCCGACTGGATGGACGTGGAGATCTTCGACATTCGCGACCTGCCTTTTTACGACGGGGACCTGGAAGCCCAAGGCGACCCGGAACCAGTGAGAGCGCTCAAGTCAGCCATCAGGGAATCCGACGCCGTGATGTTTGCTACTCCCGAATACAACTGGGGCACCTCCGGAGTCATGAAGAACGCCATCGATTGGGCCTCACGGGACCGGGAAGAAGGGTCGCTGATGGGAAAACCTGGGACAATCATCGGCGCCGGCGGCAGGGCGGGCACCTCCCGCCCCCAGATGCAGCTGTTAGAGACTTTGGGGGAAACCGGCACCATCGTCATGGTCAAACCGGGTGTAATGATCTCGGCGTTTGCGCCTGATACATTCGACTCAGATGGGAATCTGATAAGCCCGCAAGCGCGAGAGTTGCTGGGGAAGCACTTGGATGAGTTCGCTAAGTGGATATTCCGGCTCGGCCCCCGCGATTTCGTCCCCTTCGCCTGCGAGATGGATATTGCGCTTGCGGCCAGGTAGAAAGATGACTAGCGGCCTGGGGCTTGGCCGAGTACCGGACTGAATCCACCACGCGTACGAGATAAAAGTGAGTGGTGTCATTCCGATCCTTCGACGGAAGGAGAGGAGTCTCATGCCTGGTTGTAGCGGTCACCTAAGATTTCCCGACTACGCCAGGGACTCGCGACGAAGTCGGAGCCTCGCCGCCCTTCCGCCGAAGGGCTGGTGCCGGAATGACCAAGTGTGCGGCCGAAGGTTGGCAATTCTATTTTCGGAGCAATAACTGGCCGGTAGAACCAGTCATTCCGCCATGATTAACTTGACGCCGTACTCGTCTGAGACACCTTAAACCGACACCAATTACCTGTGACCTGTCTCAGCCTAATGCGCGGCAGGTTGGAATTGGATAGAATTGGCTCTGCCCACGTTCGGTAATTTTTCAAAACCAGGGGTGACATCCATGCCTTCAACCGCGCCGCTACAATTTTCCTTTACCGGCACAGACCAAGAAATGATATGTGGCCCCGACTCTATCTCCGGCATCGGCAAAGTGGTGGACCGGTTGGGCGCCTCCCGGGCCATGGTGGTTTGCGGGCCCACGATCTATGCGAAATCCGATGTGGTGCAACGGGTTCAAGAGGCCTTGGGAGAGCGATGCGCCGGTCTGTTTTCCGGAGTGATGCCCCATTCTCCCGTGGAAGTCCTGGATGAGGCAGTGGCGATGGCCACCGATCTGGCGCCGGATGTCATCATCAGCGTCGGCGGCGGCAGCACCAGCGACACGTGCAAAGGCATCGCCATTCTTCTGGCCGAGGGTGGGAGCATCCTAGACTATCAGATCCGCTTTGAGCCGCCCGACCGCATCTTCGTTCCCGACACACCCCATCAGAAGATCCCCATCATCGCCGTCCCCACCACCATGGGCGGGGCGGAGATCAGCAGCGGCGGCGGCGGGTTTACCAGCAAAGAGTTGGGACGCAAGATTTCCACTCCGGGGAAAGGCGTCACCCCAAAAGCTATCATCATCGACGGACGTGCCTTGGCCACCACTCCCATGGACATCCTCCTCTCCACCGCCATCGGCCAATTTCGCATAGCCGTGGAATCTCTGTACTCCACGGGACACCAACCCGTCGCGGACGCCCTGGCCCTGCACACGATTAAAATGCTGGTGGAATATCTCCCCCGCTGCCCTGAGGGGGACATCGACTGCCTGCTGCAAACAAAAACCGCCGCCGTCATGGTCATGTTGGTCCGGCCGGGTTTGGGGCTAACCACCGCTATCGCTCATCACGTCGGGGGCCTGTATGACGTCGCCCACGGTGAGGCCAACGGAATCCTGTTGCCCCACGCGATGCGCTTCAACCTGGAGGCCAGCGCGGACCGGCAAGCCTTGATCGCCCAGGCCATGGGCATCGACACTTCGAACATGAGCGACGAAGACGCGGGATTGGCGGCGGCCGATGCCGTGGACAACCTGTGCCGCAGCCTGGGTTTACCGGCCACCTTGCGGGACGTTGGCGTCCCGGAGGAGGGGCTGGAGCTGATC
>JAKUQE010000073.1 GCA_022450395.1 Dehalococcoidia bacterium | reverse complement strand
CCGGTTAACTCTTTAACCGCCTGGAGTACGCCGCCGAAGTCGGTGAATGGGCGGAAGGGGATCTCTTTTCGTTCGCATTCGTCCGCCAGTAACCGGTGGGCAAATACCAGATCGGCTCTGGCCGCGGCTTCAAAGTCCGCCATTCCGTCACCGACATAGACGATGTAGTGTCCCTGGTTCCGGTAGCTGTCCACCACCACGCCCTTGGAATTGCCCAGTTCCTCTTCCCCTGGAACGGTGTAACGATACTCGTAATTTATTCCTTGGGCATCGAACCGGGTATTTACGGCATGGACCGGCACAGAGCCACAGCCTTCCTTCTCCAATAACGCCTCGATATAAAAATCCAACCCTTGGCTAACCACCGCCAGCGGGACCTGCCGGTCCTGACAATAGCGCCACATATCCTTGAAGTAGGGACGAAGGCTGGCGTTTTGCTTCACATAACCCTGCATGGTTGCCCGGTCGGCCAGGATGTTGCGGAAGGTGATCTCCTGGTACTGATTGAGGGTAAACTCCCCTTCACGGAATCGCCGGCGCACGTCCTGCCAGGTAGGGTCGCCGAACTTGGTAAGGAGCATCTCCGCTACGTTTTGGACGGCGGCGGTGTCGTCGAAATCGGTTAGCACGGCCGGTCGGGGATTACTGTTCACGGAGTCCCCGGCGGTACTTTTCATATGCCTGCCTGATCTCGTCATACTTCAGTCCCAGGATCTCCGCCGCGAAAAAGGCGGCGTTACGGGCTCCCCAGACTCCCACGGCCATGCAGGCCACCGGTATTCCCGGCGGCATCTGGGCGGTGGCTAGCAGAGCGTCCATTCCCTTTAATTCGCTGGAAGCAAGCGGGATGCCGATAACCGGGATGGTTGTCCAGGACGCCAGAACGCCCCCCAAGGCCGCCGATCCTCCGGCGGCGGAGATCAGGACCTCTATCCCCCGGTCCCGGGCAGTGGTGGCGTATTCCTGAACCCGTTCGGGGGTTCGGTGGGCCGACATAACCCGCACTTCATAGTCTATTTCCAACTGCTCCAGGACCTTCACTGTCTCCTGGACCACCGGCTCGTCGCTGGCGCTCCCCATGACAACACCGACTAACGGCAAGATAGCCTCCTCTAAGAACTGGTTCTGTTTCTAGGTGATTTTGATGCATGAACCAGCACCTCCGCTCTAACTCTCCCCATAAAAGGGGGCGAGAACAAGTCCCGTCCCCCGTCGACGGGGAAGGTTAGAGCCTGCCCTGAGCGCAGCCGAAGGGATGGGGGTGATTCGCCGCATAATAATCCTAAGTTAGCAGAGTGCCAACCACCACGTTATAGCTCCAACTCCTCACGGAACGCCTGCAATAGCGCCGGTTCCAGAGCCTCCCGCTCGGCCCGAACTTCGATTCCGTTGACCTGCACATATATGCCGTCATCGGTCACCCCCAGGTCTATGGCCAGTTCCCGCTCACCTCTTTCTTCCCAAGTGAGAATCAAGGCGATCACGTCGGCATTTTCTTCTTCAGGGTCGGCATCTTGGTCACCGTCAACTTCCTCGTCGGACTCCCACGAAACTATCTTCTCGACCGACCCTTGCCCGTCCAACAACGTGGCATTCATTTCGGCCAATAGATCGGAAACTGCCAGAGACTCGGCCAACCGGGACAACTCGTCCCGCTCTTCCTGAATCTCAGCTTCATCGACCGAGGTCTGACTCAGCCGTTCCGCACGAACGCCGGCCAATTCTTCCTTTAACTCTGACAGGGAATCCAGCCACGCCATTTTCACACTCCATCAAATGCCAGTTGAATTTTGGGTCACCGAGTAAACAAACTCGTCCACGGCTCGGAAATCGGCTAGTCCCAATCGGCCACGCACTACATTCATGGCTTCCAAAAGGTCCATGTACCCCAACCCTAAGTTTCCCTTCCGGAGATCTTTAGGGTAGACGCCGAGCTTACGCAAGGCACGCTCCCCATGAGAACTCCAAAAAGCGAACAGCCCGGGGTCCCGCACGCACAGGATGTAGGAGACGAACTCCTTGCCGGAACCGGCCAGATTGTAGGCCCCCACGGCTGAAGCCGATTCATCAAACCTTTTTTCCAGACCAAGGGTATCGTAGAGAAGAAAATCCAGGGAATCCCGCATTTCCTCCATCGGGATGGCCTTGAATTCCCGAGTATGCCTGCCGCCCGATGCTCGATAGATGGCCTGTGCTTGGTCCGCCGTAAGAGACGGGATACTTTGTTCGTCCAGCCACCCAGCGAACTCGCCGGCCCGCTGCCAACGCCGCTTTCGATAGGCCTCCAGCCGTCCATCGATGAGGGACTTCTGATAGGCGTCCCGGCAACCTAGCCAGTCGGCGCCGCCGGATCTGGTAGCCAAAGCCTTGTCCTTGCCTCCACGTCAGCGATGTCCCCGCGGTAAGATGCTCCTTGAAAGCCGATGCTCTGGACTCTATGATACGCCGCATCACGAGCCTCTGCCAAGGAATCACCGCTGCCAACCACGGTGAGCACCCGCCCCCCGCTGGTCACCACCCGGCCGGATTCTATCCGAGTAGCCGCTTGGAATATATTGGTATTCCTTTCATCGGCGTCCAACCCGGTGATCTCGAATCCGGTTTCGTACTTCTCGGGGTAGCCAGCCGAAACCATTACGACACCGGCGTAATTCCGCTTGCTCCACTCCACCGGCGTATCCGCCAATTTACCTTCTATGCAGGCGGCCATGATGTCCAGCGGGTCGCCCACCAGCAGGGGCAATATCACCTGGGATTCCGGGTCCCCGAACCGGCAGTTGAACTCCAACACCTTGGGTCCCTGATCGGTTAACATAAGGCCGGCGTACAAGACCCCTCGATACGGCGTTCCCCGCCGGGCCAAGGCGTGAATAACCGGTTCCATTATGGTACGGGTTATTTCCCCGGCCAGTTCCTCATTCCAGAAGTCCGGGGGAGCGAAGCTACCCATCCCCCCGGTGTTGGGGCCTTCGTCGCCATCAC
Source organism: Dehalococcoidia bacterium (assembly GCA_022450395.1). Lineage (GTDB taxonomy): Bacteria > Chloroflexota > Dehalococcoidia > Lucifugimonadales > UBA3495 > UBA11650. The sequence continues at coordinate 13,514 of JAKUQE010000073.1, read as the reverse complement.
CCAACCGTTTATAGTCGCATGCCGCCACCAGAGGCGACAGTCGCTCCCCGTCGCTGAAAGCGAAAACGCTGACCTCTGGCCCCTCCAGGAATTCCTCGATCACCACGGTGTCCCCGGCGCCGCCAAAGACCCGTTGGCTCATGCAGGCCCGTACCGCCGACGCCGCCTCTTCGAAGGTGCGACACATGAAAACGCCTTTCCCGGCAGCCAAGCCGTCGGCCTTAATCACCGTCAGCTCGGAGTGCTTCTCCAGAAAGCTCAGGGCCAGGGTCTCATCTAGGAAAGAATTGAACTCAGGGCAGGGCACTCCGGCCTCTCGCATAAGCTCCAGGGCAAAACTTTTACTGGATTCGATCCGGGCCGCCGCTTGGGTGGGACCGAAAGCCGGGATTCCAACGGCGTCCAACCGGTCGACCAATCCGGCGGCCAAAGGCTGCTCCGGTCCCACCACCACCAGATCGATCCCCAAACCCTTTGCGTATTTGGGAATCGCTTCCACGTCGTCGGGAGAAACGTTTAGGTTTGTGGCGATCTGGGCGGTGCCGCCGTTCCCGGAGGCAACCCACAAGGCGGTCAATCCGGGACTTTGCCGCAACCGCCACGCCAGAGCGTGTTCCCGGGCTCCCGAGCCGACGATAAGGACCTTCATCCTATTCCCACTCTATGGTACCCGGAGGCTTACTGGTGATGTCGTAGACCACCCTGGTCACTCCCGGAACCTCGTTCACTATGCGGTTGGACATGCGAGCCAGAACCTCATAGGGAAGGCGCACCCAATCCGCGGTCATGGCGTCTTCGCTACTCACGGCCCTTATCGCGCACACATAGCCGTAGGTCCGGTAGTCTCCCATCACCCCAACGGTGCGGTTGTCGGTGAGGACGGCGAAGCTCTGCCAAATCTGCTGGTACAAGCCGGCCGCCTTAATCTCGTCGATGACGATCCAATCGCAGGCCCTCAGCATGTCACAACGTTCCAGAGTGACTTCCCCGATGATTCTGATGGCCAACCCTGGGCCGGGGAAGGGCTGCCGGTATACCATCTCTTCCGGCAGGCCGAGCTCCAATCCAACCTGGCGGACTTCGTCTTTGAAAAGGTATCGCAGGGGCTCCACCAGTTTTAGCTTCATGTTCTCCGGAAGACCGCCCACGTTGTGGTGGGTCTTGATGCGGGCCGAGGCGCGGTTCTCCGGGGTTTCGCTTTCGATGACGTCGGGATACAGAGTCCCCTGGGCCAGAAAGTCGGTCTGACCCAAGCCGGATGCGGCCTCTTCGAACACCCGTATGAACTCTTCGCCGATGACTTTGCGTTTCTGCTCCGGATCGATGACCCCGGCAAGCTCCGTAAGGAACCGCTCGCTGGCATCGGCATAAACCAGGTTCAAGCCCATGTTACGCTTGAAGGTGTCCTGCACCCGCTCGGGCTCCTCCAACCGCAGCAGACCGTTGTTAACGAAGATGCAGGTCAGTTGGTCACCGATGGCCTTGTGGAGCAGCATGGCGGTCACCGCGGAATCGACCCCTCCCGACAGGGCGCAGATCACCCGCCCGTCTCCCACCTGCTCTTGGATGCGCTTGATCGAGTCGCTTACGAAGTGCCCGGGGGTCCAGGATCCCCGGCAATCGCAGGCACGCATCAGAAAGTTCTCTAAGATCGACTGGCCCAAAGGGGTGTGATTAACTTCCGGATGGAACTGCAGACCGAATATACCCTTCCCATTGCCCAGCGCGGCCACCGGGGAATTCTCGGTATAGGCCAGGCTGCTGAATCCCGGAGGTAAAGTGGCTATCCTGTCACCGTGGCTCATCCACACCTGGAAAGTGGGGGGCAACTCCGTGAATAGGGAGGCCTCGCCTCCGTCCTGATGGAGTACGGCCGAACCGTATTCTTGCGCTTGGCCTGGAATCACCTCTCCGCCCAGTTGGTGAACCAGGGCTTGCATGCCGTAACAGATACCCAGCACCGGCAGATCACGTTCAAAGACCCAGTCGGGGATCCGGGGGGCGCCGGGGTCGTAAACGCTGGCAGGACCGCCGGAGAGGATAACGCCCTTGGGGTTGATGTGCCGGACCGTCTCCCAAGTGCTGGAAGCGGTAAAGACCTCGGAATATACTTTGAGATCTCTGATGCGGCGAGCGATCAGGTGGCTGTACTGAGAGCCGAAGTCGATAACGATTATGCCTTCGTTGACCGACTGGGGTTCATTCTCCGCTTCGGAAGCCCGTCCTTCGGCGATCTCCAGATAAGCGGAGACTTCTAGGTCGTCGCTGGTAGCCACCCTCCGGCCTCTCGGCAACTTCCCTTCTGTCGTAGCAGCACCTCCTCTATCCACACAACTTCTACCCTATAGTGACCGTCGGGGGACCGCTTGGTGGGTGGTATTATAACCATGAAAACCTGGGGAGTATAGGCGTGGGGATCGTCATAACAGCATGACCGATTTTATCAGGAAGGATGAAGACTGTCACACCGGTCCTGGGATACCCAATGTAGGTCTCTGGAATGTTTGGACGGATTAAATCCTGGAGCATCGGTTGAGCTCCGAAAGCCAGATGATCGAGCTTGAGAAGGCAGTCCGCTCCCTCGGCAACGGAGGGGTGGTGGTTTTCCCCACGGATACCCTGTACGGCCTGGGAGCCGACGTTTTTTCTCTCCCAGCTCTCCAACGAATCTTCTCCATTAAAGGCAGGCCGGCGAATCTGGCGTTGCCCGTATTGGTGGCTGGTTTGGACCAGGTCGAGGCGGTCGCGTTGCCTATGAGCAGCCAAGCCCGCCGGTTGGCCCAGCGGTTCTGGCCCGGCCCGCTAACCTTGGTGATGCGCCGGTCCCCCGATCTGCCCGGCTTGGTGACGGGAGGAGCGGATACGGTGGCGGTGCGAATGCCTGACCATCTGGTGCCCATAGCGTTGGCCCGCCGCCTAGGACGCCCCATCACCGGTACCAGTGCCAACCTTAGCGGCCAACCGGATCTGCTAGACCTGGGTGCCCTGGAAACTCAGCTGGGCAACCTGGTAGATCACATAATCCAATCGGGACCGATCCCCGCAGGCACAGCTTCTACCATCGTAGATGTCACTGGCGATGCTCCCCAACTGCTTCGAGAGGGAGCCATTTCGTTGCAAGATATCCTGGAGGCCGCCGGGTAGGTTCTGGTAGACTTTAAGCCAAGCCGAGATTGCTGAATCGAGAGGCGTGATCCCAGTGCCGATATCCCAATTCGAACCTCACCTAAACGCCCTGGAAGCGGAAATGAAAGATGTCTTCGCCTCCCGCGAGGGTTTCCTGTACGACTTGCTCCGTTACCACATGGGCTGGACCGACCAACAGGGCACACCTCAGGACTCTCCTCCCCGGCCTCATTTTCAGTCGATGCTCACCATGGTCTGTTGCCAAGCTCTGTCCGGAGATTATTCCGACTCCCTTCCGGCGGCTGCGGGGATAGAATTCGTTCACAACTACACCCTGGTCCACGGCGATGTCCAGTCTAACCGGGCGGTGTCCGAGGACCGGCCCAGCGTCTGGTGGGTCTGGGGCCCGGCGCAAGCGATCAACGCCGGCGATGGGTTGCACGCCCTGGGGCGCAACACTATAATGCGCCTGGCTCAACGAGGCATTCCCCCGGAGCGGGTCCTTCCGGCCGTCACTTCCCTGGACAAGGCCTGCCTGGCGCTGTGCGAAGGCCAGTACATGGACCTGGAATTCCAGGAGAAGTTGATGGTCACCAGCGCCGATTACCACGACATGATCGGCCGTAAGACCGGGGCCTTGACCGGGTGCGCAACCGAGCTGGGCGCCATTGCCGCCGGAGTAGACGACGATGTCCGCGCCGCCTACCAGAAGATGGGACAAGGCTTGGGAATGGCCTGGCAGATCAGCCTGGATATCGCGGACCTGTGGGGGAGAAGGGACGACGGGATGACCTCCAGCAACATGTTGAACAAGAAGAAGAGCCTGCCCCTGATCTACGCCTTGGAAAACTCCTCATTGGCCGATAAACGCGCGTTGGGCAACGTATATATGAAGCGGGTGCTACAACCGGAGGACGTTACCCAAGTGATCGGCATCCTCGACCAAGCCGGGGCTCGCCAGTTCGCCGAATCCAGAGCCCGCGAGCTTGCCGAAGAAGCGTTGAGCGGAACCGGTCTAGCTGCTGAAGGATCAGGGCCGTTGCGTGATCTGACAAACTGGGCGTTGGAAGGCAACGGCCATGACTAAACGCGGCCTGACCGGTCTGGATGTGGCCGGCAAGCGGGTGCTGGTCCGCGTCGACTTCAACATACCCATCGAGCAAGGCATCGAAGCCATCGCCTCCTACGACCAGCGCCTGCGGGCCACCTTGCCCACCATCCATTATCTGTTGGAACGAGACTGCCGGGTGATACTTTGCTCCCACCTGGGACGGCCCGGCGGTAAAGTTACGGAGGAGCTGCGGTTGGCCCCCGTGGGAGACCGGTTGGGCTTTCTGCTGGACAGGCCGGTTAAGAGCCTTGACGATTGCGCCGGCCCGGGAGTGGCCACCGCCGTCGCGGACATGGCTCCTGGCGACGTCGTTCTGCTGGAAAACCTCCGCTTCCACCCCGGCGAAGAGAAAAACGACCCGCAGTTCAGCCGGGACCTGGCCGCGCTCGCCGATCGCTTCGTCATGGACGCATTCGCCGTTGCTCACCGCGCTCATGCCTCTACCGTGGGTTTGCCGAAACTGCTTCCATCGGCCATGGGATTGTTGGTGCAAAGAGAAGTAGAATCCATGGGCCGGGCCTTGGAGTCGCCGGAGCGTCCACTGGCAGCGCTGCTGGGCGGGGCCAAGGTCAGCGACAAGATCCTGGTATTGGAAAACCTGCTGGACAAGCTGGATCACATCTTCATCGGCGGCGGAATGTGCGTAACCTTCCTGAAGGCCCTTGGGGCCAATACCGGCGCCTCTTCGGTGGAGACTGACCGGCTGGATTTCGCTAAGGAATTGATGGAGCGAGCCGAGCAACGAAATATCCAGGTGCATCTTCCCGGCGATCTGGTCATATCCGACCGTTTCGGCGACGACGGCGAAGTCAAAACCGTTGCATCGGGACAGGTGCCCGACGATTGGTTCATAATGGATGTAGGAGACGCTACAGCGAAACAGTTTGCCAGAGAATTGGCGGCGTGCCGGACCATCATCTGGAACGGGCCCATGGGTGTGTTTGAGATTCCCCGGTTCAGCCAAGGCACCAGGGTGGTGGCCCAAGGGATCGCCGGGGCGGAGGGGGTTACCACCGTGGTTGGCGGCGGTTCGACGGCTGAAGCGGTGGAGGAAATGGGCTTGATGGACCGGATGACCCATGTCTCCACCGGCGGCGGGGCATCTCTGGAGTTTCTGGAGGGCAAAGAATTGCCGGGGATTGCCGCTTTGCCAGACGCCTGAAAAGGGGTACACTTTTTGTCACATCGACTCGGCGATTCTGCATTCGGATGGGAGGGGGTGCAAGCATGATCGACCAGGAAGAACTCCGAGACTGTTACACTTCTACACCTTCTAAGATCGTCTTGTTAGTTGTGGACGGATTGGGTGGGCTGGCGCATCCCGACACCCGTCTTTCTGAATTGGAAACAGCCCATATCCCCAACCTGGACGCCATGGCCCAGGAGAGCGCTTGCGGCCTTACGACTCCGGTTTTGCCCGGAGTTGCGCCCGGTAGCGGACCTGGTCACCTGGCCTTGTTCGGTTACGACCCTTTGAAACACATGATCGGCCGCGGCGCCCTGGAAGCACTGGGCATCGACGTGGCCCTCCAACCCGGGGACATAGCCGCACGGGGCAACTTCTGCTTGGTTGACGGTGACGGTCTGCTCGTGGACCGGCGGGCCGGCCGGATTCCCTCCCAGCTTAGCGCCCCCCTCTGCGAGCGATTGGACAAAATCGAGATCGACGGAGTTCAGCTTGACGTCTTCCCCGTGCAAGACTACCGGTTCGTGCTACGGTTGCGGGGCGAAGGTCTTTCCGAGTTCATATCGGAAACGGACCCTCAGGTAACCGGCGCCGCGCCCCTGACAGTGAAACCTTTGGCCCCCGGGGCAACACGAACCGCCGGCCTGGTCAACGAGTTCGTGGCCCAGGCCGGCAAGCTCTTGGCCGAGGAGGAGCGGGCCAACATGGTGTTGCTACGGGGCTTCGCCCGGTTACCCGATCTGCCGCCCATGGGCGAGGTCTATCGACTCAACACGGCAGGGATCGCGGCCTACCCCATGTATCGAGGGCTAGCCGAGGTGGCGGGAATGAAAGTGATTCCCACCGGCCATACCTTTGGCGACGAGGTGGAAACCCTTCGGCAAAATTTCAATAACCACGACTTTTTCTTCATCCATTACAAGCCGGCCGACGCTGCCGGCGAGGACGGAGACTTCGACGGCAAGGTGAAGTGTCTGGAGGATTTGGACCCGTTCATTCCCCAGATAAGGGAGCTGGAACCGGACGTTTTCGTGGTGGCCGGAGACCACTCCACCCCGGCGATCATGGCAGCCCATAGCTGGCATCCGGTCCCATTCATGCTCCACTCCAAGCTGACCCGGGGAGAGGGAGTGCCGGGATTCAACGAGAGGACCTGCGCCCAGGGCTCTGTTGGCAGCATCCTAGCCACCCAGGTCATGCTCCTGGCCATGTCCCACGCCGGCAAGCTGAACAAATACGGTCCTTAGCAACCCGCAAATTTCACGTTTTAAAAAGCACTGTTTCCAGATGATTTTGATGTATGGACCGCCATCCCCACTCTAACTCTCCCCCATGAAGGGGCAGAGGACAAATCCCTTCCCCCTCGACGGGGGAAGTTTAGGATGGGGGTGCCGCCGAAAGCATCATCCTCAGATCGACGCAGTACTTAGGACTATCCTCAAATAAGATGGAGGCAGGCGCCATGCCGGTCCCTACCATAGCTGGCAACTGGAAGATGAACACCACTGTCCACGAGGCTACCCGTTTGGCCACCGGGGTGCGCGACGGCCTGCGCATGTCGTCAGGGGTAGAAATCGTACTTTGTCCCCCCTTCATCGCCCTGCAACCGGTGCGGGACGCGGTGCAGGGCTCGCCGATCAAGGTCGGGGCTCAAAACATGCACTTCGAGGACTCGGGGGCGTACACCGGTGAGGTCGGACCCCTGATGTTGCAGGGGTTGTGCGAATACGTCGTCTTAGGCCATTCCGAACGGCGTCAACTGTTTGGCGAAACCGACGACCAGGTCAACCGGAAAGTCAAAGCGGCATTCAGCCACGGATTGCGGCCAATCTTGTGCGTCGGTGAGACCTTGGAGCATCGGGAGGCGGGGAGAGCCGGAGCCGTGGTAGCGCACCAACTTCGAGACGCCCTCTCCGGGGTACATGACATAAGCGGTTTGTTGGTTGCCTATGAGCCCGTATGGGCCATCGGCACCGGCCAAGCGGCCACCCCCGAGATCGCCGCCGAGATCATGGGAGGCACGGTGCTAGCATCCCTAACTGCCCTGTTCGGCCAAGCCGCCGACGACGTGCCGCTGTTATACGGGGGCAGCGTCAACCCGGAAAACGTCGGAAGCTACTTGCGGCTAGGAGCCATCCACGGCGCTCTGGTCGGTGGAGCCAGCCTGGACGCGAACCAGTTCTTGCAAATCATTCAGGCAACAGCCGAGGCCAAGTTGTAGAGAGGCGGCCGGTTTTGTGTAGGCTCAAAGGCTGATACCAAGCACGTTGCGCTCACAACCTCCACCCCTAGTCTGTATCGTCGGTCCCACCGCCGTAGGCAAGACTAGGTTGTCGGTATCATTGGCCCAGCGCTTTGGCGGCGAGATCATCAACTCCGACAGCCGGCAGGTCTACCGGTACATGGAGATCGGGACTGCCAAGCCGACCTCCCAGGAACGCGCTCAGGCTCCCCATCACCTTCTGGACATACTAGACCCCGGCCAAGATTTTGGCCTGGGATCTTTCTTGTCCCTAGCAAACCAAGAGATTCAGGAGATCCTCGGGCGTGATCGCTTGCCCATGGCCGTTGGAGGCACGGGTCAATACATATGGGCGCTGGTGGAAGGTTGGCAGGTGCCTCAAGTCGCTCCTGACCCAGAGTTTCGCCGGGCCAAAGAACTGGAGGCGGAGGAACAGGGTCCCCTAGCCCTCTATCGAGAATTAGAGAGCATTGATCCCCAGCGGGCGGCCCAGTTGGACCCCCGGAACCTTCGCCGGGTCATTCGAGCCCTGGAGATCCACCACTCAACTCAGTCGCTACCCTCCAGCTACTCTTCCCAAGGCGAGCCGACGGTTCGGCCACTGATCATCGGTCTCAACTTGGAACGTCAAGAGCTGTACGCGCGCATAGATGAACGCGTTGACATAATGATGGAAACAGGGCTTGAAGAAGAAGCCAGGTCGCTAGCCAGCATGGGCTATCCTCTCGGCAAGGGGGCCTTGGCTAGTCCCGGTTACCTGGAGATGGGCCTCTATTTGTCGGGAGAGATTGAGCTTGACGAAGCGGTGCGGCGAACCAAGTTCCAGACCCACCGCATGGCCCGGCGGCAGCACACCTGGTTCAAGGCTCAAGACCCCCGCATCCACTGGCTCTCGGCAGCCTCACCGAATCTGGAAGCCGAGGCTGCGACCCTGGTTGAGGGCTTCTTAGCCGGAGGCTAGGCTGTGGTAAAATAGCCCCGTACCTCACCCGTATTCTAGGCGAGGAGATTTAGGCCGAATATCAAGATGAAGTTCACCAAGATGCATGGCGCCGGCAACGACTATCTCTACATCGACGTCCGTGACCACGACGACTGGAGCACGGACTGGCCACGCCTTTCTCAAATCATGAGCGACCGCCACTTCGGCGTAGGCGCCGACGGCATCATCCTGATCGAGGATTCCGGCATCGCAGATCTGAAGATGCGGATGTTCAATGCCGACGGCTCCGAAGGCGAGATGTGCGGTAACGGGATCCGGTGTTTCGCTAAGTACGCCATCGACCGGGGAATCGCGTCTCCGGACTCCAATGGTCTCGAAGTCGAAACCCTAGCGGGGGTACGTACGGTGGTTCCGATCTACGACGGAGACCGTATCGTCAGCGCCAGGGTGGCCATGGGCGAGCCGTTGTTGGACCCGAAGGACATTCCGGTCAGCCTGGACCCGCGATCGGGATACCCAAAAGGCCCAGTGACCGGCTATCCTCTAGCCGTGGACGGGATGGACTTAAGCCTGGCATTCGTTTCCATGGGTAACCCCCACGCCGTCACGTTCCTAGATCAGCCGGTGGGAGAGTTCCCCTTACACGTCATCGGCCCCAAAGTAGAGCACCACTCCATGTTCCCCCGCCGGGTCAACTTCGAGACTGTTAACGTTACCGGACCGGGTAAGCTAACCGCCCGAGTCTGGGAACGCGGGTCCGGAGAAACCCTGGCTTGCGGCACCGGTGCCTGCGCCATCGCCGTGGCCGCCCGTTTGCTGGGTCTGGCGGACGGGAAAGTTGACATAACACTTCCAGGCGGCACCCTAACCATAGATTGGGACGGCGAAGGAGAAGTGTATCTGGAAGGCCCCGCCGAAGAGGTTTTCACCGGGGAATGGCCAGGTTAATCTGAAAAGAACTAGTGATCCATAAGGTGTCGAATAGATGAAATTTTCTGACCGTTTGGGCAAGCTGGCCCCCTATCCCTTCGTGGAAATCTCACGAATCATCGCGGAGAAAAAGGCTGCTGGGGTGGATATAGTCACCTTCGGTATCGGTGACCCGGACATCCCCACGCCCCAGCCCATCATCGACAAGTTGCTGGAGGCGTCCCAGGACCCGCCCAACCACCGGTATCCGGAAACAGACGGATTGCCGGAAGTCCGGCGGGCCATCGCCCACTGGTATGACCAGCGGTTCGGGGTCCAACTGGACCCGGATAAGGAAGTACTGCCCCTTATCGGCGCCAAAGAGGGCATCGGCCACGCCGCGTTCTGCTTCCTAGACCCCGGTGACATCGCCTTGATTCCAGACCCCGCCTATCCCGTTTACGGCGTGGGGACTATGTTTGCCGGCGCCGAAAGCCACATCATGCCGCTGTACGAACGGAACGGCTGGCTTCCCGAATTGGACGCCATTCCCGGCCCTGTGGCCAACGCCGCCAAGCTGATGTGGCTGAACTACCCCAACAATCCCACCAGCGCCGTCGCCACCCACGAAGATCTGGCCGCGGCGGTCGCTTACTGCCGGGAAAAGGACATCGCATTGCTCCACGATGCCGCGTACAGCGAGGTCGGTTACGACGGCTATCGGGCCACCAGTTGCATGCAGGTGGATGGAGCCAAAGACGTAAGCCTGGAGTTCCATTCCCTGTCCAAGACCTACAACATGACCGGTTGGCGCTTCGGCATGGCGGTGGGCAACGCCGACATGATCCGGGCGCTTTTCCAGATCAAAGCCAACCTGGACTCGGGGATCCCCCAGGCTATCCAGCAGATGGCCATCGAGGCCCTAACCGGACCTCAGGACTGCGTGGACAGTAACGTGGAGATATATCAGCGCCGCCGGGACCGGGTCATAAAGGCGCTTACCACTTTGGGTCTGACCGTGGACGTGCCCCGGGCCAGCCTGTACGTCTGGGCCAGAGTTCCCGAAGGATTCACTTCCGCCGAACTGGCGGCCAGGCTGCTGGAGGAAACGGACATCGTAGTCACTCCCGGCTCCAGCTACGGCCAATACGGAGAAGGATACATCCGCCTGTCGTTGACCACACCGGACGAGCAGGTGGAGAAGGGGTGTCAACGGCTTGAAAGCTGGAAGATCCCGGCGCCGCAGGGCGGCTGAACAAGCCGCCGAGGAGACCGCCTCCCTAACGGTCGAGTCCGAACGGGCCATCCTGGTGGCCTTGGAACTGCGAAACCACCGCAACCCGTGGAGTTTGGAGGACACCCTCAGGGAACTGGCCTACCTGACTGAGACCGCCGGGGCAGAGGTTGTCGGGCAAATCACCCAGCGGTCCGCCCGTTACGCCCATACCTACGTGGGCAAAGGTAAGCTGGAAGAGATCAACGAGCTGGTGGCCGAGACCGAGGCGGGGGTTGTAATCTTCGATGACGAACTCACACCCACCCAGCAGCGCAACGTGGAAAGCGCGCTGGAGGTCAAAGTTATCGACCGGACCGCCCTGATTCTCGACGTATTTGGCAGGCACGCCCGCACTTACGAAGGCAAGCTCCAGGTTGAATTGGCCCAACACCAATATCTGTTGCCCCGCTTGGTCGGCCAATGGTCCCACTTGGAGCGTCTCGGAGGTGGAATCGGGACCAGGGGGCCGGGTGAAACCCAGTTGGAGACCGACCGCCGCTTGATCCGCAAGCGCATCCAAAGAATCACTCGGGAATTGGAAGGCGTACGCCGCCGCCGCACCCTCCAAATGGGGCGCCGCAAAAGCGCCAGCATTCCCATCGTCAGCCTGGTCGGCTACACCAATGCCGGCAAAAGCACCCTATTTAACGCCTTGAGCGCCGCCAAAGTCGAAGCCGCGGACCAACTCTTCTCTACCCTTGACCCGGTTACTCGGCGCGTCAGACTGCCCTCCGGCGCCCCGTTGCTCTTGACCGACACCGTCGGATTCATCCAGAAGCTGTCGCCCACCGTAGTAGCCGCCTTCCGAGCCACCTTGGAAGAACTTTCCGAGTCCGACCTTTTACTTCACGTGGTGGACATAACTCATCCGAAATCCTCGGAGCAAGCCGACGTGGTGGAAACAACGCTGAGGGAATTGGGTCTTGAAGACAAACCCCGGTTGCTGGTGCTGAACAAGATGGACCTCCTCCCCCAGGGATCCGATGGCTCCGATGGCTCCGGCGCGCCGGCATCCCTGGGACGGCAGGATCAGAACAAGGTCTTCATCTCCGCAGCAAAGGGCTGGAACATGGACACGTTATTGCAAGAGATCGAGGACCAGCTGATGGCCATAGACAAACCGTTGCTGGCCGTCGGCGGGTCCGCCAACCACTGACATTAAGTAACAGACCCAGCAACAAAGCGAAGAGCGCGGTAACAAAAGTAATTGGAGTTGGTTCGCACAAGATACGTTATGTAAGGTTTCCTCTTACCTCCAACCCTATTTACATAATAAATGTCTACCCGCCCCGGCCATCCAGGGTCATAATCGATAGCCCGAACTTTTCGCTAAACACTTACCAGATCCGACAAAATTTTCAGACGGGCCCCTGTCGCGCGATTTAAGGGGGTTTTCCGGCGATTTCCGGCCTAGTGGTCCACCCGAGCTATTTTTTATCAAGAAAATTTGACGGTCTCGAGGAGATTTGAAAATGCGAGTTGCCGGTAAGGTAGCACTGATCAGTGGCGGCGCGCGGGGCATCGGCGGGGCGGCCGCCCGGCTCTTGGCCTTGGAAGGAGCCGCCGTGGTCATCGGGGACCTGCTGGAAGACGATGGCCGGGAAACCGCGTCACAGATCACCGATTCCGGCGGACGGGCGACGTTCGTTCAAATGGACGTCACCAGCGAAGAGGATTGGCGTCGAGCGATCGATGCCGCGGTTAGCGCTTACGGAAAATTAGACGTGCTGGTAAACAACGCCGGCATCAGCGGCCGGTTCATCGTCGAAGAAACTTCGGTCGATCTTTGGGACCGGGTAATGGCCGTTAATGCTAAAGGGGTATTCCTGGGCACCAAGTTGGCCATCCCGGTCATGCGCCGGGCCGGCGGCGGCTCCATCATCAATATCTCTTCGATCTACGGTCTGGTGGGAAGCGATTCTGGCGCCAGTTATCACGCGTCCAAAGGCGCGGTACGCATTTTCACCAAGTCCACCGCGATCCAATACGCCAAGGACGGGATAAGGGTCAACTCGGTACATCCCGGATTCGTCGACAGCCCGATGACCGAGTCCTATCACGGACAACCGGAGATCCGGGAGGCCCGCATGGCCGCGACGCCCCTGGGACGCATGGGCCTTCCCGAGGACATCGCGTCTGGGATCCTCTATCTGGCCTCGGACGAATCCTCCTTCGTCACCGGCAGTGAACTGGTGATCGACGGTGGTATGACCGCTCAGTAACTAATAGTTATGTCAAGTAAAATTATGTCAACCGATTCCGCATCCGGGGATTCCAATGGCGGAGAATCACGATGGCGTGGCCACTCATCCCCGCTGTGCCGGGGTTGCGCTAGCTACGTGGCGTGCCTATAATTGAAGCTGCCCAAACGGAGGGGCGGTTAGCTCAGTGGTTAGAGCGCCTCGTTCACACCGAGGAGGCCGGAGGTTCAAATCCTCCATCGCCCACCATGTACCAATGACCGGGCTTCATGTTGCCGAGGTGGCGGAACGGCAGACGCGCTGCGTTCAGGGCGCAGTGTCCTTACGGATGTGTGGGTTCAAATCCCTCCCTCGGCACCACCAGAGCTTTTCAGCCGGCAGTAACCAGCTTAGTTCCTGAACGCTGATCGCTGACAGCTGAAGGCTACAAAATGCGCTTGTAGCTCAGCGGATTAGAGCGCTGCCCTGCGGAGGCAGAGGTCGTGGGTTCGAATCCCACCAAGCGTACCATTTCTAGGCA
>JAKUQE010000072.1 GCA_022450395.1 Dehalococcoidia bacterium | reverse complement strand
CGATGCGGGGTCGCTCTCGCTCAGCCACGACAGTCACCGGCCCTAGCCCCTGATAAATCTGTGGACCGTCTCTGTGTTGCGCTCCAAATATGCTTCGGAAGCGGCAAAAGAGCTATAGGCGATGTGACCGTTGACCGGCCCCAGAGCCACCGATAGGCTGGCCGCGCCGTCGGCGATAAGCTGCTCGGCAGCCGGTTCCGGGAGGTGGATGAAATCTCCCTGTCCGCTCTTGAAGGCGGCAACGGCGTCCGGTAGCGAAGGATCGGGTATGGGGGTGAGAGTTTGTGGGTCGACCCCATTCTTGCGCAACGCGAACTGGAATGAGGCCCATGGCATGGCGGAGAAGCCCACCGGGATGACAGTGGCCCCGCTCAAGCTGTCCCATCGAAAGCCGTCGCCTGATTCCCTGCCCAACACGAAAAATCCGTCTCTTGAATTGATCTCAGCGAAATGGGGCAGCACGGTTTGGGCGCCCGAGTCTGATTCTATGATTGAACGCATCACGCCGCTGCCCGAAATGTCGGCCACTCCCTGGTTCAGCGCATTGGGAACACTGCCCAGATTGGCCGGACAACTCGAGAAACTTACGTCCAAGCCTTCGCTTTCCAGAAAACCGCCCGCTACCGCCACGTGTATCGGTGTGTAAAAAACGGTACGAAAAACCTCCATCAAACGAAGGGAATATCGGGCGTCGGCCATGCAAACTCCTTAGAATATGTATTGGCTCCCGAACAGAGCATTTCCCGGCCAGGGTGATCCGTTAGTGATGCGGCCTTCGGCGATCCCGAATCAGGTTTGCAAGAAGGGAAGCAGAGCGCCTACGAAAGCTTCCGGGTCCTCGATCTGGGGAATGTGTCCCAGTCCTGGCAGTACCACTTTGGAGGCGTTGACGATGTTGTTGTGGAGCAGTTCTTCGCCATCTCTCAATCGGTCCACCTCGCCGTACATGACCATGGTGGCGGATGCTTGGATCCTGGGAAGCCGAGCCATAATGTCGTAGTGGGCCAGCGACTGCATCAACTTGCCCACCCAGACTCCCGCTTGGGCCCTGGTTTGGTTGGTGGCGTCCACCCATTCGGGCTTGGGATCCGCGAAGGTGGTGGAGGCTTTTAACTCTTCCAGCGTGCGGGGTTTTGCAAGACCTTGCTCGTCGTAACCACCGGAAGCATCTTCCAGGCGCTGGGCCGCCGTGCGCGGGTCCCACACCGGACATCCGACCAGGACCAGCTTGTCCAGCCGCTCTGGGAAGCTGGCGGCCATTTCCGCGGCCAGAATGGCTCCCACAGAGTTGCCCACGTAGTGGCCGCGATGGATATTCAAGATCTGACAGGCGTGGTCCAGTGCGTTGGCGTAATCCGGTATGTTGAAGTGGCGCGACGGCTTGTCTGACTCTCCGTGTCCCAGCATGTCGAACGCGTAGCAGGTGTAATGCTGGCTGAGTGAGTCGATCACCGAGTGCCAAGCCCATGTCGAGGTGCCCAGGGGATGAAGCATCACCAGGGGGTAACCGCTGCCTTGCTTTACATAGTGCATCTCGCCTTCCGGCGTCGGCACTCTGTCGCTGAGATCCCGTTGGACGAACATATTCACTCCTGTTTCCCTCCGGACTTAGGGAAATGTATCCTTTCCTGAGGCTGCCAGGCAGAATTCGACGCTATCGTAACTATTGGACCGGAGTCTGTCAATTTGGGGTGCTGGTCCAATCGATAGGTGGCGCTCAAACCATTACGCTGATGGGATAGTACGAGGGTATCTGAATCGTTTAAGCTTCGGTTGACCTTGGCAGAGGAGTGTGACAGAATCTTAGATGAGCCTGGTAAGTAACATCCGTTCCTCATAAGCGAGGGATCCCATCCCACGCACCCCCCAACAAATCAACTTCCAAACATCATCGATTGATTTGAGACGGCATCAGACCAAACCGTTTGCGGGTATATTCCCCAACGAACCGGGCGGTGACAATGCCTACTTGGAATAAAGAAAGTTTGCGGCGTCTGGTCCAGCGCGAGATGGGCGAGTACCGTCTGATTGTGGTGTCCAACCGTCAGCCCTATATCCATGAGATTATCGAGGGCGAGTTGCGTTACGCGGTGCCCTCCGGCGGGGTCACGACGGCTCTCGACCCTATAATGCAGGAATGTGGCGGCACCTGGGTTGCTTACGGAGGGGGAAAAGGCGACTGGTACGCGGTGGACGACAAAAACAGAATCATGGTTCCGCCCGACGACCCGGCCTATACGCTGCGCCTGGTGTGGCTGACGGAAGAGGAAGAACAGGGCTACTACGACGGGTTCTCTAACGCTGCTTTATGGCCTCTTTGTCACAACGCCTACACCGAACCCGTATTCAATCTAGATGACTGGGAGACCTACAAATCGGTTAACCGGGAGTTCGCCAAGCAGGTCTTGGATGAGATTGGCGGACAGCCCGCGGCCGTTTTCACCCAGGACTACCACCTAGCGATGTTGCCCCGGCTGATCAGGGAAGCAGATCCCGACATTATCACCGGCCAGTTCTGGCATATCCCGTGGCCTAATCCGGAGATCTTCCGTATCTGCCCCTGGCAGGACGAACTCCTAGACGGTCTGCTGGGCAACGATATGCTGGGTTTCCACATCGGGGACCACTGCAATAACTTCCTGGATACCGTGTCCCGGACATTGAAGAGCCGGGTGGACCACGAATATTCCCGGATCAACTATAAGGACGAACTGACCGTCGTTAGGCCATTCCCCATCAGCGTGGACTTCGAGCGGATCAACCAAGACGCCCAGGGCCAATATGTTGACGAGGAGATGGACCGCCTGACCGATGAACTAAACTTGGGCGGCAAGGTGGTCGGTCTGGGGATCGACCGCATCGACTATACCAAGGGAATTCCCCACCGCTTTCGAGCGATGGGAAGGTTTCTGGAAAAATTCCCGGAATACATCGGGAAGGTCGTTCTGGTCCAGGCCGGAGTGATTAGCCGCATCCAGGTTGACGCCTATCAGCAGCTGTCGGCGCAGATAGAAGAGTTGCTGGAAGAGATCAACGGCAAGTTTGGCCGCGATGGGTGGCAACCCATCATCTATATGCCCACTGATCTGCCCGACCTTACGTTAATGGCTCTCCGCCGCATGGCCAGGTTCTGCGTGGTCAGCTCACTGCACGACGGTATGAACCTGGTGGCCAAGGAGTACGTAGCCAGCCGATTCGACGAGGACGGAGTGCTTATCCTGAGTCCCTTTACCGGTGCGGCCCTGGAACTGACCGACGCATTGATCGTCAATCCCTACGCCATCGAACAATTCGCGGACGCGATACACCAAGCAGTTGAGATGCCCCAAGAGGAGCGACGGTGGCGCATGGTTCAGATGCGCGAAATCGTTCGGGAAAACAATATCTACAAATGGGCGGCGTTGATGGTGGAGGACCTGATGCAAGGCGCCAGACGCTCCCGCCGTCCGGTCCGAACCAGATAACTTACGCGGTCCCAAAAATCACCCGCCTTCCTCTTTGATCACATGCCCCACCTCTTACAAGTCTGGCCCAGCATCATCAAACGGTTAAAAGAAGCCGAACAGGTGCTTCTGCTGTCCGACTATGACGGTACTTTGACTCCCCTCGCCGCTCGACCCGAATTGGCCGTACTAGGACAGGAAGCCAGGCATACGCTGCTCAGATTGAGCCGGCAGGATAAGTATATAGTCGGCATCGTCAGCGGCCGGAGTTTGTCAGACGTTGCCGCTATCGTTGACCTGCCGCAACTCCTCTACGCCGGAAATCACGGTCTGGAGATAGCCGGTCCTGACCTGGATTTCGTCCATCCTGAAGCAAAATCGTTGGGTGAGACCCGGGGTCTTCTTCTCCATGACCTACAGGAAGATCTGTCGCTCTTGCCGGGGGTATTCGTCGAGGACAAAGGCATGACCCTCAGCGTTCATTATCGCCTGGCGGCGGACGATCTGGCCGGCGAGATCGAATCCCGCTTTAACACCGCCGTGTCCCCTTACTTAAAACCGGGCGGCTGGAAAACGTCGCTGGGCAAGAAGGTGTTTGAGGTCCGGCCGGACATCCCGTGGGATAAAGGGAAGGCGATCGCGTATCTACAGGATGCGTATCCCCGGGCGTCGCTGACCTTCTATTTCGGTGACGACATTACCGACGAGGACGGATTCGAGGTGGTCCAATCCGGTGGCGGCATCGCGATCTTCGTCGGCCAGGCGAGGCAGCCAACCAAAGCCCTGTATCGTGTGGATTCCCCGCAAGAAGTGCTGCAAACGCTGCAGTTGATCGGGCAACAGTAGCAGGCTGAGTTCTGCACTACGCCAGAGATTGACAAGTATCAACTATACTGACAGGCCAATCGAATTCCCATCTAGGCTGGCGTGTGTTAGGATGTGACCGCCTTCTCGGCATATTGAAGCCGTTAATTGTCCCCCGCTGTTGTCCGGCGGGTCGGCGGGCCTGGAGACCAACAGGGTAGATGATCAAAGCGATTTCCTTCGACCTGTATAACACTTTGGTACAGTTCTGGCCGCCGTTAGACGAAGTCCAACAGGCAGCGTGTCGAGAGTTAGGCCTGAATGTGTGCAAGGCCTCCATCAGACGAGGCTATGCGGTGGCCGACATCTTTTTCAACGAGGAAAACGGCCGCGATTCCCTGAGCCTGCGCTCCGCTGAAGAGAGGCTGGACTTCTTCGCCCGATATGAGCAATTGATCCTGGAGAACGCCGGGCTACCGGTTACCCTGGATCTGGCCCGGCAAGTATGGGCCATGGCCATGACTATCCCCAAAGACTTTGTGGCCTTTGACGACACCATCCCCGCATTGGAGGCGTTGCGCGCCCAGGGTTATCGCCTGGGCGTTCTGTCAAACCTGCGCCGGGACATGGATGAGCTTTGCGAAAAACTGGGGTTGGCCCCATTTCTGGATTTCTGCATCAGCCCCACCGAACCCGGAGGCGAAAAACCCGACCCTGCCATGTTCCTGGAGGCCCTTAACCGGGTATCAGTAGCGGCAGAGGAAGCGGTGCACGTAGGGGACCAGTACGCGTCTGACGTTCTGGGCGCCCGGGCGGTAGGGATTCACGGCGTTTTGATCGACCGGGGTGGCTGGCGGGACGATGTTACCGATTGCCCGAAGATAAGCAGCCTTTCTGAATTAGGCTCCCTTCTGGAAGGCGCTCCCGAATCCCTTACCAACAACCACCGCTAATCGCCGTGTGCCAGTCATGGCGGGTTGACCGGACGGCGGTTCTCAGCTCTTACCACCGCTCTTCTGTTCTGCCATTGCCGCCACAAGCCCCTTAGTTGACGGCGCTTCACCCCGCTGCTAGACTCGGTTGCATCCAGGGGCGGTTGCGCCGTCCCGACCCAGGAGACGACCATGACTCAATCGGCTCAGCCATCGGAAAACGGTACAACCCCGGTTAAGGTTGCTATCTGGTACGACTATATTTGACCCTGGTGCTATGTCGGCCTGGAGCGGGTCGAAAAGCTTACTCAGGAATATGAGATCGAAGTAGAAGGAAGGGCCTACCTGTTGCGCCCCGACACGCCCAAAGAGGGCAAGGTGCGAGAGCGCAGACCTGGGGAAACCGACGATGAGTTGTCCGAACCTTTGCGGACCAACGCCAAGGAATCCGGACTGGTGATGCGTCCCCTGTCCAGAACACCCAACACCATGTACGCCTTGGAGGCTACCGAGTACGCCCAGCAGCACGGCAAGTTCATGGAGTTCCATCAGGCGGCCTACCGGGCGATGTGGAGCGACAAAGAGGACCTGGGAGACCCGGACGTTCTTGGCAAGCTCGCTGAGGGTGTCGGTTTGGATTCAACTGAACTGCTGTCCTCGTTGGAACAACAGGTC
Organism: Dehalococcoidia bacterium; assembly: GCA_022450395.1. Classification (GTDB taxonomy): domain Bacteria; phylum Chloroflexota; class Dehalococcoidia; order Lucifugimonadales; family UBA3495; genus UBA11650. Next base: position 10,786 of record JAKUQE010000072.1, on the reverse strand, counting down.
TACACCAACACGGTGATGGAGCAGTACCAAGAGGCGTTGAATCACGGCATTCGCGGGATTCCTACCTTCCTGGTCGGAAACCTGCTGTTTACCGGCGCCCACCCATACGACGTGTTCAAAGAGGCGATGAAGCGAGTCCTGGAACCGGCGGCATAGGGCCTTTTGCAGCCGATCTGACTAGAATATTCACCTGAAACACTGATCCCCCGGTCTGCCCCTGCAAGGGACGCGCCGGGGGATTTATATCTGGCCGTTTGGCTCGACAATGGGAGAGTTAGTTGTTGTCCCCGGGGGCCGGTGCCGGTACCGCTACAGTGCCGCTATCAGAGCCTTCCGTCCCATCGGAATCTAGCCCGTAGTTTATGGCGTACAGACGGGCGTACACTCCCTTCCGTTCGAGTAGCTCATCGTGGTTCCCGATCTCCGCCACCTTCCCATGGTCCAAGACAATAATCTTGTCGGCGTTCCGAATGGTGGAGAGGCGGTGGGCGATGACGATGGAGGTGCGCCCTTGGAGCACTCTCTGCAGGGCCCGCTGTATCAGCAATTCTGTATAGGTGTCGATGTTGGCGGTGGCCTCGTCCAGAATGATTATCCTTGGATCCGCCACCACGGCCCGGGCAAAGCTTAGAAGCTGGCGTTGGCCTATGCTCAGGTTGCTGCCGCGTTCGGCCAGTGTGGAGTTGTAACCGCCCTCCAGGGCCATGATGAAGTCATGGGCGCCCACGGCTTGTGCGGCGGCTATCACGTCCTCGTCGCTGGCCTCAACGTGAAGGTAACGTATGTTTTCGTTGATAGTCCCAGAGAACAGGTAAGGCTCCTGTAGGACCATGCTCATCTGATTGACCAATGTGCTACGTTTCACATGCCGGATGTCATGGCCGTCCACCTTGATCGTGCCTTGAGTAAGGTCGGCGAACCGGTGGATCAGGGTAACCAGAGTGCTTTTTCCCGCTCCGGTGGACCCCACCAGAGCGACATTCTCTCCCGGCATAATGTGAAGGTTGATGTCTTGTAGCACTTCGATGCCTGGGACATAGTGGAAGCTGGCGTTCTCGAACTCTATCTCGCCCTTGATCGGTGGCATCACAATAGCGTCAGGATCGTCTTTAACTTCCGGTTGCAGGTCGATTACCTCAAATATCCTCACCCCGGCGGCCATGCCTCTTTGCAACTGGGTGTATTGCATGGTCAGGTGCCTTATGGGTTCAAAGAAGCGTTGAATCCACATGGGGAACGCCAGCAACACACCCCATGATGGGTCGCCCGTCCCCAGGACAGCGGATCCGCCCATGACGATCACTACGCCGAAGGCAATACCGATGAGAGACTCCACGATGGGCTGTAGGCCGCCGGAAAAGCGGCTAGCCTGCATGTTGGCGTCCAAGTGCTCGTAGTTCAGGTCTTGGAAATGTTCCAGGTTCTCGTCTTGGCGGTTCAGGCTTTCCACTACCCGCACGCCGGTGATGTTCTGGTTGTATTCGCCGTTCACCATGGCGATCGCACGGCGGATGCGAGTGAAGGATCGCCGGGCGAAACGTTGCCAGTAGGCCAAGATAAAGAAAAGTACCGGGACTACACTCAGGCAGACCAGGGACAAACGCCAGTCGGCCAGCCCGAGGAGCGGCAATATGACCAACATGATGAGCATGATGCCGACCAGGCTTAGCATATCCGCTACGCTGGTCACCATCAATTCGAAGGTCTCGGTGAGTTGCAACACGTCACTTTGGCTGCGGGACATTATCCTGCCGACCGGTGTCCTGTGGAAGAACGATGGGGAAAGGTCTTGCAGGTGGCTGAACATCTGGGTCCGTAACTGGTACAGAATGCTCTGGCTTAACTTAGGCATGAAAATGGCCTGGATGTACATGGCGGTAAAGTACGACAAAGACATTGCCAGAAAGACCAAGGCCACTAGGTGGAGGCGCCAAGATTCAAAGGGAAGCCAGGCCGGAGGAGTGGAATCATACCCCTGGTTGATGCCCCACTGAATCCCCAACAACATAAATAAGGGTATCGTTACGTTGCCCACCGTGTAAGTAACGATAGCGCCGATAGTTATCAGCACATCCTTTTGGTGGGATTTAAGGTAGGTGGCGAGGCGCATAACCACTTTGTTGTCGTAAGCGCTGCCTTGGACCCCTTCGTCGGTCAGGTTGTCCAAGTTTGGAGAGTTCATGCCGCCTGACTGAAGGCCGCGCATGCCGCCCATCATTCCGCCGAAACCGCCGCCCGCGCCGTGTGAGTGCATCTAGCTGTCTCCTCCGTCGTCCCCGGAAATGGCCGCATCCAGCAAAACCTCTTCTTGGGGACGCAACTGGAGATCGTAAATCTCCCGGTATGTGCCGCCAACCGCCATCAGTTCGGCGTGGCTGCCTTGCTCGGCGATCTCGCCGTCTTTTAACACTATTATGTGGTCGGCTTCTCTTACCGAACTGAGACGGTGGGCGATGATGAATGTCGTTCGGCCTTTCATCACATCGGTCATGGCCTGGTGAATCATCCTTTCCGTTTCCACGTCCACACTGGAAGTGGAGTCGTCCAGGATCAAGACCGGTGGATCGATGAGCACCGTTCTGGCGATAGACAGACGCTGTCTCTGACCGCCGGAAAGAGTGGCGCCCCGCTCTCCCACCCACGTATCGTAACCGTGGGGCAGGGACATTATGTGGTCGTGGAGTTGGGCCACCTTGGCGGCTTTGATCACGTCTTCTTTCGTAGCCCCGGAAGCGCCGTAGGCGATGTTGTCTTGAATAGTGGCACTGAACAAAAATATGTCTTGCTGGACTATACCCACGTTACGGCGCAATGACGCCAGCGTGAAGTCGCGGATATCCTGGTTATCTATGCTGATCCGCCCCTGGGTTACTTCGTAGAACCGTGGCAGCAGGTTGATGATCGTGGTCTTGCCGCTGCCGGGTGCTCCCAAGATAGCGGTGATGCTCCCCGGGGCTGCGGAAACATCAATGTTCTTCAACGCCGGGATCCGCGGGTCGTAGGAGAACGACACATCTTCAAATCGGACGAATCCCTCGGACCGCTCCATCTCTTTGGCATCCGGTTTCTCCACCACCGGAGATTGGGCGTCCAGGACTTCGAAGATGCGCTTTCCGGAAGAGATGGCCCGGGAGAAGCTGCCGATGATCTGCGGCGTCATGCGTATCGGGAAGGTCAACTGGTTCATCAGCAGAAGGAAGGCGGCAAACCCGCCAGGGTCAAGGTCTCCCTTCATGAGTTCCAATCCGCCGAACCAAAGTACTATCCCCAGCGCCAGAGTAAAATACAGGGTTAGCCAGGCCGTAGTCGATTGCTGCAGCCGTTCGTTTCCGTAGTATTCCCGCTGAAGCTCGGCGGCCTTAACGGCGTATTTGTTCTTTTCGTACTCTTCCGATGCGAATGCCTTGACGACGTGGATACCGGAAAGGTTCTCCTGAAGGATGGTTACCAACTCCCCCATCACTTCCTGGACGTGCAGCCACATGGCCCTCAACCTAACGACCACGAAGGAAGATTTAACCACCAAGAATGGGAGGAATACCAAGCTGAGGAGGGTGAGTTGCCAGTTGACGGTTGACATCAATGCCACGATCGCGATCACCCGGAGCGGGACTTCCAGGCCCCGGACCATGCCCATGTTCACGTAGCGCCGGATCGCCTCTACGTCGGAAGTAACCTTGGACATGAGATTGCCCGTGTGCTCTTTGTCATGGTAAGCGAAGCTGAGGTGCTGCAGCTTGTCGTACATGTCGTTGCGCACATCGTAGGCAACTTTTTGGGACAGCGAGTCGGTGCAGTACGTTCGGGCAAAGTCGACGAATCCCCGGATGACGCTGGCTGCCAGCAGAATGAGGCCCAGAACCACCAGGGCACTGAATTTCGTGTCCTCCACGGTGCGTATCACACCGTCCTCAAACACGACTAGCATATTGATGGCTTCGCGGAATGTTAGGGGGATGACGAGGGACAGACCTACCGCAATCACGATGGTCAGGTATCCGATGAGGAGACGAACACGATGGCGCCAAGCCATCAAGTTGATTCGGTGTAATATCTGCATCTAGGCGAGTACGCCTCGAACTCCTGATGCCAACCAAGCGGGATAACCACTAATAATCTGACTGTTTGCGGCCCGCCAGGCGGCCATGTTTGTACCGGAGCAGTCAAGTGAGGTGAGGGGAACCCTCTACCACTGGGTTGAAGAGGCGCCCGCAAAGGCGGTGCGCCAGAACGGCAGACTGTTACGGTTCGACCGACAAGTCGTACTATAGACCCAAATCCTGGCCAATTCAAGGCAGAAATAATCTCTAGGGGTTGTTGTACGGACGGAATATCTCAAATGTGGGACAGATTCAGCGTTGGGGATTTCCCCGGTTGTCCCGCAATGTCAGGCTTGCCAGTATGCCCGATAAGATCGTCAACGCGCCTACCGAGAATATGGCTGCCCGTAGCCCGAACAGGTCTGCGATTCCCCCGGCCGAAAGGGCCGCGGCAACGAATCCGGCATCCCGCCAGAAGCGGTACACTCCCAATGAGGTGGCTCGCTCCCGGGCAGGCACCGCGTCTCCGATGGCGGCTAGTAGCGTCGGATAAACCATGGCGGTACCCAGCCCCAAGAGGACCATCGCGCCGGCCCAAGGGCCGAAGGACGTAACGAGACCAACCATGCAGATGGCGCCGCCCTGCAGCAACATACCGGTGACGATCAACGGGGTGCGTCCCAACACGTCGCTGATCCATCCGCTGCCGATCTGCAGCGACCCCCAGACCATCGGATAGATCGCCACCAAGATTCCCATACGGTCCAGGTCCAGTCCGTGGCTGGCGAATAAAAGCGGGAAGATTCCCCAGGCTAAGCCATCGTTGAGGTTCTTTACGAATCCGGCCTGAGTAATGCCGAACAGGTCCCGTCTGCGCCAGGTGGTATCGGCAAAGCTACGCCTAAGCGACACGGGATTCGAAACAGCATTGGGGTCCAACGCCGATTGCCGCGCCGTTTCCAAGGCAAGGTAAGGCGCGGTGTCGCGGACCAGAAATACGCTGAGGGCCAGCCCGATGGCGGCGATCCCAATGCCCAGATAGAATGGCTCAGGCCGCAGACCGTAAGACTGGGCAATGACCCCGGTTAGAAACGCCGCGGCGGCCAATGCCACGTATCCGGCCGTTTCGTTGAAGCCCAAAGCCAGGCCGCGCCATCTAGGGCCAACCAGGTCCATCTTCATATTCACCGTCATCGACCAAGTCAACCCTTGGTTGATACCGAGCAGGACGTTGGCCCCGATCACCCAACCCCAGTCCGGCGCCCAGATCAAGATCAAAGGTACCGGCACTCCGAACAGCCATCCAACGATTAGTATTCGGCGCCGGGTCACTCTCTGGGCAAGATGCCCGGCGAATAGGTTGGACAGGGCTTTGGAGATGCCGAAGGTAGCGATGAAGGAGATGGCCGCCGTCTTGGACGTTATGCCGAACTCGGCTTCGGCCAGCACCGGAAGGATGGTGCGTTCAAGGCCGATCATGCCGCCGACGAACAGGTTGAGGGCGACCAACAGGGAAAACTGGCGCCAGTTTTCCACCAGCCCCAGGCGCAGCTCGCGGTCAACGGATTTCCGGCCCAGAAAAAGATCGAACAAACGCATCAAGGTCTAGATAACGGCAATAGAGTGTTAACTGGGAAGCCGATTAAGTTGGTTGAGGTAGGGTGCGGACTCGAGTAAATAGAGGGATAGCCCGCTTACATCCGTTCCGGCGCGCTCATTCCCATCAACGCTAGCGAGCGGCGAAATACTATCTGGGCCGATTCTACCAGTTTCAACCGGGCCAGATTAAGTTGGGCGTCTTCCTCATGGGATGAAATGACCCGGCAATTCTCGTAAAACCAGTGGAAGGCGGTGGCCAGTTCCGTGGTGTAGTGGGGCAACTGATGGGGCTCCAAGGCCCTGGCCATCTGCTCCACCAACTCGGGCAACCTTATCATTGTTCGGATGAGACTCAGTTCGCTGGGGTGGGTTAATAAACCCACGTCGCCGGCGCTCCAGTCGATGTTCTGTCCGCGCGCCGTATTCAGGATGCCGGCGATCCTGGCGTGGGCGTACTGGACATAATAAACAGGGTTCTCCGATGATTCCTGCTTAGCTAACTCCAGATCGAACTCCATCTGGGTGGAGGGCGTCCTAGCCAAGAAGAAGTAGCGGCAGGCGTCGGCGCCAACTTCTTCGGTCAACTCCTGCAGGGTCACAAAGTTGCCGGTCCGCTTGGACGCGCGAACGACTTCGGTTCCGCGCTTCAATGTAACCATCTGAGATATCAAGATCGTCAGCCGCTCCGGAGGGATGCCCAAGGCGGCGACGGCCAACTTCATCCGGGGGACGTGGCCCTGGTGGTCGGCTCCCCAAATATTGACTACCGAATCGAATCCGCGAACTATGAATTTGTTGTAATGGTAGGCGATGTCAGAGGCAAAGTAGGTCGGCTCGCCGGTGGCCCGTATGACTACGTTGTCCTTATCGTCGCCCAATTTAGTAGAGTTGAACCAGACGGCGTTGTCCCGCTCCGACAGGTACTCTTTGTCCCGCAATACCTGCAGCGCCCGATCGTAATCTCCCTGGTCGAACAGGGTGCGTTCGCTGAACCAGGTATCGAAATTCACTCCGATCTGAGACAGGTCGTCCCGGATCAGAGCGATCATCTTTTCCCGGGCAATATCGCCCATTTCCCGAAGGGCCTGCGGCTCTTCCATTCCGATGAATCGAGTTCCTTCAGTTTCGGCGATCTCCTCGGCTAGGTCGCCGATATAATCGCCGGCGTAACCGTTGGGGGGCAATTCGGCCTCTTGTCCCAGGGCTTGCAGATAGCGAGCGTACACCGAACCGTAGAAAGCCTCCATCTGAGTGCCGGCGTCATTGATGTAGTATTCCTGGGTAACCTGGTAGCCGGCGGCTGATAGTACGTTGGCTAGAGAACTGCCTAGGACTGCCCCGCGAGCATGGCCCACGTGCACCGGTCCGGTGGGGTTGACGCTGACATATTCCACCATCATTTGCTGCCCTTGGCCCAGGTCCACGTTTCCGTATTCGTTCCCCACCCTGCGCACTTCTTCTACCTGCTCTCGGACCCAACGGTCACTGAGATGGAAGTTAATAAAGCCGGGAGGCGCGGCCTCCACCCGGTCGATCTCGTCGCAAGCAGGGATATATTTGATCAGCGATTCGGCAAGTTCCAGGGGATTGATGCGGGTAGCCCGGGCCAACCGGAGGGGCAGGCTGGTGGCGAAATCGCCGTTCTCGGCCTTGGCTGGGCGCTCTACTTGAATCTCAGGCGTAGTTTCCAGTTGCAACAAGCCTTCTCGCCGGGCCTGTTGTACGGCTTGGGAAACCAACTCTCGGACGATGTGCAAGACCGGTGGGGTTGCCATGTGGAGAAACCTATCTTGAGTTCCGAATCTGATGCCTCAATGGCGGATAAAAGCCCTAAGGGCGATCAAAATTCTAGACAACATGCTTATTTTCCTAGCTTTCATCCTATCACATCAAGCCGCGGTGATTCCCTTGATTCGGCGTATGAAATTAGTGGGTCTGCCGGACTGGTACAATGGCCTGAGTTTCGGCTAGGATTTTCTTCCGAAACATCACTCAGCCGGGGGGAGATAGGATGGCAGGCGATATCGGTCTCGTGGGCGGAGAAGAGTTCCGCGTAGGTTGCGAGGACATGGACCGGGAGATAATGAGGGTGTCTGGGCAACAGCCGTCCCGAGTGCTGGTGCTGCCCACGGCGGCGGTGACCGGCCCGGCAAAAGCGGCCAACGACGGCGTCACCCACTTCGGCGGTCTGGGGGGAGACGCCCACCAATTGATGGTGTTGGACCGGACGCAGGCCGAGGACCCAGAATTTAGCCGCGCGATCGACGGGGCCGGTGTGGTCTATTTCACCGGGGGCAACCCCGACCATCTTTTGTCCGCGTTACAGAATTCTCCGCTCCTGACGGCGATCCTGAACGCGGTGGAGCAAGGCACAGTTCTGGCCGGTTCCAGCGCCGGAGCCATGGTGTTCGGGTCTTACATGCGCCGTCCCAGCGCGGGCGGTTGGATCGAGGCTCTTGGTATCGTCCCTGGAGTTGCCGTCATGCCCCACCATGAAAACAGAGACCCCGCCGAGACTTCACGGGAGTTGCAGGCCCAGGCCCCCTCCGGTCTGACGGTACTTGGGGTAGATGCCCGCACCGGTTGTCTGGGCAAGCCAGGAAACTGGAGGGTCGTGGGGTCTGGAAAGGTTACCGTATACCAGGGTTCGGAATGGGCGGTCTACCAGTCAGGGGATACCCTGCCGGGAGACGTTTAACCCCTTCGATTTCGCAGCTCTTTCCAAACCTGGTTGGGCGTGACGCCGGACGCCGCCAAAAGCACCAGGGTGTGGTACAGGAGGTCGGCCACCTCTTTGGGGAGATCCTCTTTGTTGTCTTGGACCGCCGCGATGGCGGTTTCTCCCGCTTCTTCAATCACCTTTTGCGCGATTCGGCCCATTCCTTCTTGGAGCAATTTGGCGGTATAGCTGCCCTCCGGCGGGTCTCGCTGCCGGTCTTGGATCACCGCGAAAAGTTCGCTCAGGATACCCGGACCGGTCTCCGTAACTTCGTACTCATCGGGAAGCTGCTCCATGGGCGTGTAGAAGCATGAGGTTTCCCCGGTATGGCAGGCGGGTCCGTCGGGCTTGACCTTCAGTAGAAGGGTGTCTCCGTCGCAGTCCAGCCAGGCCTCTTTCAGGTTCAGGTAGTTGCCTGAAATCTCCCCCTTGTGCCAAAGGTCTTCCCGGCTTCGGCTGTAAAACCAAACCTGTTCTCCCTCAATCGTTCGTTTCAACGAACCTGGATTCATGTATCCCAGCATCAGTACTTGGCCCGTGTCGGCGTCTTGGGCGATGGCGGGGACCAGACCTTGCTCGTTGAGTTTTACCTTCATGACTTATCCTTCCTGATTCGTTTACCGGTTGCTCTGATGACCTAATTGCCGCCGGACAATATTCCGGGAAGCTCCAGCAAGCTTTTTATCTGGTGATCCGGTTTGGGTAACCCGGGGTCCAATGGCGCGCCAGTGCGGTTGATCCAAACGGTGGGCATGCCAACGCTGCCGGCTCCCTGGACGTCTTCGAATTGGCGGTCGCCAACGTATGCCGCTTCGCTGGGCGTCACGTCCAACCGGCGCAGCATTTCCTGAAATAGGCCCGGCTCCGGCTTGTAAGCGCGGCCTTCTTCGGAGGACAGGACTTGAGCGAAGTTCAACCCCAGGCCGGCCACGTTGGGCATCAGATAGCCGTCGTCGGCGTTGGAGAGGACCGCCATACGCCAGTCGTCTTGAATGGCTTCCAAGGCTTCAACGGTTTCTTCGTAAGGTGCCCGGAGTGACATATCCAGGATGGATCTGTGGGCGGCTGCTTCGGGGTCTCCGTGCAGATCAAATACACGGAAGGCTTCGACGAAGCAACTGCGCCATCCCTGAAAATAACTCTCGAAGGGCGATTCGGGCTCCAGTCGCCGGTTTCGAAAGTTTACCTCCGCCGCCTTCCACTCCCGCCACAGGTCCCCGGTCGAAACCGGCAGTTGTTGGGAGTCAATGATATCTTGGAAAGTGGCCTGCCAGAGATGGGGGCTGTTCTCCACCAGGGTTTCGTACATGTCGAAGATGACAGTGGTTATCTGGCTCATTGGTTTGTCATGCGCTCACTGTGATACGCCGGAATTGAGTTGGGCAGGAAATCTGGGGGCTTCCAGGGACTGAAACTAGGATATAGGGTATTGTTGGGGGCGCATCGGCACGCCCTGGGCCGCCAGATACTCTTTCGCTTGAGCGATCGAATAGGTTCCGAAATGGAAGATGCTGGCGGCAAGAACGGCATCGGCTTTGCCCTGAGTGAATGCCTGGTGCAAGTGCTCCAGGTTACCGGCCCCGCCGCTGGCGATCACCGGTACCGGCACCGCCTCGGAGATAGCCTTGGTTAATTCCAAATCATACCCGGCCAGATGGCCGTCGGCATCCATGCTGGTTAGCAAAAACTCCCCGGCGCCCAACTCTACCGCCCGTAGTGCCCACTTAACCGCGTCGATCCCTGTGGTTTCCCGTCCGCCATGAGTGTAGACCTCCCACCGGGATTCCGGGTCTAACGAGAGGCCGTCTTGCCGGGTATCCCTGGTTTCGCCGGGATCGGAAACCCGCTTGGCGTCGATGGCCACCACTATGCATTGATTGCCGAATTGGGCCGCCCCTTCTTTAACCAGGTCCGGGTTGTTGACCGCGGCCGTATTGACCGATACTTTGTCGGCCCCGGCGTTGAGCATCCGGCGCATGTCGTCTACGCTGCGGATGCCGCCTCCCACGGTCAGAGGTATGAAGACCTGTTCGGAAACCCGGCCCACCACGTCGACCATGGTGTCTCTAGAGTCGGAGCTGGCGGTAATGTCCAAGAAGACCAGTTCGTCGGCGCCTTCTTGGTCGTAGTAAGAGGCCAACTCGGCGGGGTCGCCGGCGTCCCGCAAGTTTACGAAACTGATGCCTTTGACCACCCGGCCCGCGTCCACGTCCAAACAGGGGATGATGCGCTTGGTGAGCACGTCGCGACTGCCTCTCCTACTGAGGGTTGGGGGGGGCCCCCCACACAAGGGGGACCCCCCCCCCCCCGCCGCGGAGGGAGGGGGGGGGGGAAAACAAGACCAAAAAAACGGCGGAGGGGGGGGGGGGACAGCAAACACGCGAGACAACGAGAGGAGGGGGGGGGCGGCGGGCTAGAGAGGGGAGGG
>JAKUQE010000071.1 GCA_022450395.1 Dehalococcoidia bacterium | reverse complement strand
TGTGAGGGAAGGCCTGCGAAAGGCGATAGGCTTTCTGGAATCCAACGCGTATAAAGACATCGCCGATCACCGGATCCAACCAACGGATGAAATTTTGGCCGACGATGATGCTTTGGACCTCTACATTCGCAAAACCTGTGGAACAGCCAGGCACGTCACCGGGACCTGTAAGATGGGACCTGACTCAGACCCGATGGCGGTCGTCGATCAATACTGCAGCGTCAAGGGAGTAAAAGGGTTGTCAGTGGTCGATGCGTCGGTGATGCCGCGAGTTACCAGGTCAGGTGGCAGCCATGCGACGGTTGTCATGATAGGGGAACGCGCCGCCGAGTGGATAGCGCCGGCTTAACTCTCCTCCGCATCCAGCGTGGCCAAGGCGTCCCGCAGGACGCTGATGCCGGTGCGCCACGTTAAGCTAACATTTCTTGCAGTCCGGCAACTACACCGAAGGCGCGGATCCCAGTCCTATGACTGGTTTGTGTACAGTCTAGCCCTAGCATATCTTGCTTGAAGTCCTGCTCTAACTCTTCTAACGAATCCGTTTTGGGCGGTACGCCGGCCAATGCCTGGACCGGAGTTACCAGGCTGCTATCCAACTCAAATACCTCCGCGACAGCGCAGGCGAACTGGTACATGTTCATCCAATCTGCCCCGGCAAGGTGACAGATCCCAGGGTGATAGTCGGCCACCAGCCGCATGATGCCTTCTGTCAGATGCTCAACGTAGATCGGTGTGCGATAAGTATTAGTATCGCCGATGTAGGTCTCGTTGTTTTTTAAGCGGTCAATTATCATGGCCGCCAGATTCCGTCGACCGAATAACGGCCATCCATACACCACGCTGGTCCGCACAATACTCCACTGGGAGGCCTCACGAGCAACTGCTAGCTCTGCTTGCCACTTGGTCCGTCCGTAGTGAGTGTTCGGCTTGGGGGCGTCATCCTCCTGATAGTTTCCACGGTCACCGCTGAACACATACTCGCTCGACAAGAAAACCAGCCTCGCATGGTATTGGGTGCAAAGCCGTGCCACTTGTGCAGCCCCATCAACATTTACTTCGGTAGCCCTTGCCGGATCCCTCTCGGCGGTTCCAACATCTGCGATAGCAGCCAATAGCACCACCACATCGGGCCGAGCCTGCAGAAAAACCTGATCCAGCCGTTGGTAATCGGTAATTTCCAGCCGGTGCCAAGACTGATCAATGTCCCCAGGCGTCCGAGAATTGTAAGTCTTAGTGACTTCATGATCGGATTTATGCCGGAGGCGGCGTAGCAAGTAATGCCCGATGAATCCGCTGGCTCCGATTATCAAGATCCGCATTAAGCCTGCCCCCTCCTGGAGGATATTGAGTTTTGTTGGCCGACGTCGCAGTAGGTTAACAGCCTTTTCTCATAGCAACGACCCAGTTCCCTACTTACAACTAGCTTCCAAGACGATACTTCGCATCTTCCCTAAGTGGGAATCACCCAGGAATCATCATGGCTTTCCTGGCATCCGAAGAGGCCAACTTCATACCGGGCATGCCTACATTGTCAACGGGGGGTTGTTGTTTCACCAGATCCCAAGTGAGTCAACGGGCGCTCCCGAAGCATCAGCGTGACGGGAACAGCGACCACGGAGATGGCCAGCAATAGGAGGAACGCACGATCGTAACTACCCCACTGGTCGAATACCAACGCCCCGGTTAGAGCGCCCAATCCTCCGAATATTTGGTGGACCATCGAGATTGAACCGGCGACTAGGCCCAACCGGCCTTGACCGAATATTGCCCCGGCGAAGACCACCGTAAGAGGTGCGGTGACCAAAAACGTAAAGCCGTAGACAAGGGCGAACGCAGCCACCGCCACCGTGTCTTGGAAAAAGATAATAAATCCGAATATAACGATTCTCAGTAAAAAGCAGAGCAGAGTGGGCCTGGCTGCCCCGAATGCATCGGAAAGAACTCCCGACAAAAGCACTCCAACCAGCCCCATCAACCCCATCCACGCCAGCAGATTACCGGCCAAGACCGATCCCACGCCCTGGTCTTGGGCAAAGGCCACCAAATGGGTCGCTACGAAAAAGTCCTGAAACCCGCAGATGGCGTACATGGTCAGCAGTAACGCGAACTGGCGGGAACGTAGAATCGTTCTTAGAGGCAACTCCTCATCGAACAAAGGCTCCGCACGCGCGGACGCAGCCTTTTCCCCGGCGGCGTAGGTTTCTCCCAACCTCGGCTCAGCTGTGGGAATTGGAGGACGGGAGCGCACCGCCGTTAGCACCACCGGGGCCATAACCGCCAGAGCGACGAATCCCAAGACTGTAAACGCCGTACGCCATCCAATGCTCGCTAGAAATGCCGAAAGTACTCCGATGATAACCAACTGGCCGAAGGCGCCCCCGGAGATGGCGGCACTGACCGCTGCGCCTCGCCGCCGGTAAAACCACCGGCTGATTAACACGCCCACAGGCAGGTTGGAGATGGCTGCGATGCCAATGCCGTAAACAAGCCCGTACGCTAAAAACAAATGCCAGGGCTCGTCAACCCGGCCCATAAATATGATGCCCAAAGCCGCCAATATCCCCCCGCCTCCCATGACCAGCCGCAGGCTATAGCGGTCAATGAGTCTTCCAACTACGGGAAGAGAAACTGCGGACACCAACATAAAGGCGGTCAAACCCAAGGTGAGGGTTGACCGGCTCCATCCCAGGTCTTCGGACATTGGCTTGAGCACCAGGCCAAAGGCGAACCTGGAACCGGTGCCGAAAAAAAGCACTAAGAAGCCAGACGCCAGGATTACCCAACTATAAGCCGGACGGATCTCCCGGGGCTTCAACAATCTGGGCTCCATGGAGGCGTTCTGAGGGTGACCTCAAAGAGAATTATCATGTAACCCGGCGGGTGCGAATACATGGTCGGATCGGCGTGGCGCTGGAGGAGCACGCCGCGGAGTTGGCATATCACTTAAAAATCGAGGTGACCGGGACCGGCTACTCGTCATCCTCGGGTGCGCCCCATCCGCCGCCGCCCGGCGTGCGGATGCTCAATACGTCGCCCGGCTCCACGTCCAGCGTTTCTTTCCCCGCCAGGTGAACCTCTTCGTAGCCACCCCTTAGCAACACGTTTTCGCCGGTCTCGCCGTGGTGGCCGCCGTGGAATCCAGGGGGCGGGAACTTCCGTCTCTCAGATAGGATGGTGACCCTAGCGGGGGCCAGGAACTCCACGTCCCGCACCAGCCCGTCGCCGCCCCGGTACTTGCCCCGGCCCCCCGAACCGCGCCGGATGGCGTACCGTTTTAGGCGCATCGGAAAAGCGAACTCAAAGGCCTCCACAGGTGTATTCATAGTGTTGGTCATATGCGTGTGAATGCCCGAGATGCCGTCCTTGGTCGGCCGGGCGCCCATGCCACCGCCTATGGTTTCGTAGTAAACGAATGGTTTGTTCCGGTTCAGGTCGTGGCCCCCCACGAGCAGATTGTTCATCGTGCCCTGGCTGGCGGCCGGGATCAACTCGGGCAAGGCTTGAGCCAGAGCGGAAAAGAGAACGTCGGTTATTCGTTGGGAAGTCTCCACGTTGCCGCCGGCCACGCCCCGTTGGGGTTCCGGGTTTACCAGAGAGCCGCGGGGCGTGATGATCTTGATCGGACGGAGACAGCCCTGATTGGCCGGCGCTTCCTCGCCCACGATGCACCGGATAACGTATAGACATGCCGAAACGGTGATGGCCTGAGGAGCGTTGATGCAGCCGGGCCGCTGGGGTGAAGTCCCGGTGAAGTCGACCGTAATCTCGTCTCCAGCGACGGTGATGCACACTCGAATAGGCACCGGTTGATCGGTCAACCCATCGTCGTCCATGTAGTCCACGACCTTGTAGACGCCGTCGGGAATGCGGGTGATGGCTTGGCGGGTCAGCCGCTCGGAGTAGTCCAGCAGCGCCGCCATATGCTCTTGCGTCTCATCGTTGCCATAGCGTTGGATGATCTCTTGCAATCGGCGCTCGCCGACTCTAGTGGAGGCGATCTGGGCGGCAAGGTCCCCTTTCCGCTCTTCCGGCGTGCGGGAGTTTCGGCAGATGAGTTGAATGACCTCCTTGTTCAGCCTTCCTCCCCGGATCAACTTGATGGGAGGGATTATGGTCCCTTCCTGATACAGCTCGGTGGACAAGGGGAGAGAGCCCGGCGTCATGCCTCCCACGTCGGCGTGGTGACCCCTGTTGGCGACGAATCCAGCCAGGCGCTTGGCGCCATTCTCTTCCGCGTATACCGGCGCGACCAGGGTGATATCCGGAAGGTGGGTGCCGCCTAAGTACGGGTCGTTCAGGATAACCATGTCTCCGGGCCGCAGGGCATTGGGAAAGGCGTCGATAGCCGCCCGTACCGAGGCTGGCATGGCCCCCAAGTGGACCGGGACATGGGCAGCTTGGGCCACCATTTGCGCTTCTGGGTCGAATATGGCGCATGAGAAGTCGCGCCGTTCCTTAATATTCGGAGAGTAGGCCGTGCGCTGTAGCGCCACCCCCATCTCTTCGGAGACGGATATGAACAGGCTCTTGAATATTTCCAGGCTTATCGGGTCGACGGCCATCGGCCACCTCGCATTTTAATCTGCGTCACTCTGTAGCACGCCAACATTTTGCAGCCAGAATTTTACCGTTTCTATGACGGCTTTTCCAGGCTCACTCCGTCTCCAGCACCAGATTCCCGTAGTCGTCCGCCGTACCGGTCCAACCGGGTGTTATAACGACCGTGGTGTCCATCTGCAACACGATGGCAGGACCGGAGATCTGGTCTCCGGTCCGCAGATTCTCCCTATCGTAGAGTCGCGTGGTGACTGAGCCGCCCGAGAAGACCACTTGTGCCTCCCCGATCAGCGCGGGAGTGGATCCAGAGTCCGCCGCTTGTCCTGCTACTATCTGGGGTTTATCCATCTTGAGTCCCAGCTTGAGACGGAGGTTGACGATCTCCACCGCCTCGCCCCGGTCGGCGTAACCGAACCGCTGCAGGTGGGCCCGGTAGAAGCTGTCGGCGATGGACCGGCGCATCCTTGCCGTGTCTATTCGGCGTCTGGGAGAAGGGTAATCGATGGTCAGCTCGAAGGACTGCCCCACATAGCGCACGTCCAGGAACCGCTGGGGCACCATGCGGTCCATGGGCAGCCCCTCCTTCTCCAATTCTTCCCTGGCTAATCCTTCCATACCGTGGAATTCTTCGTCGAGCTGGGTGCGGTTGATGTCGTCTCCCCGCATCATGACCGTTCGGGAGTAGTCTTTGACTATATCGGCGATGGCCACGCCTAGAGCAGACAGAATGCCGGGACGCGCGGGGACCAGGACCCGGGGAATGCCCATCTCGTGGGCCAAATCGCAGCAATGCATGGGACCCGCGCCACCGAAAGGCAACAAGGTGAACTGACGGGGATCGTAGCCACGCTCTTGAGAGATGGCGCGGATGGCCCGCGCCATGTTAGCGTTAACGACCCTTATAATGCCCAGGGCCGTCTCTTGGACGCTCAATGAAATCTCCGAAGCCAGTTCAGCGATCAGCTCCTCGGCCCGTTGGCGGTCCAGAGTCATTCGCCCACCTAGGAAATTGTCGGGCAGCATTCGTCCCAGGACCAGATTGGCGTCGGTAACAGTGATCTGATCTCCCTTCCCGTAGCACGCCGGTCCGGGGTCCGCTCCCGCCGATTGTGGGCCCACCACCAAGGCCCCTCCGGCGTCCACCCGGGCGATGGAGCCGCCGCCGGCCCCGACGGTGTGTATATCTATCATGGGCACACTGATGGGATACCCCCCAACCTGGGAACCGGTGGTCTCCTTGATCCGCGACGGACAGAGAGAGACGTCGGTGGACGTCCCACCCATGTCCAGGGTGATGATATCGGGATAGCCCGCCTGAACGCCGGTGTAGAAAGCCCCCACCACTCCACCGGCGGGTCCGCTCAGGATAGTGCGCACCGGCTGGTCCGCCGCCAAACGCGCCGTGATGCTGCCCCCGGAGGACTGCATGATGCGCAGTCCCTTACCCAGTGAGTTCTCCAAGCTGGTCAAGTAACGGCTCACGATCTGGCCGACGTAGGAGTTGACCACCACGGTGCTGGTGCGCTCGTATTCGCGGAACTCCGGCAGCACTTTGCTGGAAATGGAGATGAACGGGTTGTTGGGCAGCTTTTCCAATGCGGCCAGCACGGCCTCTTCGTGGGCCGGATTTAGGAAGGAAAAGAGGAAAGACACAGCGATGCCATCTACTCCGGCCTCCTCGATCAGTTGCACACAGGTCTGGATAGCTTCGGGCAGCAGGTCTTCCACGATAGTACCGTTGTGGTCCACCCGCTCCGGCAAGCCGAACCGCAATTCCCAAGGCGCCAGGGGGACTGGCCGGTCCACGTTAAGATTATAGAGTTCGGAACGGTTCTGGCGGCCGATCTCCAGCACGTCCTCAAACCCCAAGGTCGTAATTAGGGCCGTGCGTCCTCCTTTGCCCTCCAATAACGCGTTGGTTGCCACCGTGGAGCCGTGGACGAAATCGGCATCGAATTCGCCGCCCCCGTCCACGAATTGTGGGCAGGCTTCCATTACGCCCTTCATGATGCCAACCGAAGGATCACTGGGAGTGGAAGGTAGCTTGTGCACTCGCAACCGGCCATCTTCCAAGATGGCTATGTCGGTGAAGGTGCCGCCCACGTCGATTCCCACGATGGTTTTGGCCATTGGCTCGGTTAACTCCTTCTATCAACCCCATTTTAAAGTAGGTGTTGGTACTCCACGATCTCGGCGCATTGTTCTGCTAGGTAGTGTATCAGCCTAGGCGTCGTCATTCCGGCGAAGGGCCGAATACATTTAAGCTGAGGTATTGCGGGCTTAGGCGGTGAGGCGGGGGAGCACCTCGCGGGCGATCAGCTCTACTTGCTCAGGTTGATAGCGGTAGGGAATCAAGACCAACCGGTCGACCCCCGTCTCGATGTGAGCCTGGAGTTGCTCGACACACTGGTCCGGCGTTCCGCAGATCGCATGTTCGATGGTGGAGTCGCTCCAGCCCGCCACGTCCCACTCGGTGCTCAGCCAGTGCCGCATGTCCGGATCGACCTCTTCCTTGGACGGCCCCACGTATATCGCTAATTGGTTCGTGGACGACAGGGTTGACGGGTCCCGCCCGTACTCTTCGGCGTAGGCCAGCACCTTGTCCCAAGACTTGGTGAACCCTTCCGGCGTGTAGAAGTAGGTCAGCCAACCGTCACCCATGCGGGCCGCGCGGCGCAGCACCGCGCCGACGTAGCCCCCGATCAGCACGGGAGGATGGGGCGACTGGTAGGGTTTGGGCAGGAGTACCGCCTGTCTCAAGTTATGGTTGTCCACCTGCAACGTAACCGAGTCTTCGGTCCAAAGACGCAACATCATGTCCAGGTTGCGCTCGAAGATCCGCCCCCGCCGCTTGAACTCCACACCCACGGCGTCGAACTCCCGGGCGTACCAGCCGGCGGCGGCCCCCACAATGAGCCGTCCCTTGGAAATATGGTCCAGGCTGGTCAGCGTCTTGGCAGTTACCACCGGGTTCCGCAGCGGCAGCACCAAAACACCGGTTCCCAGCTTTATCCTAGTGGTGCGGGCCGCGATCGCGATCAGGATGGACAGGGCATCCAAGACGGGAAAAGCCGGATCCACGCCCAACAGCATGTGGTCCCATACCCAGAGGGACTCAAAGCCCAGCTCCTCGGCCCGTTGGGCGTAAGCCAGGAGTTCGTCCACGTCGGGAGTCTCGCCGGGGCCCACGAAGTTCCTCATAGCGAGGCCAAATTGCACCGCCATTACACCGTCTCTCTGGCTTTCATATAAACCGCCTTTCGGTATCTAGGCCACGCAGCAGAGCAAGCTCCTCCTCTTCTGGAGGCTCGGTGATTGGAAGTTCGTCGTTTATGAGCAGGTCGAAGCCCGTCATCTCCACCACATCCTGCACCGACACGCCGGGGTGCAGGCCTTCCAGACGCATGGCTTTGGACTCCTCGTCGAACCCCAGTATCCCCAGATTAGTCACGACCTGGCTAACGCGGCCGAAAAGCAGACCGGCATCCCGGCGGGACGTTCCGCCACTGAGGAAACCGGGACTGGTGATAAAATCCACCCGGGGCACGAAGCGCCGACGCTCGTGCATGGTAACCACCATCACCCGGTGGCATAAGGAGATGATATCGTTGGCCCCACCGCTGCCCGGCAGCCTCACTTGGGGTTTATCGTAGGACCCAACCACCGAGGAGTTTAGATTGCCGAAACGATCGACTTGTGCGCCGCCGACGAACCCTACCTCCAGGAAGCCGCGCTGGGCGAACAGGAAAGTGTCCGTGATACCGGGCAGAACCCTGGCCCGGTGGGCGACCCTCATCTCGTTGGTGGATATGGGAAGCCGGCCGGGAAGCAACTCCGGGCCGATGGAGCCCCCTTCCACCACAATGGTCAAGTCCGGAGCATGGGTTTTCTGAGCCAAAGCAGCCGCCAGCAGAGGAATGCCCACGCCGGCGAATACCGACTTGACTCCGGCCAGTTGGCGGGCCGCGATCACGGCCAGCAATTCGGCGGGCGAGTAGCTCATCCTCTCCCCACCAACTGTTGGGCGTCTCGAGCTTTCCGGTCTAACGTGCCGGCTCCAAAGAGACTCAGGTAGTCCTTGTGGTCAGGCGTGTTGTACACATAACGGTCCAGGTACTCCCGAACCCCTTCGGCCCCCTGGGAGCTACCCTCCGCTACATATTTGTCGAAATGATCGAAGTCGGCTTCATAAAGCCCGTAACATTCGTGGGGGAAGGCCCCGTAGGGAACTTCTACCAGGGCGTCCACGGCGAAGCCCGGGATCTTGGTCCGGTCCGGCTGACTACGGATCTGCTCCTCGGACACGATCTCTTCGGCGGTAACCAAGACAGTGGTGGACGCCAATGCGATGTCCACGTCCATGTGAGGGTAGCCGTCTATCTGGCAGTTGCCCAATCGGTCTGCCCGGTGGACGTGCAGCACCGCCACATCCGGGAAGAGAGCCGGTATCAGGGCGATCGTCTCGCCGGTGAAGGGGCATTCCATCGTTTTCGCGCTTCCCACCCCCATCAGGTCCGAACCCAGCATGCTCAATGACGGCAGGAAAGAGACACCCATGGCTCCGGCTCGAAAACGGAGCCCTAAGGCTAGATGGCTCCACTCTTCGTAGCGCACCTGTCCGCCTTCAACCGCTTGCCTGAAGACCTTGGATAGGCCCCAGGGCAATCCGATGGCGAACCAGCTAGACACCACAGTTTCCACCGCCTGAGCCGCGATGAACCACTCGCCTTCGTAACACATCAGGTTGCGCGCCAGGGTGAGACCGCGCCGCTCCTGACGTAAGATCTCCATAAGCAAAGCCAGGGGTGTTCGCGAGTAACAGCAGCCACCTATGGCCACCACGTCGCCATCTTTCACCCACCCGGCCGCCTCTGTTAGCGACGTGAGCTTTACGCCGCCGGGCCGGGCCTTGGCCTCGAGGCGCCGCCGGGCCTCTACAAAATCGCCAGGCTCCATAGAATAACCTCGGAGACGATAGCTTAGTACCGGATTAATGAGGGAGTAAAGAGGACGTGTTCTGTGCGGGTGCGGGGGTGGTTTCGCCGGTTACTCGTCTCGATGTGCCCCCCCAGCATAGGCCGCAATACTATCGTCGCCACAGGTGCCTGTCAAGCTAAAATCATGCGTAAGGAAGGGCTGGACACCAAGCTTGACACCGTTTAGAGCCCACCCTATACTCTCGCCTGTGCTGGGGTTAGAAGGCTACTATGAGCCTGCCTCTATAGATGAGGCGTTGGACATCCTCCGCCGGGGCAACGGCAAGCCTTTCGCCGGCGGAACGGACGTCATCATCAATCTGCGCCGCCGGACAGTCACGTATAAGGGTCTGGTTAACATCAAACGGTTGCCCGGCATAGCCGATTGGTCCACCGAGCCCGGAGAAGGGCTTCACATCGGTGCGGCCACGCCCTTTCGAGACCTGGAGAGTTCCCCCTCGGTGACGCAACGATACTCCGCCCTGGCAGAGTCGATCCGGGTGATCGGCTCCGTGCAGTTGCGTAACATGGCAACGATTGGTGGCAACCTGTGTAACGCCTCCCCGGCAGCCGACAGCGCACCCGCATTGATAGTTTCCAAGGCTACGGTAACATTCACTGGGAACGGCGATGGGACGCGCAGTTGCCTGGTGGAGCAGTTCTTTAGCGGCCCTGGGCGATCTATCCTGGATCCTGACGGACTTCTCTTGTCGCTGGAAATTCCCGAGCCTGAATCGAACAGCGGCGATTGTTTTCAACGATTCACTCCCCGGGGCGCCCTGGACATCGCCGTAGTCAGCGCCGCATCCCGGATCACCCTGGACCGGTCCAGCGGCCGGGTCCAAGAAGCAGTTATAGCCCTGGGGGCGGTGGCGCCAACCCCCGTGCGGGCGGGCAAAGCCGAAGAAGTTTTGGTGGGACACGAGCCGACGCCGGACCTGATGGCGCAGGCGGCCAAGATTGCCAAAGAGGAGTGCAACCCGATCAGCGACATCCGCGGTTCGGCTTCCTACCGGCAGGCGTTGGTCGAGGTGCTGGTGCGGCGCACTCTGGAGCAGGCACTGGAGCGGGCGCAAAGGTAGATGGAACACTACTCCTTAAAGATTAATGGCAACGTCTACGAGACCGATGCCGAGCCCTTCGAGTCTCTTCTGGACGTACTGCGGGAAAAGTTGCGGCTTACCGGCTCCAAGAAAGGCTGTGACGAGGGCGAGTGCGGTTCATGTACCGTTCTTCTGGACGGCAAGCCCGTCCTGTCCTGCATCCTTCTGGTGAGTGATGTCCGGGAGAAAGAGGTTCTCACCATAGAGGGCTTGCCCCAGGGCGGTGAACCCCACCCGATTCAGGTGGAGATGACGGAACGGGGCGGCATACAGTGCGGGTACTGCACTCCCGGCATAATTATGAGCGCCTACGCCTTACTTCAAGAGAACCCACGTCCCAGCGAAGACGAGATCCGATTCGCTATCGCGGGCAACATCTGCCGGTGTACCGGGTACAGCAAGATCGTGGAAGCACTACAGGCAGCGGCAGGTACTCCTATCCGGTAAAAGGCGGGGCCGTACCCCGTCATCAGGGAGCCTTGGCATGGCACAACCGGAGCAAGTTACCTCAGCGGCCCAGAGCGGCCCATACGACTGGATCGGCTCCAGCGTGCCCAAGGTTGATGCCCTGGACAAAGCCCTGGGTATTACCCAATACGTGGGCGACATGCAGATGCCCGGGATGCTCCACGCCCGTATCCGATGGTCCGGCGTCCCCCATGCGGTCATTCGCGGTATCGACACGTCGGACGCGGAGAAGGTTCCGGGCGTGCGGGCCGTGCTCACCGCCGGCGACATCCCCGGCGTCAACCGGTACGGTCTGGCGGTGCAGGACCAGCGGGTCTTGGCCGACGACAAAGTACGGTCCGCCGCTGATCCGGTGGCGCTGGTGGCGGCGGAGACCGAGCAGGCCGCGGAAGAAGCCATAAACAAGATCAAGCTGGATCTGGAGCCGCTTCGTCCCGTCCTGAGCATCGAGGACGCACTGGACCCAACCGCTCCGGCGATTCACGAAGGTGGAAACCTCTTCGCCCGTACCACTGTCCGCAAAGGGGACTTGGATCAAGGCGTCAGGGACTCGGACGTGATCGTAGAGACGACTTACCGGACGCACCTGATGGACCACATGGCGATGGAGACGGAATCCAGTCTGGCTTATATGGACCCCACCGGCGTGCTCACCATCATCACCTCCACCCAATATCCGTACCGGGACCGGCGTCAGATCGCGCCCGCGCTGAACCTGAGCATGAACAAGGTGCGGGTCGTTCAGGCTCCCATCGGGGGTGGATTTGGACGCAAAGACGATATTACATCTGAGATCCATGCGGGGTTGCTGGCCCTGAAGACTCATCGGCCGGTGCGTTTGATCTACACCCGCCAGGATTCGTTGATCGCCAATACCAAGCGCCACCCCATGCTGATGAAATTCCGCACCGGGGCCCGGAGCGATGGCCGGCTTACTTTCGTGGATGCCGACATCTACGGAGATACCGGCGCGTATCTGTCGTTGGGGGCCTTCGTGATCAAGAAGGCTGGTATTCACGCCTGTGGTCCCTATGACGTGCCCAACATCCGTGTCGATACCCATACTCTGTACACCAACAACCTTTCCAGCGGCGCTATGCGGGGCTTCGGCGTGCTGCAAGCAGCGATGGCCCACGAGTCGCAGATGGACCAGCTGGCACACCGTTTGGGAATCTCCCCCATAGATATTCGCCTGATCAATACCCTCAAGCCGGGACTGGCCACCGGCACGGGCCAGGTGATGGACGAGGGCTGTGGCATCGAAGCCACGGTGCTTCGCATCAAGGAATACATGGAGTCCCACGACCTGAGGTTCGCGCGGTCATGACCAAGAAAAGAGGGTTGGGCGTCGGCTCAATGTTCTACGGCATCGGCTACGGGTTCAACCGCGCCGATATAGGCTCGGCCTATATCGAGATGGCCGATGACGGCACCACCACGGTGTATTCCGGGGCCTGCGACATGGGCCAGGGAATCATGACCGTTGTTGCTCAGGTGGCAGCGGAAGTCGTCGGCGCCCACATCGATACCATCCGGGTAGTTGCGGCCGACACGACCAGCACTCCGGATGCCGGTCCCACATCGGGTAGCCGCGCCACCTTCGTCCAGGGCATCGCGGTGCACGAGGCCGCGTCCGACCTTCACGACCAACTGATGCAGACCGCGGCCGGCATGTTCGAATGCGAGAAGGATGAGCTGGAGGCCCACAACGGGGATGTATATCTGAAGGGCGCCAATGCCCCGATCGCCTCATTGGCCGAGGTAGCTGCCCGGGTCCATCTGCTGGGCGGCCGGTGCGCCAGTTGGGGCTGGCACGACAACAGCACTGCCGACGTGGACCCGGAGACCTCTCAGGGCGACGCCTACGCCAGTTACGGTTGGGCCACCCAGTTGGCGGAGGTTGAAGTGGACACCGAGACCGGCCACGTCAAGGTACTGAAGATCGTCTCCGCCACCGACGCCGGCAAGGCCATCAACCCGGTCGCCGTCGAGGGCCAGATACAGGGTGGAGCGGCCATGGGAGTAGGTTACGCCCTTTACGAGCAGCATATCCTTGACCAAGGCGTTCCGCGCACCGACTCGATGGCCTTTTACCTGGTGCCCACCTCTATGGATGTACCAGAGATACAGTGCGAGATTGTGGAAGTTTTCGACCCCAAGGGGCCCTTTGGAGCCAAGGGCATCGCCGAACCGGCTACCGTGCCCACAACCCCGGCGATCCTTAACGCGATCTACGACGCCATCGGCATAAGAATAACCGACACCCCGGCCACCCCGGAAAGGGTGTTCCAGGCTATACAAGAGGCGAGGGCTAGAGGCGAGTTTGAGGATTAGGCTGTTTGATAGCTAATGCCAACACGTGGGTAGGTAAACATGCCTGATTGGGATTCCAGACGCCGGATAGCCGAAGATATTACCGAGGCCGCGGGCATGACCCCACTGGTACGGCTTCGGAGGGTTGCCTTAGGCCCTCAAGCCCTTTGCGGCAAGCTGGAGTTCATGAACCCCAGTTCCAGCCTGAAGGACCGTATACTTCGCCATATGGTTAGCAAGGCCGAAGAACATGGCGAGTTGCGGCCCGGCATGACCATCCTAGAGGCGTCCACCGGAAGCACGGGGATCGCCACCGCGATGATCGGCGCGGTCAAGGGTTACCCAGTGGTCATCGTCATGCCCGAGGGGATGAGCGTAGAACGCAAGGACTCCTTGCGGGCCTATGGGGCCGAGTTGGTGATGACACCCGGAGGGGAGAGCGACGTCGACCTGTGCTTCGGGAAGGTGGCCGAGTTGAAGCGGGAGAGCCCAGGCAAGTTCTGGGAAGCGGCTCAATTTTCAAATAAGGACAACATCGAGGCCCATTACCTCACCACCGGCCCGGAGATCTGGGAGCAGACCGGCGGCGCAGTGGACGTGTTCATCGCCTCGCAGGGCAGTGGAGGCACGATCTCCGGCGTAGGCAAGTACCTGAAAGAGCGGAACCCCCAGGTCAAGATCTACACTGTCGAGCCGGCCGAGTGTCCGATTCTATCCGGAGGCAACTGGGGACCCCACCAGATCGAAGGAATCGGCGACGGGTTTATCCCGGACAACCTGGATCTGGACTACGTTGACGGGGTGGTGACCGTCTCCTCGCAGGAATCTATCGATATGGCGCACCGGCTGGCTCTTGAAGAGGGCATATTCTGCGGCATCTCTTCGGGCTGCAACGTGGTGGCCGCGAACAAGCTGGCTCCCGAGCTGCCTGGGACCAGTCTCATGGTAACCATGATTAACGACACTGGCATGCGCTACTTCTCCACTCCTCTGTTCGGCCGGGAGTCCACAACGGAGATCCCAGACCGTGATCACCCGGTCAGTGAAGCGGACCGCCGGAACCTGGCGGGCAGGCATCTGCACGTCGTACGCTAAGCACACTCACCGATTTGCGTCACCCTGCGCCGGGCGCGGTCAGCGTGTCCATGATGTCCCTTCCGGATGTCGTTAGCTGAGCGCTTGAGTCAGAGTTTCTTTACCGCGTCGCCTGGTCTTATCTCACCGCCTTGTACCACCTTGAGGTTTATGCCCCGCAGTTGGAGTTCTCTACCTGTGGGAGAGCTAATCAACTTCAAGGCCTCTACGCCGAACCGGGCAGCGAATTTCTTGCAGCCGGTGTGGGGCTGATCCGTGGCCTCCAGGATGGCTGAACCGACGGAGATGCGGGTGCCGGGGGGCACGTTGGCTTTACTCAGGTCCAGGTCCACAAACAACTGGTCGCCGGCCAACGGCCAGCGGTCCTTGGACTGGGCCACCAAAGCCGCGACTCGGGAGTTCATCATGGTGATTTGCATATCGGGGTGGGCCTTGCCGTCGGCGCTGCGGATGCTGGGCCGGTCCCGCCAGGTGTCGCCAACCAAACCCACCTCAACGTGCAGGTCGGCCAGTTCCATAACCTCACGCGCGTCCTCTTCAGGACGGCTGACGATCAGGTCCAGAACGCTCCGGTCTTTTGGCGAATCGCGTATCTCATTAAGCCCGGCTTCCAAGTCGGCTGCGGACAGGTGCTTTATCTTTGTTTGCATAGTGTCACTCCAGGGGCAGTTTAACATGAGGGAGAACCCACCTAAACCTCTAACCGCATCAACTCCTCTGAGAAGATGATTTGACCGTCATACATGGCGGTCATCTCTTCAATATGACGGTCGAAGGGTGTGTCCTTGGAGAGGCCGGGGCCCATGTGGACCAGGACTAGTTTTTTTACGCCTGCATCTTGGGCCAGCTGGGCGGCGCCGGTGGTGCCACACTGGCCGTTGGCCTCGTTGGCCGTCTCCATCACTGACTGTTCGTCCCAGCACATGCACAGCATCATGTCGGCGTCGCGGGCCAGTTCACGGACCGTGTCGCAGGGCTGAGTGTCGCCGGTGAATATCACGCTGCCCTCAGGAGTGTCGACTCGGTAGGCTAGCGAATCCAGATAGGGTTGAACGTGCTCCGCCAGAGCTGCCGTGACCTGCCAGTTCTTACCTGAGGCCACCTCGCCCACCCCAACGTCCTTGGCCTTGGGGGCGGGCGGGATGCGAGGCAGCGTGCCGCCTCGGTTCACGAAGACCTGCTGGCTGTAGGGATGGTTCACCCGTGCCTGCCAATCGGACTCGAAGGCTCCGCCGACGCCGATGACTTTTTGCGTGATCTCCTCGGTCAGCTTCGGGCCGTAGACGTTTAATTCTGAACCATGGCCGGCGGCCTGGTCCCAGCGGCAGAGCAGGAAGCAGGGGTAGTCGATGTTGTGGTCGAAGTGATGGTGGGTGAAGAACAGGTTATCCACCTGGGTGGGATAGAGGCCGGCCTTGACCAACTTATGGGTGGCCGCTGGACCGCAGTCGAACATCAATACCTCGTCGCCGATGCGCAGTGCGTGGGCGCTGCCGAACCGGAACTCAGTGGGTGTGGGTGTGCCGCCTCCCAGGACAATTACCTCGGTCATGTGGGACCTCCGGATTATGTTTTTCTCGAGCGAGTATAACCCACGAGCAAATCGAGGTTTCCATGGCGCGGCCCTGGCGAAAGGTTTTGTACCAGCGATACATGGGCGTATTATGCAGGGGGTTGGATTGCCCATGTTTGGTGATGACCCAAAGGAAAAGACCACCCCGTTGGGTGGTCTTCAGGTCCGAATTCGGCTGATTTTAAGGTTCCGGTCGGGGCGGCCCGCGTCGAACGGGCGGCCCCCTTCACCCCATGCAGGTGCCGAGCGCTTCGCGCCCGTTTTTTCGTATCTGAAACAACGTCAGAGGTGTTAACAGAGTCGATCTTAGTGTTAACAACTTGGCTGTATCGGTCTTACAAGTCCGAGCGCCAAGGCCGCTTACCATTGATCATGTAGGACAGGTAGGCGGGACTAATCTCAAGTTCCTTAGCTATTGCTCTGAGTAACATTACCTTCCTCCTTATCCCGTCCAACCTTCTCTCGTATCGCCTCTTCTATCCACACGCCCAACGTCTTGCCTTCAGTCACTGCAGCTATCTTGGCCTGACGATGGGCGCTGGGCAGCATCCGTAATGCAACTAGTTTTCTCTGTTCGTCTGGGGCTGTCATTGTATATATATTGTATAACAAATCAGACGTTAACTCAAAGCCCGACAGTCATGGGGTATGAAACCATGAATGGTTTATTTACAGTACTTTCCTGGGTGGGGGTAGGAAAGTACTATATAAAATACAGTCCTGGTTTCCTGGGTAGATTGGGCGCCTGGGGTTGAATCCCGGCCTGGGGGCATGACCCCGGGTTCAACCCCACGTTGGCGACATCGGCCTGGGAAAAGCGTTCGCCCTTCGACCTTACCCCACCATTGGTGTCCAGGGCCCGTGAAGCGTT
>JAKUQE010000070.1 GCA_022450395.1 Dehalococcoidia bacterium | reverse complement strand
TCAGGACGATGCCGTCCACCACGTGGCCCCGCTTGCGCAGCACCCCTATCCACTTCAGATACTGCTCCACGGTGGCACGGGAGTCGGCCGAGGAACGGGAGTGGCTATGCATATCAAGGTACACGGGCGGTGGTTTCCTCCTAATTTGAGCTGGGTCTGAGAGACGGCGTCAGAGCCTGTTTTGACCCAGACACCATCATAAATGTTGGCGGTGGATTCATCAACTGCTTCGCCGAGTTTAGACGGAGAGAAGGACGCCTAGTTACGGGTCGAAGGTGGAGTGGGGAGGGTCAGGTAGACCTGTAAGCCGGGTTCTGTATCCCCTTGCGGGGCGGTGGTCATCTATCTAGCCCTCCCGATGGCATTTGATGCCGCCGGGATCCCGCGAACGGGACGATGTTGCCATCGGGGTCAAGCAGCCAACCCGGGGACGGGCCGGGCGCCCATAGTCCCCCTATTCGGCCTTGCTCCAGGTGGGGTTTAGCCGCCGCTGCGTCACCGCAGCCGGCCGGACGCTCTTACCGTCCGATTTCACCCTTATCCCGGCGGACCGGGACGGTATGTTTCTGTGCCACTATCCGTCCCCTAAGACGGCAGCGCTGCCGTCTTAGAAGCCTGGGAGTTACCCAGCACCCTGCCCAGTGGAGCCCGGACTTTCCTCCCCCCCGATTCTTCCACCGAAGGACGGGGCGGCGGCCACCCAGTATACCTGCCCTCTCCAACTCGACTGTAGCATACCCATTTTAAGAGGGTCAAGGAGGCGCCACTAGCGGGCGGGCGCTGGTGGGTAGACTCGAGTGGATCGAGGACTTGGATAATTGGAAATCCCGCGGTATCCGGAAAGGAAGCTAGGTGTGGAAAAGGATCCGGCCGCAGGTGCTGCACAGAACGGTCTGGCGTCCATTCCGCACACTTTGTTGTTGTTGCGTGGGCAGAGCCATGCGGCAGGCCTGACAAAGGCCCCTTGAGACCTTGGCTACCGCCAGCCCGCCTTTGGCGTTGCGAAGTTTTTCGTATTGCTGAACTCCGGCCGGGTCTAAGGTGGCCACCAGATCACCCCTCTGACTGGCGATGTCCTCCCGTTCCGATGACAGCCGGGTCAACGACTCCGTTAGTTCGGACTGGCGGGATTCCCAGGCAGAGCGGTTTTCCGACAATCGCTGCTCCATCTCGGTGCACTTGTTCTGGGACTCCTCAGTACGCGATGAAAGCTCGGTAAGTTCCAGGTTTAGTTTCTCCATCTGCGCTCGAACGTTAGCAGCTTCTTGCTCCAAACTCTCCAACGCGGACGGACTGGTTACCTCACCACCGTAAAGTTGTCCGTCCAAGTGGGTGGACCGTTCTCGCTGGGTTTCAGCTTCCACGCGCCGAGTTTTCATCAGCGATTGGAATTCCTCAAGGCTCTGTGATTCTTTCTGTAATGCCTCCTCCAATCCCCCCAATGCTGCCCCTATGCTCACCTCTTTCTCCGCCTTGGCTGTCTTGCTGTCGATCTGGTCGAGAGCTAGGTCCAGTTCCTGAAGGGAGAAAAGTTCTTTCGGAGAAGTCATATATTTTCGCCTTGCTGTCTGCTGATGATTTATCTTTAGACTTTTCGTCTCAGCTTGATTCTAGGAACCGCCGCCATCGTTGTCAACTTTGGGGTCCCTCCAGATTTAATTCCCATGAAGAGGCGGTTCCTGTATATTTGAAGCCAGGCGAAGAGGCCGGTCTCCCCAACTTAATCAGGTGTGATCGATGCGTATTCTGCACTTCTCCGACCTGCACATCGGTGTCGAGAATTACGGACAGACCGACCCCGAGACCGGTTTGTCAACCCGGTTGGCCGATTTTTTGTCCTCGTTGGATGAAGTGGTGGATTACGCCCTGACGGAAGACGTCGATCTGGTACTTCTAGCCGGCGACGCGTATAAGGGCCGAGACCCTTCCCAGACCCATCAACGGGAATTTGCCAAACGCCTGGCCCGCCTGTCGGAAGCGGCGATTCCCACTTTCTTGTTGGTTGGCAACCACGATCTCCCCAATGCGGTGAGCCGGGCCACGGCGGTGGAAATTTTTCAAACCCTGCAAGTGCCGTACCTGCAGGTGGGAAGCAACCTCCAAAACTATTCGATACCAACCAAGTCCGGCCCGTTGCAGATCGTGGCCGTTCCCTGGCCCCGGCGCAGCGGGATACTGAGCCGGGAAGAATCCCGGGGCCTGACTATTGAAGAGGTCCGGCAGGCGGTCCAGAACCGGATGACCGAAGCGATCTACGCCAGGGCCCAGGCTTTGGACCCGGAGATTCCGGCCATATTGACCGGGCATGTGACGGTAAATGGGGCTACCGTGGGTACTGAGCGATCCATGATGCTGGGCCAAGACCATGTGTTGCTGGCCGGCGACATCGGCCGGCCCCAAGTGGACTACGTGGCCCTGGGCCACATCCATAAGCACCAGATTTTGAGAAATGAAAACCCATTTATGGCCTACTCCGGCAGCCTCCAACGGGTGGATTTTTCCGAGGAGGGCGACGATAAGGGGTTTTGCGTAGTCGATCTCGACCCGGCGGCGCCTCAAGGAAAACGGTTAGCCGATTTCAACTTTCATCGGCTCGATGCCCGGCGGTTCGTCACGGTAGACGTTACCGTGCCCATGGGCGACCCGGATCCGACCTCTGCCGTGGTCCGGGCCATCGCCCGGAAGGACGTTGCCGGCGCGGTGGTGCGGGTTAGGATTACGTTGCCGGCGGAAGTGGAAGCCCAGCTCAGGGATGCGGACATTCGAGAGGCCCTTAGCGCGGCCCACTACATCGCGGCGATCAACCGTGAGACGCCTCAAGAATCTCGCCGGACGCGCTTGGACGCCGATTCCGCCAAAGATCTTCAGCCGATGGAGGCGTTGCGTGTTTACCTGGAAAGCCGGGGAGTGGAACCAGAGAGGGAAGAAAAGATATTGCGCCACGCGGAAGAGCTGGTGGAGCGAGAGGTTTCCGGACCTCCGTAGGGCCCGATAGCAAAGGCGCGCCGCCGGGTATTTCGCCTTTAGCCGGGTATTTCGCCTTCAGTCTGAAGCTAGGTTATCCCAGTTGTTTGGCCAGGGCCTGACCGCCGTCTACCAATTCCTTGAAAACCGCGGCCACGTTGACGATCTCGGAGATCAGTCCGGTACCGGCCCCAGTGTAGGCGATCCCATCTTCCAGGTTTCCGTCAAGCATGGCCGCCCGGGCCACGGCCATCCCCAACTCATGTTCCCAGGCCTCAAAGTCGTTATCGGGTCCCGATAGTCCTTCTTCTTTCATGCGCAGAGCCATGCCGTTGCGAAGGATCCGGGTGGGCCAACGATCGCCACCGACGATGACCGTACCGCTGTCGATGGCGGCTACGATCGCCTCTTTGAAGTTTTGGTGGGAGATGCACTCTTGGGTAGCGGCGAAGCGTGTGCCCATCTGCACTCCCTGGGCGCCCAAAGCCCGGGCGGCCACCACCCCGCGAGCATCCACCACTC
Organism: Dehalococcoidia bacterium; assembly: GCA_022450395.1. Lineage (GTDB taxonomy): Bacteria > Chloroflexota > Dehalococcoidia > Lucifugimonadales > UBA3495 > UBA11650. The sequence continues at coordinate 13,753 of JAKUQE010000070.1, read as the reverse complement.
CCCCAGAGGCGATCACGGGAATGGAGATCGATGTTACTACTTGGGGCACCAGGACCATGGTGGACACTTTGTCTGGACCCCGCAGGCCGCCGGCTTCAAATCCTTCGGCTATCACGATGTCCACTCCCTGCGCTTCGGCGCCCCGGGCATGGCGTACCGTGGACACTTGGTGCAGTACCACGATGTCATGATCCTTCAGGGTACCCGTATATAAGGCCGGGCTTCCCCCATAGGTGATGGCGATGCGGACCCCGTCTTGGGTGGCGGCCTCAATCATGTCTTCTATCCTGGGATTGGGCAGATACAAGGCGATGCCAAAGGGGTTGGAAGTTAGCCGCTGTACCCGGCGAATGTTGGCCTGCAGATTGGCGACAAGGTCGCCGTCAACGTCCAGCCCGGCGGTGGGGTGAAGCACGCCCAAGCCTCCCGCATTGGACACGGCGGCAACCAATTCCGGGTTGGATACCCAAGGAAGCCCCGCTTGCAATATGGGGTGGGCGATGGAGAGGATGTTACAGACTTGGGTCCGCCTCATCAAAGCGTAAACCTGCCAAGGGCTAAAAGTGTGACCGATTGTAAGGCGCAGCTCAAGCTCTGTCAACAAGCCGGGAATCAGGTACAACCGGCGTCGATCGGCCAGCCTATGGAAGGCGGGCCCGGACGGTTTGATCAAATTCCGATGGACAAGCCAGCCGTTTACCGCATACCTGAGCGATCACCGCGAGGAAATCTGCAATTCGTGGCCCGGCTCAGGTGCTAGATTAGGGCAGTAGAGATCTAAGGGCTTCGGCAACAGGCCCAGGGTCATTAATTTCTTCGATACGAATTACCTGCCGCTTCCCGATACCGCTGGCCACCACTACGCTGCCTCGTCCGGTCAGGATTTCGAAGAAGTTCCGGGCCTCTGAAATGGAGATGATTCGGCTCACCGGAATTTCCTTGGTGTCCAGCCACAGGAATTTGTACATATGTACAACCCTGCGGTCAGTGACGGTGTAGGTAATATGCAAGTTGCGGAGGTACCGCATGGCTCCCTTGAAGAAGAAATACAACCCTATCAAGAACAAGACAAAAGGATATACGTACGGCAACATCGTTGTTGTCACCATGAAGCCCGCAACCAGGAAGAAAGGGATGCTTACTATTAACCTGGCGTAGGCAGGCTTCATGGTGGGGTGGCGCATCACTAACTCTTTTTCCCCGGGTGATAGAGGCGGGGTAGGGGCTACCCCTGCCAAAGTCATATAGAGGCCGATAGCCATGAGAGCTCCCCCGACCACCAGGATGACGACAGAGGCCCATAGGGGAATCGTAGCCACCTCGCCGCCTTCGACGCCTTGGAAACCTTGGAGAAATTCCACACCTTGGGTTTGTGTCAACAATCCGTACGCCCCGAACAGCAAGAAAGGTGTAGCAAGAATCGCGCTGACCAATAGCCGGCGGAACAAACTGATTATTAGGTTGTCTCCGAGCCTGCTCCCGAGGCCCCTTTTTACAACTGTCGCCATGAGCTAACCCCCCTTGACCATCTGCAGCATCGTGGCGCCGAGGGTAAGCACGATACCGATTACCGCGAGCATAGTCGGGTCCATCATGGAGTTGGCCGTGCCAAGTCCTCCGACGGCGTTGTTGGAGAAGAATCCCCGGCCGCTCCTCTTATCTTCGGTTTCGAACGGAGTGCCGGGCGCACCTTCGCCGGGCAGGGACCTGGGACGACGGTCCCGATCTATCCGCATCCGTTCTTCATCTAACCCCCTCCGTCGTTCCATCTCTTCCCGCTGCATCTGTTCTTGTCTGTCCATACGCTTCCGTTCCGCCTGCATCCGTTCTTCATCCAATCTTTTTTGCCGTTCCATTTCGTCCCGCTGCATCTGTTCCTGGCTCTCCATACGCTTCCGTTCCCCCTGCATCCGTTCCTCATCCATTTTTCTCTGCCGTTGGGCGTCTGCCTGTCTGCGCTGCTGCTCCTGCTGCCGTTGCCGTTGCTCTTGTGATTGGCGGCGCTGTTCAGTATTTGTCTCCTGCAATCGGCGCTCTAATTGTCTCAATTCCTCTTCTTTTTGGCGGAGTTCCCGTGCGAAGTTGCTCTCGAGGCTTTGTATGCGCGATCCGGTCTCCCTTTCACGGTTATTCAAGCGTCGTTCACGGTCTTCAACCACCGTTCTTTCGCGTCTTTCTATGTTTTGCTCTGCTTGTCGAACCTGCATCTCTAGTTCGGGTATTCTCCTACAGACGCGCTCGTTGCTCTTACAGTCTTGCTGAACCTGTTTATATTCATCTAGGGTTCGTTGGTATTGTAACTTGTTAAGTTCCAGCCCTTTATCTTGCACAGGTTGATTTAGACTTTGCTTAAATTCCCGCAGCTTCCCTCGTAGATCTGTTACTTGTTGCTGAACTTGTTGACCTTTCTCGCGTTTCCAATTCTCGAGTTCTTGGCGAGCGTTCTGAAGTTCTTGCGAAGTCTGTTGGATCGCTGGGTTGGGTTGCCGGGGAGAGCCGGGTTGGTTCTGGCCGCTGACCATGCATTCTCGAGTCATACGCAGCCGTTCTTCGTCAGTGGTATCCTTTATCCCCGCAGGCATGCGCCCGAGGACTCTAGCTATACATTCCAGGTTCCACATCCCCGGAGCTCCCGGGATTTGTACACCTGGCTTGCGAGGCTGTCCACCACTCCCGAAATTCAAGTCAATCCGTGTCTTCCCGCCGGGCTCCCAAACGATGGTCTGGTCAGACTTAAGCGATTGTCCGCCGGGCACCTTTGCTCGGAATTCCGCGGTCTTGCCGGCGAAGGACATTCCTGCCCGTTGTGGCACCAAAAGGCGGAAGTTCCCGGCCTTTACTAGCGCTCCCCGGTCGACCGCTCGACGTCCATCGATGATTACTATTACACCAGTCCCGTCTGGGGCAGGCCGACCGTTGACCGTGACCTTGCCCTGGAAAACGTGGGCCGGTGGTTGTTGCCCGTAGACGAACGGTGAGTTGTTCCAATTGGACAAGGCCATCATCAAGCCCAAGAGGATAAGTGCTTTGGTTATCAAGATAGTCCTAGAGATAGGAGAACCCATGACAACTCCTCTCGATCAGGAGATTAAGGATATAGTGTGACGAAATGGGATGGATAATCTTGCGAATGCTGCTTCTGACCCGACGCCAGTATTTATACCACCGGCTAGGTTAGTCTGGCAAGCAACGTAACAAGATCAGATGTGCTGGCAACCCGCAAGCTGATGAGTCGTCGGTACGTATTCGCGGCCTGGGAAAAGAAAGGAGGACGTTGATCCGGTTAGAATTTGCTTGGACCGGAGGTTTGGAAGATAATGGCACCGGTGTCGCGTATTTCAACGAAAGTAGGAGATGGCGCCATGTCAATAATCTGCATGATTCACCACATCAACATCCAGATCACAGACCGCCAGCAGACCCGTGATTGGTACGAAAAGGTCCTGGGAGCCGAGTTCTTGGACCGGGGGCCGGCGCTGAACAAACGCCAGCTTCAACTTCGTATAGGAACCGCCGAGATTCACACGTCTGTTACCCAGGCGTTCATCCCGGTGCCTCAAGTACACTTCGCGGTGGAAGTGGAAGACTGGGACGAGACTCTGGCACATCTGGATTCCCTCGGAGTCTCCTATTCCAGGTCCGGCGGAGGCTCGTTTACCGGCACCGGAGGCGTGGACCCATATCAAGGTACGCGCGAAGATACCGGCGAGCACTACACCTACATCAACGACCCGGACGGCAACCTTATAGAGTTGGTGTCCCACCCACTGGGCCTTGAAAGCTCGCAGGGCGAGTGCATCGGTTTGGCCCATGATGCCTCTAACGTCCGCTGGACCCAGATCCCCGGTTTCGTCGAAGAGGCCAACGCGGAAGGTAAGGTGCTCAGTTCCTAGACCAATCAGCTACCCGGTCGGAAACGGCTTGCGTAATGTCGAGGCCTGACAAGGGTCTTTGGCAATGTATATCCTTGATCCCCACAACCCTCTGTAGAACTAAGATGGCCGGGGGGCCTTGGTACCGGGTCTTGGGCGTTTTTTCATGACCGGCGAACATCCTAACGCGAGGTAGGGGCTATGCTCAGCAGGGATGAAAACCACATTTTGACCCAAACGGACCAGGGCACGCCCATGGGCGATGTCATGCGCCGTTATTGGCTGCCCGCTCTCCTGTCTGAGGAAATACCAAATGCAGACTGCCCTCCGGTTCGGGTCAAGCTGCTGGGAGAAAAGCTGGTGGCCTTCCGCGATACCGGGGGACGGATCGGTCTGTTGGATGAATTCTGCCCCCACCGGCTGGCGTCGTTGTTCTTGGGACGAAACGAAGAGCACGGTCTCCGCTGTGTGTTCCATGGGTGGAAGTTTGACGTTGCGGGGAACTGTTTGGACATGATGAACGAACCCCCTGACAGCGACTTCAAGGATAAGATGTGGACGAAGTCGTACCCCACGGTGGAGGCGGGCGGGGTTGTATGGGCCTACCTGGGGCCTGAAGACCGAATACCGCCACCGCCCAATTTTGAGTGGACCCAGGTTCAAGCCACGCACCGGCACGTGTCCAAAAATCGTCAGGAATGCAATTGGCTGCAAGGTCTGGAAGGAGGAGTCGACACCGCTCACGCGCCTATCCTGCATCGGGCAATAACGGCAAATACCGACCGGGCTGGCATTGCGGTGAACTCCAACTTCGTGGTCGGAAGCGCGCCTGCTCTGGAAGTGGATACCACGGACTACGGATACCGGTACGTTGGCGTCCGCGCTCTGGGGGAGAAAGGCAACTATGTTCGGGCCTACCACTACGTGATGCCATTCCACCAATTTCGTCCCCGGCAAGCGGCGGGGTACCAAGGCCAGCCGGCCAAGCCCCACGTTGCCGGGCATATGTGGGTACCAATGGATGATGAAAATTGTATGATTTACAACTTCATCTACAGCTTTGGGGAAGAACCGATAACCGAAGAAGAATGGCAGGAGATCGAGCGGGGCTACGGCAGGGGGCCTCAGGACATTCTGCCGGATTTCCGTACCAAGGGAAATATCGGCAACGACTGGCTCATAGATCGACAAGCCCAGAGGACCGAGACTTTTACCGGCATCGAGGGCATCAATGCCCAGGATGTGGCGGTTCAGGAAAGCATGGGGCCTATAGTCGACCGCACCAGGGAAAACCTGACCCGCAGCGACATGGCGATCGTGGCGGCTCGCCGCATGTTGCTGGAGGCGTCAAGGACTGTCGCCGATGGGGGCGACCCACCCGGAGTGGGTACCAGTTATTACAATGTGCGGGCCATCGAAAGCGTGGTGCCGATCGGAGTGGAGTGGCGGGACGCGTTGATGCCTGACATGTATCCGAAGTCGTAGACCCGGAAAAGCATGGCGGGAAATAAGAGATAAAGAAAGGGGCGTCCCGATCTGTTCGGGACGCCCCTATGCATTTGTCTTACAAATTAGTTAGGACTCAGGCCGATGCCACAGCCATGGCCCCGACGGCCAGTTTGGGCAGGCTTACCGGGAGTTGCCGCCAGGTCTCTCCATGATCGCTGCTGCAAAAGATCTGGCCCGGTTCCGTACCGGCGTACACCGTGCCCGGCGATTGGAGGTCCCAGTCGAATGAGACTACCATATCTTCGTCTTGGCCCACCGACTCGATCAACTTCCAGTTGCGGCCACCGTCGGTGGAGCGATAGAACTGGGGATTCTCCCGCCGCGCGTTGGCGGACACCGTCAGCAGAACCACGTCGGCGTCGTCGGGTGCCGCGGCTATGTGCAAGGCGTATCGCCCGTCCAGGCCGTTGTTGATCACTTCCCAATTGTCGCCTTCGTCGTCGGTGCGATAGGGCGCCCGGGACGTGGCAACATAGACGCTTTTAGGCCTGGCGCCGCTGATTCCGATGCAGTGTACGTCGTCGTGGATCCCTGGCAATTGCTTCCAGGTTGTCCCGCCGTCCTGGGATCGAACCATACCCCCTTCCTCTATGGCGGCGTACAAGTAGCTGGAATCGTGGGGGGCCGCTCTCAAATCTCGAACGTGCGAGTCCCGGGTCGGTGCGTGGAAACCCCACTGGCTAGACTCGGGCACCGCCGTGAATCCAGTGCACTCCTCCCAAGTATCTCCGCCGTCAGAGGAGCTATATATGGATGCCGGTTCGCTGCCCACGTACACTTTCCCCTGGTCGCTGGCGTCGGCCTGCACGCTGTGGGCGTAATCGCTGGGGTAGGCGTCCAGATGGCGCCAGGTCTGTCCGCCGTCGTCGGTGCGGTAGACCCCGGCCTCGTAAGCGGCCAGGTAGGCCCTTCCTCCAACTACCGGGCTGGCGGTAAGCCGGGCGGCGGCGTGGGCCAGGGGGGTGACGTCACCACAGATCCAGGTTTCTCCCTGTCCGGATATGGCGCAAACGCCTTCTTGCAATCCCACATAGATTCTGCGGTTTTGGCTGTTGTTGTCTGGCATGGTCCTAACTCCTTAGATCGGAATGGTAGAGGTTCCTTAGCGCTGAAGGCCGGAGAATTTTCCCGTAACTGACTGGTGGCCAGCGTTTTCCTCGTAGGCTTCTTCCCGGAAAAGGGCCAAGGATTTGATGACCGGGTTGTCCTGGATGGAGAAAAGGATCGCTTCTTGGCTGGAATCATTTCCGAATTCGTGCCACGACCAGGACGGCACTACGAAGAGGTCTCCCGGGCTCCAATCGAACCGCTGGCCGTCGATGATGCTGTATCCCTCACCTTCAAATACTTGGTAGACGGCGCTGGTGGTGTGCCGGTGCGCCCTGGTGTGGATGCCAGGACGGATCAGCTGGATCCAACAGGCCATGGTCGCTAATACCGATCCACCGGTGGCGGGGTCGGAATACTCCATGGCCACGTCGTCGAAGGGGCTGGAATCTACCTGGGCCAGATTCCAGAGGGCGTCGTAGGTCCGGTCCCATTTGTAGTGCCATAGTTGAGAATAAGGCAATTTGGTGTCTTCCCAGGCGGGCCGCAAAGCCCCGGAAGCGTATTTCTGAATCGACTCTCCGGTTCCGGTAACCGGTTGTTCGTCCTCTGGGTAGTTCTCAAAGAAGGTGGCGTGCAGGTTGTGAACCAACGGGGTATCGAGGCCGTCCAGCCAAATCATGGGCGCGTCGCCCTCGCTGTTGTGGTCGTGCCAGGTCCAGGACGGCGTGAGAACAAGGTCCCCACGTTCCATGTAGCACTTATCTCCCTGCACCGTGGTGTAAACGCCTTCCCCCTGCAAGATCCAACGGATAGCTGTGGGGGTGTGGCGGTGGGCCGGGGCGCACTCACCGGGAAGGAGGAGTTGCAACGCCGCTGAAATGGTGTGGGTGGTGCCATGGCCCAACGCGGGATTGGCCAGGCGCAAGACCCGGCGCTGTACGTCCCGGTCCGGAGTGACAACCTCGCCGCTTCGCATGACCAACGGTTCAACTTCAGACCATTTCCAGAGAAATGGAACCACCTCGGGCCGCTCTTCGCCGCGGCGCAGCCATCCGGGCGCCAGGCTTGCCTGGTCGGTGGAGGCGTAGAATCGCTCCAGTTCCTCGGGACTGACCTTGCCTTGAGTCACTATGGGTATCCTCCTTCCGAGACTGGTTCATGGTAGGAATAGACCAAGAACGTTGCCTGGACCGGTTTGGGTATGCTGGGCTCTGGCTAGGCCGAGGGGTTATTCGGAGGCAGGATGATTGGTAGTGGCTCCACGCTGTCCAGACCGGGCGGGTTGATCTGATCCAGAGATTCCAGGAGGGCGTTGAGGCTATACATCACTTCGGTCAACTCGGGGTCTTGAATCTCCAAGCCCACCGCGTGACCAAGAGCTACCACTTCGTCTTTGGATAAGTCGGGCATGCTCGCCTCCCGCTAAAAACAACATAGTGTGATTGCCCCATACTCCCGGAAATCGGCCGATCAGTCAAGAGGCCGGTTAGAATGATATGGAGACCTGATTCCCGAATCGGTTTTCCAGGGAGCCAAACAGCCTTGAGGTACTAACCCGGCTTGGTTATACTACCAACGGTCTAGAGGCTACGCTTTGACCAATCTGCACGCTGCGAGCAAATATGATCGACTTGGGTCCTGAAACGGGTTTTGAAAAGTTCCCCGCACAGGTCGATTGGGGCGACTATTCCTTTTTCCTAGTGCGTACTAAGCAAGGGTACAAGCTGTTGTCCAACGTTTGCCCCCACCACGGAGGGGAGATCGTCGATTGGGGGACTTGCTTCATGTGCCCAGATCACGGCTGGCGCTTCGAACCTGAAGATGGTGAGTGCATCAACGGCCCCAACGCCAGGATGTGGTCTTACGAGGTCACGGTGCGGGACGGCCATCTCCACGCCGACGTACCTTCGGATTAATCGAGCCTCACCCTCAGGCTGATATTCCCGGTGATCAAGGACATGATTTATCCCTTCCCCATTTGCGCGGGAAGTTTTGGATGGGGGTGACCCGCCGGGTCAATCTCTCTTCAGGAAGGATTAACGGCGTCTCCGGCCCCTCCGATTCTGTCTTCCGCCAATGCTATTCGGACGTTTCACCAAGCCGGATATTCTGGCGGAAACACCAGAGACCAACCGCCAAGACAGAGCTTCGCCCCGCTTCTCACCCAGCCAAATCATTGGCAACGTGAGGAGTCCCAAACCTAACAGAATCATGCGCAGTCGCCGGGGCCGGTATTCTATCCGTACCTTGTGGTCTCCCGGGGGCAACCGAACTCCCACAAAACTGGGCATCAGCATGACCGTGTCCGTCTTCACACCATCGACAGTTGCCCGCCAGTCTGGGTGATACGTAGCTTTCAGTAGCAACATGCTTTCGCGTTCCACGTTAACGTCAACCGCGAAATAATTGTTGCCTATTTCCTCGGAGATGATCCTGCCACGAGATGGACCGTCAGGGGGATTCAATTTGGCGATGACCTCCTTAGCTGAAGAAAGTGGCAACCCGCGTTCTATTCCCTGGGCGCGACTGCCGATCGACACTAACGGATGCTGCTTGGCCCCTGGCAGTCTGCTGCCTAGCCAGACTGATGCCGCCAGATATAATTCCGTCCCTGTCCCTTCGAAGGCCAAGTCTGAGTCGACCAGGTCGAAGTAGCCCGTAGTATCCACTTGATACAAGCGATGGCGCCCAAATTGCTGCAGCGGCTGCACAATCTCCGGAAATATTCGGCCTTCAGGGGCCACCACGTACCGGGCGTTATAAAGATTGTAATGGTCATAACGCTGCTCATCGAAATTGATCAGAACGTCACTATTCAGTGAATAGCTGTGGTAAATCTTCTCCACCATGTCAATGCCCGCTGCTTGTAGCAGGTTATCGACCCTTAGATTGCCAACCCGGTAATCGTCGCTCCAATTGTCAAGAACATAGCCGCGTTGTTGCCCGGCATAGGTCCGGCCGGGTGGAAGTTGCTTTAGTTTATCGATTAGCGCGGTTAGATCGTCATCGGCTGCCAGAGCCTGCCGGCCTTCATTTATCGACGAGGCGTTCTGCGCCAGGTACGACCTTCTTTCGATATAGACCGGCGGCAGCACCAGCAAGGTCAACACCAAAGCCGCCGCGACATACCAGATGCGGGATCGAGAGAGAGCCCAGCGTACAGGGGCAGCCAACGCGACGGCGATAAAGAATATGCCTCCCAGATGAACCCCCCCGACGAACCGGTTCATGTGGATCTCGCGGCTCAGTGGTAACGCGTCCATGAGGTTACCCCAGGTTGCTCTGCCGAAATAGAGAATCAGCCACAGAGTGAATATCGCTACCGGGATCAGGTATCGCTCATTCCTCCACCGGAGTAAACAGATCCCGAACCCAACAGCCGCCAAATAGGTCAACGAAGGTATCCTGCCGAAATCAAATAAATCTCCCACGACCAGACCCCGAAGCACCGCAGCATAGCCGTAAGAGTCGTGTCTCGTCGGAGGATGAAAAACGCTGTTGTTCAGATAAGGCAGGTCTAGGAAAAAGGGAACCAGAAAATACGAGGTCACTACCACGACGAGCAGCAATAGGATAATCAACCGGCCCCATCGCCGCAGGATAGTCTCCAAAAGAGACTTGTGGCTGGATGATCCGGTAGGTTGAATGAGTGCGAGGATGCCAAGGGTAAGGAAGGCCATATACCCGTATATCAGGTGGGAGATCAACGTGACGGCAAGGAACAGCGTTGCCCAGAAGTATCCTCTCCCCTCTCTCAGAACTCGGTAACCTAAGGCTAATGCCGGGGGCAGGAGCAACATTGCCCAAAGCTGAGTATGAACTCCCCACCCTTGGAAAACATAGCTAGCGAAACTTAAGCCGCCAATGCCGGCGGTGGCGACAAGCGATGCGACAAGGCCGCCCATGGCAGCCGACAGTTGATCGAAACCGAAGCGCCGTAACGACCAGTAGATGGATATGGGAAAAAGGCTGAGGAGCAAATAGTTCGTCCAGTTCAACAGATCGGCGATGGGGAATAACCCAAGAGTAAGAACATGGACGAGCGCAATAGTCACATGTGGGAAATGCTGGTAGTAATGGAACAGGGGGAAGCCCATGCCCATGGAACCCTGCCACGGGTCGGTGAAGTCCTGTCCATGTTTTATGGCCTCTACTACCATTTCTATGGCCAGCATGTGGAAAACGGTATCGTTCCAAGCGAAGACGTCGCCTGCTACCTCGGGGTAGAGGTGATATAGGTTGAAGGCGACGGCGAATAGGACCAGAAAGAAGGCAACGAGGGATTCACGCCGGTCAAACCAAAGAGAAGGAGCAGCGGGTTCGCTGTTGTTATCGACGATTTTGGGGGAGGTCATAACATTGTACTAACGATTGGCCGCCGGATGTTGAGGCGTTCGCGGCGCGATTCGACCGGCGTGACGAATCCCATTTCTTGGTGCGGAATCAGCAAAGTTACAATCTTCTTTGTAAGTTGAGGGGAAGGGGAATTGCTCGCTCCCAATTTAAGGGAGATTTATACTGGTGGTTGGAAGAAATCACCGGCGCCTGCGGCGTCTCCGGTCTTGCCCTCCATTAGTCCTTCCCGGCCGCCTTACCGATTTAGGTATTCTAGCAAGTACGGCGGTGGAGAACCGATTAGAAAGCGCGATGCCACGCTTCTCTCCAACGGCGATCAATAGCAAGGTTATCAGTCCCAAAGCTAACAGAAACATTCACAGTTTCCGAGGCCGGTATTCTATCCGTACATCGTGGTAACCCGGGAGCAACCGGACCCCCACAAAACTGGGCATCAGCATGACAGTGTTTGCCTCTACACCGTCGACAGTTGCCCGCCAGTTTGGATGATACGTCGCCTTAAGCAGCAACATGCTTTCGTGTTCCACTGACACTTCAGCCCTGAAGTAATTGTTGCCGATTTTCTCGGAGAGCACTGTGCCCCTAAATGGGCTAGGAAAGGTATCGGCGTTAGCGATGACGTCCACAGCTTCAGAAAGGGGTATCTGGCGATCCATCTCCCGGGCGAGACTGCCAAGGGACACTACTGGGTGCTGCTTGACCTTCGGTAGGCCGCTGCCTAGCCAACTAGACGCCGCCGTATAGAAGTCCGCCTTTCCTCCGGCAAAAGTCAGGTCTGAGCCGACCAGGTCGAAGTAGCCGGTTGTTTCCACTTGATACAAGTGAAGGCGTCCAAACTGCTGGAGCGGTTGCACAAATTCCGGAAACTCTATGTCCTCAGGAGCCACCACATACCGGGCGTTGTAAAGATTGTAGTGGTCCCATCTACGCTCATCGAATTCGATCATAACATCGCTATTTAGCGAATAACCATGGTAAGTTTTCCCCACCATGTCCAGGCCTTCCGCATGGAGCAGGTCATAGGGACGTATTAACCCGATGTTGTATCTGTAGCCCCAATTTTGTCTCCGGCCAGGGGGCATTTTCTGCCCGGCATAGACTCGGCCAGGTGGAAGCTGCTTTAGCTTCTCTAATAGGGCACTCAATTCTTGGGACATTACGTCCAGCCCCTCATGGCTTTTCCTCAAGCCGAGGGCATTCCCTTGCAGGTACGACGTCCTTTCGCTATATGCTGGCAGCAACACCAGCATGGTCAATGACAGAGCCGCGGTAACATACCAGCCTCTCCAGATGCTTGATTGGGAAACTGCCCAACGCAAAGGTGCAGCCAACGCGACAGCAATGAGGAAGATGCCGCCCAGATGGACCCCACCGATGAATCGGTGCATGTGGATATCCCGGCTGAATGGCAACAAGTCTATTAGGCTTCCCCAGGTTTCTCTGCCAAAATAGAGCATCAGCCACAGAAGGAATATCGCTATCGGGATCAGGTGTCGCTCATTTCTCCGGCGAAGTAAGCAAACAATGAACCCGAGGAAGACGAGGTAAGTCAACGAAGGTATCCTGTTGACACCGTCGAACAGTTGGCCGCTAACTAGACTAGAGACCAGCGCTGAATGCCCATAAGAGTTGAACTTCCTCGGATCAGTCCAAACGCTGCGGTTAAAATATTCCAGGTCCAGAAAAAAGGGAACCAGAAAATACGAAGTCACGACCACGACCAGCAAAAAGAGGATGATCAGCCGTCGCCAGCTCCTTAATAATGTCCCCGCAAGAGACATCGGATTGGAAATTTGAATGGGCTGGATTAATGTGAGGATGCCAAGGGTAAGGAAGGCCATATAGCCGTATATCAGGTGGGACATCAACGTTGAGGCTAGCAGCAGCGTCGCCCAGAAGTATCCTCTCCCCTCTCGCAATACCCGATAACCCACGGCTAAGGCCGGAGGCAAAAGCACCATGCCCCAGAGCTGGGTATAAAGCCCCCACCCTGCAAAGACGTAGCTCCGGAAGTCGAATCCATACAGGCCATTTGTCGCCGCCAGCGGTGCGACAAGTCCACCCATGGCAGAAGAGATTTGGTCGAAGCCCAAGTGTCTCAGTGACCAATAGATGGATATGGGGAACAGGCTGAGGAGAAGATAAGTCGACCAGTGGAGCAGATCGGTCAGGGAAAATACCTCAAGTGTGAGGACATGGACGAATGCAATAGTCACGTGGGGAAGGTGTTGGTAATAATGAGATAAAGGGAACCCCATGCTCATGCTGCCCTGCCACGGGTCAGTGAAGTCCTGTCCTTGGGTGATGGCCTCCACCGCAGCTTCCGTCAACAGCCGGTGTAATGCCATGTCGTTCCCGTCTAGGACGCCACCTGCAACCTCTGGATAAAGGTGATACAAGTTGAAGGCGACGGCGAACAGGACCAGAACCAAGGGAATGACAGACTCGCGGCGGTGGAACCATTGAGAAGGAGCAGCGGGTTCGTCCTTGTTATTAACGGTCTGGGGTGTGGTCATGGGGTGGCATCAACCATCGGCCGCCAATCTCGCTCCGGGGGCAAATTTAGACGAGGACCGTTAGTCCCGGCCACCGGCCCGTCGTTAGACAGCCTGACCATACCCGAGAACTTTGCCGGTAGCCGGACCCAAGGCCTCAGTAGGTCTTGATCTCCAAAAGGTGGCCGTCAGGGTCCTTGAAGTAGACCGCTTTGCCCATCCCCTTGGCGCCGGCGGTCATCCCTGGCCCCTTCATGTTTTCCTGCTCCCTGGGGCTGTCGCCGTAGGAGATCCCTGATTCCCGGATCCTGGCGAAGGCGTCTTCGAACTCTTGGTGGTCCATGGCGAACGCGTAGTGGATGCTGCGGAAGTCGTCCGATTCCCGAAAATCAAAATTCAGAGTGTCGTTGACCTTCACCGCCAAGAAGGGGCCCACCTCCCCCAGGCTATCGAACCCAAATATCCTGGTGT
>JAKUQE010000007.1 GCA_022450395.1 Dehalococcoidia bacterium | reverse complement strand
AAATTCGAGATCATACAGCCGGTACATCCCGGATTTGCCGGTACACCCATCCCGGAACACTTTGATAATCTCCAGGATCTGATCTTCCTTTACCTCGACCTCATCGACCATTTGAACCTGAGTGATGCCATCTTGATGGGCTTCTCCATGGGCGGCTGGGCGGCCGCTGAGATCGCGGCGATCAATACCCAGCGATTCTCCAAACTGTTTCTGGTGGATTCGGTTGGAATCAAGGTGGGTGGCCCCTTCGACCGCGACATCGCCGACGTGTTCGCGACTTCGGCTGCGGAACTAACCGGACTGAGCTGGCACGACCCTTCGAAGGCGCCTGACCCGAATTCCATGACCGATGAAGAACTCCAGGTCTTTGCCTCAGACCGGATTGCTCATGGGCTTTACACCTGGGAACCGTACATGCACAACCCCAAACTTCCCTATCGTTTGCACCGCATCGATATTCCCACGCTGTTGATCTGGGGCGCGGGCGACGGGGTCGTAACGCCAACCTACGGCGAAGCTTTTAGGGACATGATTCCCGGCGCGAAAATGGTGGTTATCCCCGATGCCGCCCATTCTCCCCACGTCGAGCAGCCCGAAGCTTTCGCTAAAGCCTTCCTCGAATTCGCCTCTAAATAGGATCGAAAGATGAAAACATGGTTTTTTACCGAAGACGCGTATCCCAACCTGCCGGACGACGAAACCTACGAATCGGTCCGGGTCAACCTGCCCAATAAGCATTTCGATCCGGTGTTGGGCGCTGATCTCTACAACATGTACCTGGACATGTGGGGCGCGGCCGACGAGATGGGTTTGGAGATAATGCTCAACGAGCATCACCAAACCGCCACTTGCGTGCTACCGGCGGCTCCCATCGCTCTGGGAGTCCTGGCTCGCGAGACCAAGAAGGCGCGGCTTTTGATATTGGGTAATCCCATCGTCAACCGGAAGCAGCCCATTCGAGTCGCCGAAGAGATGGCTTATATCGACGTGCTGTCCCGGGGCCGCTTGGACTGCGGCTTCGTCCGAGGCGTCCCCTATGAGATTGCGCCGGCCAACGCGTATCCCTATCGGGGGTCCGAAAAACTGTGGGAGGCCCACGACCTGATCATGAAGGCCTGGACCCACCACGATGGCCCGTTCAATTTCGAGGGGCGTTGGTTCCATGCCCGCCAAGTTAACATCTGGCCCCGGCCTTACCAGCAACCCCATCCCCCCGTATGGGTGACCATGGGCAGCGCCGGTTCCGCCGCCCAAGTAGCCCAGCGGAAGCACATCGGCGCGGTTTTCCTGGCCGGTTACCCTGGCATCCGCAGATTATTTGACGGTTACCGGGAGGGATTCCTCCAAGCTCACGGGGAAGAAGCGCCCCTGGACCGGCTCGCCTATGCCGCCATCGTTTGTGTTGGAGAAAACGAGAAAGAGGCGGAGAACGGAACGGAAAAACTACTTTGGTATATCAGGTCCAACAAAGTCGCTCCCCAATTCAACAATCCTCCCGGATATCATCCCCCGGCGGTGTCCGCCAACATTATCAGAGGTCCGCGGCCCGGCGAGCCTGACCGGCGCGATCCACGGTTGGAAACTCAAAAGGCGCGGGGCAACGTTTTCTCCGGAACTCCCGATCAAGTATTTCAACAGATCAAGAATTTCTGGGAATACTCGGGCGGTTTTGGACATNTGCTGATGATGGGCCAGGCGGGCTTCATGACCTACGANGAAACGTTGAAGTCGATGAAGCTGTTCACTGAAGAGGTATACCCCAGGCTCAAGGAGTTGACCGCGTCCTACGATGCGGGTGTTATGAAGGAGATCAGGTCGTCCCGGCCCGACGTCGATAGCATCGACACAGGTCTGCTGGCATCCGAGTTCGTCAGGTAGACCGCGGATAGTTGCCGAGGCAGCCGACTCGCTGAGTCTGGGACGAGTTGACACGGAGGGACTTCACTGTGATCGTCGTCGGGGCCGCCGCCGCCGTTTTGCCAGTCTTGAAACGGGTGGTGTAACCATGAGGACGAACCAACTGGAGAGTGCCCCGCCACGCTTCTCGCCGAGGGCAATCAAGGGAAATAAAAGTACTCCCAGTCCCAACAGAACCATCCGCAATCGCCGGGGGCGATATTCTAATCGCACTTGATGGCGGCCTGGTGTTAGCGGGACTCCCACAAAACTGGGCATCAGCATGACGGTGTCAGTCTCGACTCCATCGACGGTGGCCCGCCAATTGGGGTGATAAGAGGCTTTCAGCAACAGCAGGCTACTCCGTTCCACGGCGACATCGGCAACGAAGAAATTACTGCCAACATCCTCGGACAACACTTCGCCCCGAGTCGGACCGGCAACGGCCTCGACTGTAGGAATCACCTTCACAGCTTCAGAAAGTGGCGCTGAGCGCCCGCCTTTTTTGGCAGACCCGCCGATTAACACTGTTGGGTGCTGCTTGATGCCGGGCAGCCCGCTGGCCAGCCAACTTGACGCTGCTGGGAATAATTCCGATCTTCCTCCGGTAAAGGCCAAGTCTGAGCCGACCAGATCGAAGTAGCCCGTCGTGTCCACTTGATATAAGCGATGGCGGCCGAACTGCTGGAGAGGCTTCACAAAGTCCGGAAATATTAAGCCTTCAGGGGCTACCACGTATCTCACGTTGTAAAGGTTGTATTGCTCCCATCGGTTCTCGTCGAAAATCATCTCAAGATCACTGTTTAGTGAATACGGGTGGTAACTGGCTCCCATCATGTCTAAGCCCTCCGCAAGGAGGAGATGATAAACCGAGACAGAATCGCTAACCCGGTACCGTTCGCCCCAATTATGAAGAAAGCTGCGGATTTGCCCGGCGTAGATCCGGCCGGGTGGAAGCTGCTTAAGTTTCTCAATTACAGCACTCAAGTCCGGATCTTGCATGGCTAGAGCTTGGTGGTTTCTTTCCAACGCGAAGGCGTGAGATGCTAATTTAGATTCTCTTTCTTGATATACCGGCAATAAAACCAGCAATGTGAACGACACGGGAATTAGGAGGAACCACGCGCTCCGTCGAGAGATGGCCCACCGCCAAGGCGTGGCAAGGGCAACCGCGATGAGATAAATGCCACCAAGATGTACTCCGGCGATAAATCGGACCATGGGCAGGTCGTGGCTCAAGGGTAACAAGTCTATAAGGCCGCCCCAAGTAGTCCTTCCGAAATAGAGAATCAGCCACAACAAGAATATCGTCACCGGAATCTGGTATCGATTCTCTCGCCATCTAAGTAAACAAATCACGAAGCCGGTACCCACGAGGATGGTCAACGAAGGGAACCGTCCGAAGTCAAACAAGTCCCCGGTAGCCAAGGTACTAATCACCCAAACAAGTCCGAAGGAGTCATATTTTGACGGTACGTCCCAAACACTAATGTTCAAATATGACCGGTCGATAAAAAGTTAACCAGGAAATATGATGTCGCGCCCGCAACCAGCAGAAAGAGGATTATCAATCGCCGCCACTGCCTCCACATTACCTCCGCAATCGCCTTGGCGTTCAGCAATCGCCCCGGTTGAAGGAATGTCAGGACACCGAGGGTAAGGAAAGCCATATATCCGTATAGTAAATGGGACATTAACGTCGCTGCTAGCAATAACGCCGCCCAGAAGTATCCATGCGCCCCCTGCAGAACTCGATAACCCAAAGCTAAGGCTGGGGGTAGTAACACCATCGCCCAAAGTTGAGTGTAAAGCCCCCGATCAATGTAGCTTCCAAAACCAAATCCAAAAAGGCTGTTGGTCGCCGTGAGCGATGCAACCAGGCCGCCCATGGCAGACGACAGTTGATCGAAACCAAAAAGGCGCATGGACCAGTAGAGGGATAGCGGAAATAGGCTAAGGAGCAGATAACTTGTCCAGTTCACCATATCGACTATGGGGAATACCCTAAAAGTAAGGACATGGACCAGGGCGACAGAAACATGTGGCAGGTGTTGATAGTAGTGGAACAGAGGATGACCCATGCCTATGGCGCTCTGCCAGGGATCGGTGAAGTCTTGTCTTCGGGCAATCGAATCCACCGCTAGGTCTGTCGCCAGCAGGTGCATACCATAATCGTTCCCAACGAGGTCGGTAACCGCCACGTCTGGATAAAGATTAATAAAATTGAAGGCGACAGCTACTGTGAGTATCCATATGACGATTAGACCTTCACGCCCGGTAAATCGGCGGAAAGTCGCTACAGGGCCATCACCTATGTCCCCTGTATGGGAGGTGGTCATCGGAAATCTTTATTCATCGCCATAGGTAAGGCACTAGGACTCTACTCAATGCCTCAGTCAACCCAGGTATTTTAACCGCTGGGAGTGGGGTTGATATTGTTGAGCTCGACGTTAGCCCCCCATTGTTGGCGCCAGCTGTCACCCCACCGGCCGTTCTCACGTAGGCTATCAATCACCGGGGACCGGGGGTCTCAGATGTCGATTCACAATCATTGTCCGACTGGGACCGCC
>JAKUQE010000069.1 GCA_022450395.1 Dehalococcoidia bacterium | reverse complement strand
GATACCGGCCAGGTTCTAGGCAAGGGCACCCACGACCTCGAAGGTTACACCCTAGAGGGCAAGGGCTACTTCGGACCGGGCGAGCTCCCCGTCTTCGACCGCGGCTTCTTCGACATGCCCCACGGCACCATCGAAGACTCCGCCTTCGAGCAGTTCAAGGAGAACGCCAAAGCTGCCGGCGGTGAGGTCACTGAAGAGATGGTCGATGAACTCAAGGCCGAGATCGGCAGAGCCATGGGGCAAAAGTACGACGCCGTGGCGATGCTGGACGCCAGCCTGGACGTGGACGCGGACTACATCTAGATATCCGTCGATCCATACATCCACCATGCCTGCCGGGGTGGCCTCGGCAGGAAACCAAGAGTCTCAAGAGCCGCCCCCGATTCGTCGGGGGCGGCTTCTTTTCAGTGAGGGAGTGGCCGGCAGCCCCCGGAGTCCCAGAATCACCATCATGTTTCTTGCTGGTATATATCACGTTTTTAGATACAATTACCCCCTCTCCATAGGGTTGACAAATAAACTGTGAAAGACTATTGTTTGTGGCAACCATGGGTTAGACATAGCAACGCAGTGCTACTATTTGGGAGGAGAGCGTATGCTGAAAATAGGCCACGAGGTTGTAAGACCCGGAAAGTTCCGGAATGACGCCCCAGTAACCATTCCCGTCCCCGAAGAATTGGAGGGAGTACCCGGTATCCCCCTCAACTACCGCGAAGTCGATTGGTATGCCAAGGAATATCCCTTGGAGACCATGAACATTACGGAGCGAGCATCAAGGGACTGGGCCAACACGATTCGTGACGGCCACGTTGAGATGCGGGAGATCCGGAAAGAGCACGACAAGCTCAACCGGCCCCTGATTATGGCGGCTCGCCTGACCGGCGACCAGGAACCCACGGCCGAGCCCACCGGCGAGGACGTATCCGAAGCGATCAAGGCTAAGGCCAAGGATCTCGGCTTCTTAGAAGTCGGCATCACCGCCTACGACCATCGCTACACCTACCATAGCAAGAAGGACTGGGTAAAGTTCCCCAACGTTATCTGCTTGGCTTATGAGCAGGACTTCGAGCCTACCCAGACCATCCCCAGCGTAGACGCTGAGATCGTCCACTCCAGCACCTACCGCACGGAAGGCGCTTCAGGACTGGAGCTGGGAAGGTTCATCAATTCCTTGGGTTATCGAGCCCAGGTTCACAGCCCCAATGACAACACCGGCCCCTACATCCCCATGTTCGTGGAAGCCGGCCTGGGTCAGTTGGGCGCTTGCGGCTACCTGTTGACCCCCAATGAGGGTTCACGCTGCCGCATCATGCTGATCACCACCGATGCCGAAGTGACCTACGACAAGCCCATCGACTACGGCATCCACGCTTTCTGCCAAGTCTGCCAGGTCTGCGTTAACCGCTGCCCCGGCCGCGCCTTGATGCGTGACAAGATCTGGTGGCGGGGTCTGGAAAAGAACAAGTTGTACTTCAAGCGCTGCCGCCCCGTTATGGCCCGCTACCTGGGCTGCGGTATCTGCATGAAGACTTGCCCCATCCAGAAGTACGGCCTGAAGAACGTCATGGAGCACTACGCCGATACCGGCCAGGTTCTAGGCAAGGGCACCCACGACCTCGAAGGTTACACCCTAGAGGGCAAGGGCTACTTCGGACCAGGCGAGCTCCCCGTCTTCGACCGCGGCTTCTTCGACATGCCCCACGGAGACACCGAAGAGTGGGCTTTCGAGCAGTTCAAGGAGAAGGCTAGGTCCGCCGGCGGCGTCATCACCGACGACTTGATCGAAGAGTTCAAGGCAGAGATGAACCGCGGTTTGGGCCAGAGCAGGGACAACCTAGAAATGATGGAAGAAGTGGACTACATCTAGATCAGCCCCCATCTCCCATCAAAGGATAGCAACTGAGAGGCCCCACCCCGATCGAATCGGGGCGGGGCCTCAAGCTTTGCCTAGCTAGTTTGCCCTCACTCCCGCCCCTCTCCCAGACGGCGAGGGGACTGGAGCATGGGGATCGTCGTCAGGAACAAGAATGAGCCCCCTTTCGTAAAGGGGGTTGGGGGATTCCCCCCATATAGCATGGGGCCTATTCTGAAGCTACGGAAGTGGGACGGCGTGGGTTCTCAACAAATCGAGGGGACCTGGATTAAGCGACACGGAAATCTACCTTCTGGTGGTGGGCTTGTTAATCGACGAAGCTAGGCGGTAGGAATTGTCTGAGCCGGAATCTTAGAGTTGGAGACTATCCCCACCCCCCTCATGGACAGGTACGCCGGCCGCTCGGGGCTGAGTAGTCTTTAGGGCTTCAGCCAGACGGGCCAATTCCTGCCCGTACCCCTCTGAACTATCCGCCATTCCGCTCAGGTCAAAGACAACATTCTCACTGCTCAGTGTGCGGCCCAGGCGGCCTCTACCCTGGGTAAGGCTGCTGTCCGGAGCCACAAGATACAAAAGCCATCGGTCTTTAGTCTGTTGAAGCCCTTGGGCCGCTGTGATGTCGTCGCGCACCGCTTCCGTGTCCAGTCCCGCTTCAGAGCAAATCACCACCAATTTATCGTAGGCGCGAATCCAACGCTCTACCTCTTCTTGATCGGAAGTGCTGTGCCGTTCCACCAACGCACTGCCTCGGACATCATCAGAGAACACCCAGCAGCGAATACCATGAGCCTGCAATCCGGCCTGCAGAGATTCAGCGAATGCGGCATCTTGGGCCGAACAGGAAATGAAACAGTCACCCGGCGGCAACGGGGCGTCAAGAAGGCTCCGCTGGAACTCCACTATGGACTCGAGAGCGCCGGCGTTGCGTAAGAACAGGTCGCTTATCTTGCCCCCAGACCGGTACAGGGTGTCCAAGCCTATCGAGCTGGGCGCGTCGTGACGGACCTCGTCCATACCTTCGGCCACGCTGAAGTCGCAGTTTTGGAACACGGTGTATCCAACGATGCTGCCGGCGAACTTAGTCTCCGACAATTCCACGTTGTTAAAGGTCGCCTCATAGAAATCGGCGCCCTGCAGAATCGCCCCAGTCAATATGGAACGGGTTAGCTGGGCCCGGTGCAGCACTGCTCCGGTGAGGTTGGCGTTGGTGAGGTTGGCGCCGGTCAGATTGACCCGAGACAGATTCGCGCCGGTCAGATTCGCGCCGGTCAGATTCGCATCTGACAGGACGACCCGGTCCATATCAGCGTCGGATAGGTTTGCTTCTCTCAGGTTGGCTCCTCTAAGGTTAGCGCCGTTCATCAACGACCGGCTCAGGTCGGCCTGTCTCAGGTCGGCCCGGTACATATGACAGGGATTCAGGTGGCACCCAGAGAGGTTGGCCCGGACCAAGATCGCCCCCATCAAGTCGGAGTCGCGTATGTCCGCTCCCCTAAGGTCCACCTGATGCAGACGGGCGTAGCTCAAATAGGCGGCATTAAGATCCAGGACCTCGCCCACGTGCTCCTCCCGCCACTTAGCGACAGCGTCCCGGCCTTGCTTTACCAGTTGTACTTGCTCCATATCGGCCATTACAGTTGCTCCACGAACCAAACAAAACTTGAGAGCGTTTCCTCGGCGGCTGGGCGAGGCGGATGCCGAATTTCCCAGTCAACCGCCAGAGACATCAAACCGAAGGTCAGCTTCGATTCTACGCAGTGGGATTTTAGCACACGGCAGAGATGTATGGGCTAACGGTTAGTCTCGATTATGGCCCTACGGTGGCTCCCTTCTCCGATCTTCCGGTCCCCCTCGTAGGCCTCAACTCGAAAGGTCAGGCGGTTGCGGTCAATCTCGATGAGCTCGGCATGGGCGATGATCGTCGCCCCAATGTCCGCCGGAGCCAGGTGGCGCACGTTTACTTCAAAACCCACCGAGGTTTGCTCCGCGTCAAGGAACTCGTGGACTGCCTGGATCGCCGCCTGTTCCATAAGACCAATCATCGCCGGAGTGCTGAATTTATCCACGTGTCCGGCTACGTTATGCTCACAGACCAGAACTTGCCGCTCTCCCTTCAACCCCGGCGCGATTTTAGCGTTTACCATAGATTGCCGCCTCCGTTTGCCTCAAAGTCTCGATCGGATTTGTATGATATCAGATACCCTCGGACAGGCGGCCCGATGTCAGCTTGAACCGCCTCATGTATTAAGATATGATTCTACGAAGCGGGATGCCAAGTATGCCGAGCAAGAGAAACTTTTTATCAATCACCGATTTCAGTCCCCAGGAGACCGCCGATTTGCTCCGCCGGGCTTGTCAGATGAAGGCGGACCGGACGGGCAAGCCCCTTGAGGGCAAGAGCGTAGCGCTCTTGTTTGAGAAACCCTCCCTCCGCACTCGGGCCAGCTTCGAAGTGGGTATCAAGCAGATGGGCGGGAATTGTGTATACATGGGCCAGGAAGAAGTTGGACTGGGCGTCAGAGAATCCATAGCCGACGTGGCCCGAGTGCTCTCGGGTTACGTTGATTGCATCGTAGCCCGGGTATTTGAACATAAGAGCCTGGAAGAACTTGCGGCCTACGCCGATGTTCCGGTGGTCAACGCCCTCTCCGACTGGGAGCACCCGTGCCAGATAATGGCCGATATGCTGACCATTCAGGAGCACCAGGGAGAACTAACCGGCCTGAAATTAGCCTTCATCGGTGACGGCAACAACGTAGCCCGTAGTCTGTGCCTGGGCTTACCGCCCATGGGGGTACACTTCACCATCGCGGGGCCGCGGGGCTACGATCTAGACGAGGCTTCCCTATCCCTTGCCCGCCAGAGAGCCGGAGACGACTCCATCCAGGTGCTCACTACTACTGACCCTGTAGTCGCGGTTAAAGACGCCGACATCGTGTACACCGACGCGTGGACCAGCATGGGACAAGAAGACGAAGCGGAGATACGCCGCAAGGCGTTTCAAGGCTACACCGTGGATCCTGAGTTACTCTCCAAGGCGAAACCCAGCGCTAATTTCATGCACGACATGCCGGTTCATTACGGAGAGGAGATACCGCCGGGCATGCTGGAACACAGCCAGTCGGTGGCCTACGACCAGGCCCACAACCGGTTGCCAGCGCAAAACGCTATTCTGGAGTATCTTCTAACCGGCGGCTGACCGGGGCCTTTACCGGATTGAGTAGGCGTAAAGACGTATCCAAAGACCGGGTTCGTTGATAACCCTCCGGCACGCTGGGTTTGGAACCCAATGGCCGAACCACGGCAACAATCCCAATGGCAGGATGACCGAATGCCGGACCTACAGACACAGAATGCGAGCCCGAGGGCCCTACCAAACAATTCATACGTCTCTTTGCCCATAGTTGCCATCGTTGGACGGCCCAACGTGGGCAAATCTTCCCTGTTCAACCGCATCCTGGGACGCCGTCACGCCATCGTGAGCGAAGTTTCCGGGACCACCAGGGACCGCCTTATCTCCGAGGTCGAGTGGGACGACCGCCGGTTCATTCTGATCGACACCGGAGGGCTTGAGTCCAAGCCGGAAGGGCCCATCAGAGAACGAGTGCAAGAACAGGCAGATATGGCGGTAGCCGACGCCGACGTAATCATCTTCCTTACCGATGTCACCGAAGGCCTCACGGTCAACGACCTGGCGGCCGTGGAGCGGCTGAGACGGAGTTTGAAACCCGTAATCCTGGCGGTCAACAAAGTCGACAACGAGGCTAGGGAGTTCAGCGCTTCGGAGTTCTACCAACTGGGCCTCCAGGAACCGCTGCTGATAAGCGCTTATCACAACCTTGGCGTTTACCCGTTGATGGATCAGGTTTTAGCCCTTCTGCCCACCCCGCCGGAAGTGGCAGAGGATTGGGACCAGGAGGGCGAATCAGAATCCAGTGACCTGAAGATAGCCATCATCGGCAGGACCAACGTAGGCAAGTCCATGTTGATGAACAGTATCCTGGGGCAGGAAAGGTCTATCGTCACACCTGAAGCCGGCACCACCCGCGATGCGCTGGATACCTACATGAGCTATGACGGCCACGACGTCACGCTCATCGACACCGCCGGTATGCGTAGGCGGGGCCTAGTTCAACGGGGTATCGAAAAGTTCAGCGTGATACGAGCAGTCAACGCCGTAGGCCGAAGCGATATCACCCTTCTGATCATCGACGCCACCGAACTGGCCACGGCTCAAGATTCCCACATCGCCGGACTAGCCTGGGAGATGTGCCGGGGTTTGGTGGTGGTGGTCAATAAATGGGACCTGGCAGAGGACGGCAGCCGGTACGCTCAACAAGTAACCGCTGACCAAATCCGTGAAAAGATCCATTTCATGTCTTACGTGCCGATTGTCTTCACTTCAGCGCTGCACGGACGTGGGATAGACCCCCTGATGCGAACCGTCCTCGAGCTACACCAAGAGCGGTCTCGCTTCGTGCCAGCCCGGGAATTGCAGTACGTAATGGCAAGGGCGTTGTCCAGCCATTCTCCGCCGCCGGTGAAAGGCCACTCCCGGGAGCGGGTCTACTTCAGCCGCCTGCGCCAGGTTGGCGTAAACCCGCCCACATTCTTATTCACCGTCGACAAACCTTGGCTGGTACACTTCTCCTATGAACGATACTTGGAAAACCAGATTCGAACCAACTTCGGCTTCGACCATACTCATTTGAAGCTGGTGTTCAAG
This sequence comes from Dehalococcoidia bacterium, assembly GCA_022450395.1. Lineage (GTDB taxonomy): Bacteria > Chloroflexota > Dehalococcoidia > Lucifugimonadales > UBA3495 > UBA11650. The sequence continues at coordinate 10,696 of JAKUQE010000069.1, read as the reverse complement.
AAAGCATGAACCGGCTCAATCCGACAATCATTTTTGCTTTGACCGGGATACCCCTGTTGGCAGCCGCCTTCGTGGCCGTGCTTCTGACCATGGGGGGACAACCCAAGCCGGTACAATACGCCGCTGTCTTGGGCATTTCCTACCTGTTGGGTTCCGTTCCTTGGGGATACATCCTGCTGAAGATGCGCATGGGGGTGGATATCCGGCAGTACGGCAGCGGACGCACGGGCATGTCCAACGTGTTGCGGACAGGCGGGGGCAAGGTAGCAGCTTTGGTACTGATTTTGGACGTGAGTAAGGGAGTCCTTCCGGTTTTCCTGGCCCGGACAATAATTGGAACCAGCGAAGCTGATGTCGCCGCGGCGCTTCTAGCGCTCATCGGCCACAACTGGCCCGTGTTCCTAGGGTTCCGCGGTGGCCGGGGAATCGCCACCGGGGCGGGGGCGCTGACCATACTCGCCCCGATCTCCGCCGCTGTTGGGTTCATTGTTTTTGTTTCGGCCACTTTTGCCAGCCGTTATGTCTCGTTGGGTTCCATCACCGGCGTAGTGGCGGCCAGCCTGGCCATGCTGGCGCTAGACATTTTGGGCTACTCTCCCACGCCCTACACCCTTTACGGTTTCCTGGGCGGCGGAATCATCATCTGGCAGCACCGCGACAACATACGGAGGATCCGGGAGGGTAACGAGCGGCGTTTGGGACACCCAAGCACCGGTTCCAACTAGTTTCCAGTCATGAGCCATTCACCGGCCGTCACAGCGTTGCCGGCGAAACACCGAGTGCCCGCAACCGTTGTTAACCCCGTATTCAGGTCAAGATACCCGCCCGGCCCATCAGCAGCATATACCAAGGAGTAGCCCGGTTTTGGATGCAACGGTGGCTGTTATAGGAACCACCACTTGGGGGACCGCGCTGGGGATCATCCTGGCGAGGAAGAATATTCCCGTCAGGATGCTGGCCCGAACGGCCGCTGAGGCCGAGCAACTCCAGTCAGACCGCCGGAACGTCCGGTTCCTGCCGAATGCATCCTTCCCAGACTCCCTAACCATCAGTGACTCAGTGGCCCAGGTGGTCCCCTCCGCCGATTTAATCATTGTGGCCGTGCCTTCCCATACCTTGCGCCATAATATCCAGAAAATAAGGGACTGCATAAGCCCGGGCGTCCCGATTCTCAGCGCGGCCAAGGGCCTGGAATTACCCAGCGGTAAGCGGATGAGCCAAGTCATGGAAGAAGAACTGCCGGGCAAACTTCATCCAGGAATCTGCGCGATTTCCGGTCCGAATTTCGCCGGCGAGATCGTTCAGGGAAAGATAGCTTCCACGGTGGTGGCCGGCCGCGATGGCCATGGCGTAGAACAGGTCCAAGCCATTCTGGTGTCACGTTCACTTCGTGTTTACACCAGCGAGGACCTGTTGGGAGTAGAACTGGGCGGAGCCCTAAAGAACATCATCGCCCTGGGGGCCGGTATCGCCGATGGATTGAACATAGGGGACAACGGCAAAGCCGCGTTCATTACCCGGGGATTGGCCGAGATAACCCGTTTGGGTATCGCCGCCGGCGCACAGCCGCTGACCTTCGCCGGATTGGCCGGACTAGGCGATGTGATAGCTACCTGCGCCAGCAAACTGAGCCGCAACCGGCACGTGGGAGAGCAACTGGCTCAGGGGTATTCTTTGGCCGAGATTCAAGAGTCGATGGACAATGTGGCCGAGGGCGTCAATACCACCGGCGCCGCCTTGGCTATGGCCAAAGAATTGAACGTGGAAATGCCCATCGCCCAGGCCACCTACCAGGTATTGTTCGAAGGTCTTTCTCCCCAGGAAGCCATCACCCAGTTGATGGAACGGCCACCCCGCTCCGAGTGGTGATCGTCACTTGAATATCCTTTGGCGTCTACCCAAAAGGTGGTTCGACAAGCTCACCACGAACGGTGGAATTGTTCTTTCCGTTCGTCCCGAGCCTGTCGAAGGACCCAACAGTAGGTAATATAGGATTTTGAGATAACCTCTAGCGTATCCGGCCGCGAACCAACCCCGGCGCCCGCTCCAACAGCCATTCCGCCAGCACCACCCGGTGGCATGGCTGGCCTTCCCGTTCAAAGCAGAGCAGAGTGAAGTCCCCCAGGTCTGTAATCCTAGCCAGCCAGTCTCGCAGATCGGGCGACTCGTTGTGGCGGAGGTCAAGGGAGCTTCGATACTCGGCGGACAAGGCGGCAAAGTCCATCTCTCCAGCGCGGTAGGCAACCAATAGGTCTCGAGCCGGGTAAAGAAAGGGCAACGTCTCCCACTGGGTCCGGCGTCCCCGGGGATGGCTCCGGGAAACCCGGTAGCGCAGTCCTTCCCAGTTGCCCGGAGCGTAAAAGCTAGCAGTGTATAGCATCAGCCTTCCGAACCGGGCTCTTGCGGGGATGGGCCGGTCCCTTCATACCCCATTTCAAGGTGTCTGGGGTGCGACCAGTGGGGGATTGCCCGGCGCAAAACGAACAGGACGGCTCCCACGGCGATGACCGAGACGTAGGTGATTGACCGGTCCACCAGAACCAACGCCGTAGCGGCATTCACGGATAAGCTGGACAACCGCACGAGCAATCCCGCCACGCCTGACTCTACGGCTCCGATCCCACCGGGGGTGGGCACCAGGGTGAGCAGAGAGTTGGCCAGAGTAATGAAGATAATCAGAGGAATACCCAGGCCGAGGTTCAAGGCGTGGGCCACAAGGTAAAGCCGTCCCACCTCCGACAGCCATCCCAGCAATCCCAATATGATCACCGGAGGCATCTGGCGAAAACTCCCAACAGCGCCTTCTTGAAGCCTCTGGTAGCGTTCCGCCAACCATCCGGGCAACATACGCAACGCCCGGTCCTTTGCCAGTCTTAAACCTAAGAACACCACGGTTAAAGTAACCACCAGGACTATGGCCGTGCCAAGCACCATCCAAGTAACGATCTCGCCGCCTCCAAGCAGAAAAGGAACTGCCGCCAGAAGCAACAGAGCCACCAGGATAGCGTCAAGCATGCGCTCGGCCAAGAGAGTGCCGATGGTGCGGGAGAAGGATGCGCCCATCTCGTCCCGGTACAGATAAGCTCGATAGGCGTCGCCCAATCGAAACCAAGCTACCGAGTTGGCGAACCACCCCAGGAGCACCAACTGGCTGCAATACAGGACGCCCGGGGCGGCTGATCCGTCCTCTTGAGCATTGCGAAGCAAGATGCTCCATCTGGCGCCCCTGAACAGGAAAGTAGTGTAGTGAACCAGCACCGCTAGTGCCAGATACCAGGGATTGCTATCCCTGATCCGGTCCCATGCAGCGCCCGGGTCTACGTCGAAACGGGTCACCAGGAAGAACAGGAAGGCTCCGGCCAAGGCCAGTGAGACCAGAGAGGGAAGAGATAACACCCGCCGCTTGATGGGGACAGGCCCCTCCGGGTGTTCGTTGGACCGGGAACGGAAGGGGAACATCAGAGACGCAAACGGACACCCGAGCGGTCAGCCCCCAAGGCTAACGCAGCTCCTTGGGCAGGGTGAAGCTCACGTCTTCTTCCACGCCGGGTAGCACGGTTACTTTCTCCGGGTTCAACGCCTTTACCACGCTTTCTACCAAAACTTCCGGGGTAGAGGCCCCGGAAGTTATCCCTACGGTCGCCACGCCCTCCAGCCAGGCCGGATCGATCTCCTCGGGGCCATTTATCAGATAGGATGGCGTCCCTTGAGCTTCGGCCACCTCACGTAGCCGGTTGCAGTTGGAGCTATTTACGGCGCCTATGACCAGGACAAGGTCCACCAAAACCGTCATTTCCAGTACTGCCGACTGGCGATTCGTGGTGGCGTAGCAGATATCGTTGCGGATCAACGCATCGGGGAACCGTCCCTTGATAGCGCCGATGCTCTGGGCGGTATCTCCGACAGAGAGGGTGGTCTGAGTCAACACCGCAACCTCAGTATCGGAATCCCAATCCGGTAGGTCGGACGGATCAGCGTCGTCGATCAAGGTCATGTCCACCTGCCCCATGGTGCCCCGTACTTCCTGATGGCCACGATGGCCCACCAGCAGTACCTTTTTACCCTCACTGCGGTACTTCCTGGCCTCGTTGTGGACCTTGGTCACCAGGGGACAAACAGCGTCGATCACCTGCAGGCCGCGCTCCTCGGCTTGTTGAAAGTCCTCCGGCGGGGACCCGTGGGCCGAGAACACCACCCTGGAGCCGGGCGGGATCTCATCAACGGTTTCAACGGTTATCGCTCCCTTTCGTTCCAATTCGGCGACTACGTAGGGGTTATGAACGATCTGGTGCTTCACGTAAACGGGAGGCCCGTACCGTTCAAGACAGATCTCCACGACCTCGATGGCGCGCACCACACCCGCGCAAAAACCCCGGGGAGCGCTGAGAATCACTTGCAAGACAGTGCCTCCCTAAAAGTTTCCGGGCCGCTACTCACCGTATCCTCGGATCAGGTCTAGGTATTTGTAACCTGACCCGGTATTAAGCAGCACGGTAACATCGTCTTCGGCCAGATCTCCCGAACCTAACAGCCGTTTCAGAGCAACTAGAGTAGCCGACCCTTCCGGGCAAGCGATAACCCCTTCTTTGGAAGCGATCTCGTACATCGCGTCCACCATTTCCGTATCCTCCACCGCCAAAGCCGTCCCCCCCGTTTCGCGAAGCGCTTGCAGGATCAGATAGTCGGCGAAAGGGCCCGGCACCCGCAGGCCGTCAGCCACGGTTTTCGCGTTCGGCCACGGCTCGGCCGAATCCGCCCCCGCCTCAAATGCCTTGACTATGGGTTGGCAACCGGCGGCCTGAACCGCGATGAACTTGGGCGGCTCGCCTTCCACCCAGCCCAGGTCCAGCAATTCCCGGAATCCCTTGTGCATGCCTATGATTCCGGTGCCACCGCCGGTGGGATAGATGATGGTGTCGGGCATCCGCCAGCCCAACTGCATGGCGATCTCAAGGGCCATGGTCTTTTTGCCTTCGGCCCGGTAGGGCTCTTTCAACGTAGAGAGGTCAAAGAGATTCTCTTCTTCCGCCACCGCCACCGCCTGACGCCCAGCATCGCCGATGTGGCCATCGACAAGATTAAGTTCGGAGTCTGCCAGAAGACACTCCTTCTTGTTGGCGTCCGGGGCATCTTGAGGCATATAGACCTTGACGTCCAACCCTGCCCTGGCGCAATAAACGGCGGCGGCGCCGGCCGCGTTGCCCGCGGAAGGTATGGTAAACCCCTTTGCCCCCAGCTCTTTGGCCTTGGAGATCGCCGCCGACAGTCCTCTGGCCTTGAACGTTCCCGTAGGGTTCAGGCCCTCTTCCTTGATGAACAGGTGGCCCATGTTTAGGGACTTCCCAATGGTGCTTGCGTTCAGGAGGGGGGTGGCCCCCTCGCCTAAGGTAACTATGTTCTCGTCTTGGAATACCGGCAGCAGTTCGGCGAAGCGCCACATATTGTCGGGACGTCCGGCAAACACGTCCCGGCTCACTTCCCGGCCTAGCCTGGTCAGGTCGTAGCGAGCGAAAAGGACTTTGCCGCAGCATGGACTGACTTTGATAAGCTCGCCACAGGGGTAATCCTTACCGCACTGGGTACATTCCAAGTGGTCCAAGTAGCTCGTCATTCGGCAAAACCCCTCGTTATCTGGCGTCATCCGCGCCGCCAGATTATCATACTCCATGGGGATGGTCTTTGGTACGGGTGGAGGTTGGGCGAATAGGGTGTTACGCCGCTTTTGCCGGGATTATGCCTATGCTATAATCGGGTTTTCCCCCTAGACCGTTTAGGGAGATACGATGCCTGACTACCGCCACATCCTTCTGGAAAAAGACGCCTCTGACCACATCGCCAAACTTACCCTCAACCGTCCAGAGCGGCTCAATGCCCTGAACGACCTAATGATTGATGAGATCGGCGATGCCGTGGAAGACGTCAGCAGCGACGACTCGATACGGGTCCTGATCCTCACCGGAGCCGGACGGGCATTCTGTTCCGGCGGCGACCTCCAAACCCTGATCGGCGGCAACGAACCCGGCTCCCTGGTGTCGGACAACTCCGATGACATTCGCCGGGGGGTTGAACACATTCAAAAGTTCGTTCTAGGCATCCATCGGATGGAAAAACCGGTGATCGCCATGGTCAACGGCGTCGCCGCCGGCGCCGGTTTTGACATGACTTGCGTCTGCGACAGACGGGTCGGTTGCCCCCAGTCACGGTTCATGTCGGCATACGTGCGCATAGGCCTCTTCCCGGGCTTCGGCGGGACTTGGCTCTACCCACGGGCATTGGGAAGCATCAGCAAAGCCGCCGAGATGCTCTTCACCGGAGATTCCCTGGAAGCCGAGGAGGCCCACCACCTGGGATTTCTCAGTAAGCTGGTGCCCCAGGAAGACCTGGAAAACACCACTATGGAGATGGCAAGAAAGATCGCCGCCGGCCCGCCCGTAGCCATCCGCCTTTCCAAGCTGATGCTTTACAAAGGCTTGGAGTTCGACCTGGAGACCGCCATGAAGATGGCGGCCGCCGCCGAGACTATCACTCTAACTTCCCGGGATCATGAGGAGGGTACAAAGGCTATTCGGGAGTCCCGCAAGCCGGCGTACGAGGGTAGATGATGGAAGCGATACTCGACGAACTCAAAATATTTACCGGAAACGCCCACCGGGGTTTGGCTGAGGATGTGTGCAAGTATCTGGACATCCCTCTGGGCCAAGCAGAGGTGTTCAAGTTCTCCAACGATAATACCTTCGTCAGAATCCAAGAAAACGTCCGCCAAAGGGACGTTTTTATAATTCAGCCTACCTGCGCCCCGGTGAACGATAACCTGATGGAGCTGCTGATCATGATAGACGCCTGCAAGCGGGCGTCCGCCGGCCGCATCACCGCCGTGGTTCCTTACTACGCCTATGGCCGCACCGACAAAAAGGACCAACCCCGGGTGCCAATAACCGCCCGGTTGGTGGCCGACCTACTCACCGCCGCCGGCGCCAACCGCCTCCTAACCGTTGACCTCCATGCCGGTCAGATCCAGGGCTTCTTTAACATCCCGGTGGACGAACTGACCGCCCTGCCCATGTTGTCGGACTACTTCCAGGCCAAAGAGTTGTCGGACCTGGTGGTGGTAGCGGTGGACATCGGAATAAGCAAAAAGGCAAGAGACGTGGCGGAGCGGCTCCATGTGCCGCTGGCCATCATTGAGAAGCGCCGTTTGGGCAACGGCGAACGCACCGAAGTAATGAACGTCATCGGTGATGTCGAAGGCAAGGTGGCTTTGACCTTCGACGACGAGATCGACACCGGGGGCACCATCGCCAACGCCGCAAGGGTTCTTGCCGAAAGGGGAGTCAAGGAAGTTTATTGCTGCGTTACCCATCCCGTGTTTTCCAAGGACGCGGCTGATGTAATGGCCAGAAGCCTCTTTAGAGAAGTAGTCGTGTCCGATACCATCCCAATGCCCGCGGAGAAGCGCAACGGTAAAATCACGGTGCTGCCCGTAGCTCCCCTCCTGGGCGAAGCGATCTACCGCATCCACAAAGGTCTCTCCGTAGGGGAAATGTTTACCTGATTTAGGAGGTTTCGCGTCCCATGTACGACTTGCTGATCAAGGGCGGGACGGTCATCGATCCCTCTCAGAACCTGAACGGTCTCAACGATGTAGCTGTTGAAGACGGGAAGATTGCCCGGGTGGCGTCGAACATACCCGCCGAAGAGGCTACTCGAGTGATTGAAGTGGCTGGGAAAATCGTCACGCCTGGACTCATCGACCTGCATACCCACGTATATGACGGAGTCAACGGCAACGGCGTGAAAGCGGATCTGGGGGGCGTACGGGCCGGGGTCACCACCATGGTGGATGCCGGCAGCGCGGGTTGCGACACCTTTGGCGGCATCCCCAAGCACGTGATACCCGGCAACGACACCGAAATAATCTGCTTCTTGCACATCTGCCGCACCGGCCTGGCTACCACGCCGGACATCTTCAGCCCGGCCAGCATCGACCTGGACAAGACTATCCAGGTGGCCTCCGAGAACCGCGATGTGATTTGCGGTATCAAAGCGCGCATGGTTTCCCCCGCCTTGGAGATCATGGGAATGGAGATGCCCAAGCTGGCGAAACGGGCTGCCAAAGAAGCCGGCGTCAGGCTGATGGTGCACATCGGCGACACGGAGAAAAGGTACGACCCCAACGTCATCCGCGAGCTGCTACCCATCCTGGAAGAGGGAGACATCGTAACCCACCTGTTCACTGCTAATCCGGGCGGCATCCTGGACTCGGACGGCAACCTGGTTCCCGAGGCCAAGGAAGCCAAGGACCGGGGAGTGTGGATGGACACCGCCCACGGCAGGATGAACTTCAGCTTCGACGTGGGCCAACGGGTCCTTGACCAGGATCTGATACCTCACTGCATCAGCACCGATCTGACCCTGCCCGGAAGGGCTCTCACCGTCCATAGCATGACCGAGATGATGACCCGCTTCCTAGCCATGGACTTCACCATGGATCAGGTAGTCACCATGTCCACTTTGAATCCGGCCAAAGCGATCGGTCAGGAAAACCGTCTGGGCACCTTGGGCGTTGGCATGCAAGCCGACATATCGATCTTGGACATCGAGGAAGGGGACTGGGTGCTTAGCGATGTGGTGGGCGGGACCCGGCGTACCGAGAAAGCGGTTGTTCCGACTCTGACGATCAAGAAGGGGCAGGTATTTGAAGTCGGCTGGGGACCCCGGTCCTGGGGTTGGGAACCAGACTCCGCCTAAACGCGGAACAGCAGGCTCCAGTCTATACTCATGAGGGAACGCAACTGTCAGACAGGCTTCTACTCCGGTTCTTTTTGTTTGGTTTTCTTCGGCCAATGTATCCGCCTAGTCAAGCGGCGAACCTTAGCCATCGGATGGAACCTGGGCTGAAGATTAGCCGCCAACAGAGGTGCCACCTGATTATTCCCCACCACCAACGGAGCGGCCCAACGGCGCAGCTCCTTCAACGTGGGCGGCTTTTCCTGCCAGGTGGGCACCAGGCTATCCATGACATGCCACCCTTTTTCTTTTGGCGACCGGGTCATTACCGTGCCCCCGGCTTCCATGACCGCCAGGGCGCCCGCAGCCATGTCCCACAAACGGGGAGCGCCGAAAACGGCATACTGCATAACACCGCAGGCGGTCATCGCCAACTCGTAGGCGATGCTGCCGGTGGTGCGGGGTTCCCCCGACTTACCCCGTAGCCCTTTGCCATACTTGGTGAAATAGCTGAAGTGGCCGGGAAGACCGGCCAACCGGTTATTCACCGGTTCGTCTGACTTATAGACTTCCACCGGGTCTTCCCCGGCGAAGCATCCTCCGCCTTGCCGGCAGTGCAGGACAAAGCCGCCTCCCGGCTTTGGCCACGGTATGAACAGAGCCCCGGCCAAGAGACGGCCCCGGTGCAACACCCCAACAGACACGGCGTACACCGGGAGGCCGTTGAGAAAGTTGGTGGTCCCGTCCAGAGGGTCCAACACCCACAAGAAATCCCCACATGGCGTTTCTGTCGCATCGGCGTCCTTCTTAGATTCTTCCGACTCTTCCTCACCCAAGATTGAATGGTCCGGGAAACGCCTGCTTATCTCGCCGACCAAATATTCCTGGCAGGCCTTGTCCACCTCGGTGACCGGGTCGCGTTCTTCTTTGTCCTTATACTCTACCGATATCTTTTGGCCAAAATGGGCCGCCAAAATGTCACCGGCGCCCTGAGCCATTTGAACCGCCGCGGCTTCAATCTCACGGGCCAATACGTCGTCTTCAAACAATTTAGATGGTTGATTCACGGGACCTCGCTGCATCTGGAAGAGGGTGGGAAAGAGCCTGACCTGGCTTCAGGCCGACTCAGTATAACATCGGGGTATCTCCCGCTATCTCAAGCTCTTGGATGAGCAATATTGGCCCTATAGAGAGCGCCTGATATAATCGAGGGCCGAGCCGGGGCCTCAGAACATTGATTCAATCCAGATTCCCGGCTCAAATCAACCCAGAAAAGTTGAGGCGAAAGGATAGATGGACCTGGAACTGACGGGCAAAGTAGCGATAATTGGCGGCGCCAGCAAAGGCCTCGGAAGGGCCTGCGCCGACGTGCTGGCTCAAGAAGGCGCTAAATTAACCATGTGCAGCCGCACGGAGGCCGACCTGCATCAAGCGGCTGAAGAGATACGCCGGGACACCAACGCCGATATCCTGGAATTCCCTGGTGACCTGGACAGCCCCAAAACGATTACCGCGTTGGTAGCAGCCACCGTGGAGCGGTTTGGGCGTTTGGATGTGATGATCAATAACTCCGGTGGGCCGCCACTGGCCAGGGCCGCCACGGCCACCGAGGAACAGTGGGAGACGGCGGTGCAGCGCTCGCTCCTGTTTTTCGCTCGCATGTGCCGGGAAGCACTTCCTCACCTGAGGCAGCAGGGCGGGGGACGGATCATCAACATCCTGGCCAGCACCGTCTACCAGCCCATCGATAACCTGGCTTTGTCCGGCGCGACCCGTATGGGAGTTGTTGCCTACGCCAAGAGCCTGGCCGACGAGGTAGGCCGGGACAATATCACGGTGAACAATGTGTGTCCCGGCGCTATCCTCAGCGACCGCACGCTCTCCAACGTTACCTCGCGCGCGAACGAGATGGGTATTTCCGTGGAAGAAGCTCTGGAGGAAAGAGCCAAAGAAACCGCTTTGGGCCGCG
>JAKUQE010000068.1 GCA_022450395.1 Dehalococcoidia bacterium | reverse complement strand
CTTTGGCGGTGGGTAGAGATATCGACCGAAGACTTCTGGACTCGGCCGAGACCATCCGCGAGCCGGGCGAGTATGACGTGGGATTACGGTTCTCCAGCGAGCTTCAGGCCACGATTGATGTAGCGGCGGAAATCGAAGAATAGGAAGTACAAAATAGACTGATGTACGCGGAGAAACTCCTTCCACACGACTTGGAGGCGGAAGAAGCGGTGGTTGGGTCGTTGTTGATTGATGGGGACAGTTTCGTCCGTATCTCCTCACTGATCAAACCGGAGGACTTCTACCGGGAAAGAAACCAGCTCTGCTATGCCGCCTGCCGCTCTCTGTTCGAGCGCAATGAGGCCATTGACCAGGTGACACTGGCGCGGGAACTCTCCCGCACCAATCAGTTGGAATCGGCCGGGGGTATGGCCTACCTCAGTCATCTGGTGTCTGTTACCCCAACTTCGGCCCATTCGGAACACTACGCCCAACTGGTCGCCCGCACCTCAACCATGCGGACGCTTATTGACGCCGCTTCCCGAATCTCCGTCATCGGTTATGACGACACCGACGACGTGGATGCCACACTACGGCAAGCAGAGGACATCCTGTTTGGTGTCCGCACCGGACAACCCCACCGCGGCTTCATGCCCCTTCGCCAGATATACGACCAATACCTGGAAGAGAGGGCCGCCAGCGCCGACCCCCTACTAGCGTCGGACACCCCGATGCTCACCGGGTTCAACGACTTGGATGAACTTTTGGGCGGGATGCAACGCTCCGACATGATTGTCCTGGGGGCGCGCCCTGCCATGGGCAAGAGCACACTGGCGATCAACGTGTCGATCAACGCCGCCCAAGACGGGGCCATCGTCGGCGTGTTCAGCCTGGAAATGAGCCGGGAACAACTTGCTCTGCGGATCCTGTCCGCCGATGCGCAGATCGACTCCCACCGTCTCCGTCTCGGCCTGGTTACCGAAGCCGACGAACAGCGGATCACCGACTCGATAGGCCGCCTTTCCGAGCTCCCCATGTACATCGATGACACCCCCTTTCAAGGAATGGTTGAGATGCGCAGCAAAGCCCGCCGCCTCTCCTTGGAACACGGTCTGGACCTCCTCATCGTCGACTATCTTCAATTGATCGAGGGGCGTGGTAAGGGCGGAGACAACCGTGTCCAGGAGGTAAGCGAGATCTCCCGGTCATTGAAGGGTATGGCCCGGGACCTGAACATCTGCGTGCTCACCTGCTCCCAGCTTAGTCGTGGAGTGACCAACCGGACGAGCCACCGGCCGATGCTTTCCGACCTACGGGACAGCGGCAGTATCGAGCAAGACGCCGACGTAGTCATCTTCATACACCGTGAGGACATGTACTACACCGAAGAGGAATGGGAACAGCACTCCCCGGGGCGCCCATACCCCAAAAACATCGCCGAAATAATTGTGGCCAAGCACCGGAACGGTCCCACCGACGACATAAACTTATACTTCAGGGACAACCTGCTGCGTTTCGAATCGATACAGAGGGTGGAAGCTTTCTGATGGAACCTGTCTGAATGGACCCCTTTCCAGGGTTCAACTCCGGCACGCTCTATACGCCGGTGCCCAATCCCTTCTTCGGACCGTTATTGGAGCAGATCCAGGACATGGCCGAACTCAAGGTGGCGCTGCGGGGGCTGTGGCTGCTGCACCGCCAGCGGACCCGGCCACGAATGCTCACCACCCAGGAATTTCTCAACGACCGGACATTGTTGCGGGGCTTGTCCGAACCCGCCGGCGACGCCCAAGCGGAGATACGCCGGGGCCTACGTCTCGCGGCAGACCGGGGAATCTTTCTGTGCTATCGGCGTGATCCAGCCGAAGAAGGAGAATCGGACAACGAGTTTTACCTGCTGAACACGGACAACAACCGTGACGCGTTCAAACGCATGATGGCGGAAGGCTTGCCGATTCCGGAAAAAAGTCTACCGTTATCCGGGACGGTGACACCGGCGCCCGATGACCGGCCCAATATATTCGTTCTCTACGAGGAGAACATCGGCATGCTCTCCCCCATATTGGCCGAAGAGCTGAAAGAGGCGGAGGAGCTGTACCCCGGGGGTTGGCTGGAAAGCGCCTTCCATATCGCCGTCACCGAGAACAAGCGCAGTTGGCGCTACATCGCCGGGATACTCCGGCGCTGGGCCGCCGAAGGGAAAGACGAAGGGAAGTACGATGGAAAGTCTGGGAGACATCCTCAGAAGGATAACCGCCAAAAGTACCTCGAGGACTACGAACGGCGCTGGGGCCGCGTATCCCGATAGCCCGCCCGAAGGCCCCGTATGCTCAATCTGCAACGGCACCGGCTGGGTTAGCAAACGCGTTCCAGTAGGCCACCCTGACTTCGCCAAGACATTTCCCTGCGATTGCCAGGGAACAAAGGACCCTGCGGCCCGCATCGACGCCCTGCGCCGCTACAGCAACCTTGGTCCGCTTAGCCGCATCTCCTTCGCCGCCACCCGCCAAGACGGTCCTCTGCCCGACGCCGCAAGCAGCCATCTGTTCAAGCAGGCCTTGGAAGCTTGCGTCAAGTTCGCCGACCGGCCTTCGGGCTGGCTGGTGCTAACCGGTCCCAGCGGCAGCGGAAAAACCCATCTGGCGGTCGCCGTTGCCAACCGGTGCATCGAACTAGGGCAGACTACGTTCTTCATCGTGGTTGCCGACTTGCTGGACCATTTACGGGGGGCGTATTCGCCGGACAACCCCGTCTCTTACGACGAGTTATTCGATCAAGTACGCAACGTCCCGGTCCTCATCCTGGACGACCTGGGCAGCCACAGCACCACTCCTTGGGCGCAAGAGAAGCTGTTCCAGGTGATGAATCACCGGTTCAATCTTGAACTCTCCACCGTCATCACCGTGCGAGGGCCCTTGCAACAACTGGACGAGTCCCTGCGGACTCGCATCGAGTCGACTCAGGACTTTTCCCATGTCTATCAGTTAGGCCAATACAACACCCGCTTGGCCCGGAGCATAGGAGACTTGCCCACTGAGATGCAGCGGAGGATGACTTTCGCCTCTTATGATACGGGTGGCGGTAGCACCGCCGGACGCACCGACAGGGTATCTTTGGAGCACGCCAAGTCCGCCGCCGAAAACTTTGCCTCCGACCCGGAGGGCTGGCTGCTGTTTACTGGACCCAGAGGTTCGGGAAAGACCCACCTGGCAGTGGCCATCGCCGCGGAGTGCCTGCGCCGTGACCGCCCGGTTTTCTTCGCCTTTGTCCCCACCCTCTTAGACCACCTGAGGGCTACATTCAGCCCAGACAGCCCGATCCGCTACGACGAGCTATTCGAGCAACTCAAGACGGTACCACTGTTGATTTTAGACGACCTGGGCGCCGAGACCAGCACCGCCTGGGCCGAAGAGAAACTGTACCAGATCGTGGTCCACCGGCAAGAGGCCCGCTTGCCCACCGTGATTACCAGCGCCTTCAGCATCGACGAACTGGAAGAGGCCAAGCCAAAGATAGGCTCCCGGCTGATGGACGTGACGGTGAACTGGCAGCCGATCACCGCCCCCAACTACCGCGACCAGCGCCGCACCCGCCGGCCCACCCGCGGCGGCGGCGCAACTGGGAGTTAAAGTCCCTTTTCGACCGAATCGCACAGGCATCGATAAACCAAGCGCTTCAGCCGGAATTCTTCTCCCACAGGGATAGAAGAAGTATTTTCGGGAGGAGCCAAACTCACGCTTTCAGAATTTCCCGCCGCGACAATACCCGCTCCATCAGAGGCCGCATGCCCAGTTCGCTGGATATGGCCAAGGACTCGTCCAGCAGGGCGAGGGCCTTCCCGCGGTCCCCTTCGCCTTTGCGCTGGAGCAGCGTATCGGCGTAGTCGCAGCAAATCCAGGCTAACATGGAGTGGTAACCGCGGCTCCGGCTGATGGACAGCGCATCCTCAAAGTGGCTGATTGCTTGATCCAAGTTGCCAACGGTCCGGGCCAGCAAGCCCAATACGTGGTCTGGCTGTGACCCAAATAACGCGGTGACCCCACGATTGGGCAGGGATGACAGGGCATCGTGTAGGACCAACGCAGCATCCCGGTCTTCCTGGTACACAGCTATCAAACTGAGACAGACTTGGTTGATCTCCGCGAGCAGTGGAACGATTACAGGGTATGTTAAGTTGGTCTCAGCTATCTCCTTGGCCATGTCCAGTTGGTCGGCGACTCCCACGGTTCGGGCTATATAAGCCATCGCGTAGGGGGCGCAAGCGCTCTCGATTGTTGGCCCGGGAAATGCCGACCGCATGAGTTCTACCGCGCGGCCCAGGTGCTATTCTCCCTGGTCAGATTCACCCAGCTCATAGTCGAGCATCGCCAGGTCAAAAAGGAGGCGGATTTCCCTGGGTGAGATTGCCAGGCCACGCTCGCAAAAGGCCTGAGCCGCTTCCAGGTTTCCGCGAGCACGGGCAAGCAGTTCGTTGCAAAAATACGCGCGAGCCAGATAGAAATGGTGTCGCAACTGCTCGGCCGGTGGTAGCATCATCTCCGCATGCTGGGAGAGAACCTTCATATTCCCGAGGATGAGACCGGGCGTAAAAACCCAAAAATGGGCCAGCATTTCACTTAAGGGATCGTCAACCAGGGAGGCTAGTTCCACGCCCCGCCTAGCCTTGGACACGCATTCTTCATACCGCGTATGGTACGCATCCACCTCTGCCGCGCTGACCAAAGTGGGTAGCTCGACACCGGGCTGCCCCTCCCGTTGGGCGATTCCCAAGCTCCGTTCAAGCAACTCCTGGGCCTCCTGGTAGTCGCCTTCTTCCAGGCCCACGATCCTGCCGTAGGTGGACAGCAACCGAGCTGCCTGAAGAGAGTCGGGTATTACAAGTTGCAGGGCTTGGGAAACCAGTGGGCCTGCCCCCGACACACGCCCAGCCGCGACGTGGAACGGGTGATCGGCCACGGCCACCGCTCGCTCATTGTCTCCGGCCGTCGCGTAGTAATCGAAGGCCCGCCTCAACGTCGCCACTGCCTCTTGCAGGCGATGGGTTTCAAAGGTCGCCACCTGGGTTCTTCCCAGGCCAAAGAGCAACGCCGCGGATTCAGCGTCGGGCGCCGGGCCCTGATCCCCAGCAGAAATGCCCCTGCTGGCCAATCCCATTTGGAAATGGCCTTGAGCCTCTTCATAGGCATAGGCGGCCAACGCTCTTTCCCCGGCCTGCAAAGAGTACCGCACCAGTTTTGCCGTCCCGGTCACCGCCTCGGCCTGAGCGAAGTGGTGGGCCAGTTCAGCCGCGTGAGTATCGGCGTCGTCTCCGTACATCTCTTCCAGGGCTTCGGCAATGCGGGCGTGGAGTCGAACACGTCGGGTCAGGGACAATTCAGCAGTTAGGGTTTCCTGGATAAGCGCGTGGGTGAACTGGTAACGTCCCACTGATTGGGGCAATTCCTCGATTACCCGTGCCGCAAGGGCCTCCTCCAGAATTTCGAACAGACGGTCTTCGGTCACGTCTTCGACCAGCGGCCTGATCTGGGCCAAGGTGAATTCCCGCCCAGCTATCGAGGCCACGGTCAAGGCTTCGTTGCAACGCTGCGATAGCCGGTTCAACCTTCTGCCGATTACTTCCCGGACTCCCTCTGGGATGCGCACCGTCCAGGAGTCTCGGTCTCCCGTCCTGTCAGCGGTGAGTTCTCCTTCTTGCACGAGCAGGCGTACCACTTCCGTGACGAACAGGGGATTGCCTTCCGTCTGTGTATGTACAGCCTCGACTATCCCTCGCGGAGCGGTATGACCCGGAGTCATCTCGATGAACCTTCCAATGTCCTCCTGACTAAGTCCTCGTAATATCACTCTTTGAAACAGCCGCTCCCGTGTCAACTCTCCAAGCGCCTCGGCCAAGGGATGCTGGCGGGACAGTTCCATGTCGCGGTAGGTGCCGATTATCAACAGTCTTGCGCCACCCAACTCCCGTGCCACGAACTGGAGCAACGCCAGGGACGGCTGGTCGGCCCAGTGAAGGTCGTCCAATACCAGCACCAAGGGTTGCCGTTGAGACGCGGTCTTCAGGAAAGCGGCGATAGAGTCGAATAGGCGGAATCGGGCTTGCTCCGGTTCTAGCTGGGGGGCTGGGGGCAAGTCTGGCAAGCGTTCTCGAACGTCTGACACCACTTCGGCGATGTCGGCCGCCCCAGAACCCATCTCGGAGCGCAACTGCTCTGGGTCTCGTTCCCGGACATAGGACCTGATCGCCTGCACCCAGGGCCAATAGGGCGGCACCCCCTGCTCTTCGTAGCTTCGGCCCCACAACACCTGCGCGCCCCTGAGTCCGGCATATGTGACCAACTCTTGGGCGGTTCGGGTTTTGCCGATGCCCGGCTCCCCTACCAGCATCACTAAGCGGCCACGGCCCGAAAGCGCGTCTTCCAGGCACGCTTTCAACTCCCCCATCTCCCGCTGCCGGCCGACGAACACTCCTCCAGCTAAGCTGTCTAGGGCGTGAGGGTCCGAAATCCCCCCATCCCCCTTTACCAAAGGGGAGGCTTCGGTGAGGTCTATCGCGTCCAGGGCGGAAAGTACATCGGTGGCTGAGTCCGGGCGTTCCGACGGGTCTTTGGCCAGGAGGCGCAGAATGAGCGCGTCCAAGGCGCGGGGGCACTGGCCGTTGTGCCAGGTGGGGGCTACCGGCGGGGTGTTGATGTGCTGGCCGATAATGGCTACCGAATCGTCTCCCAGGAACGGAGGACGGCCCGTGACCATCTCGTAGAGCATAGCCCCTAATGAATACAGGTCGGACCGGGGGGTGACTGCGCCGCCCATGGCCTGCTCCGTGACACGGTGCCTACCATCATGCCTTCGGTGGTCAGTCGCGAACGGTCCAGGGCTACCGCCAGACCGAAGTCGCCGATCTTGGCGATGCCGTCTTCGGTAAGCCACACGTTACCCGGTTTCAGGTCCCGGTGGACGATGCCCCGGCTGTGGGCGAACTCCATCCCACGGCAGGTCTCTTGGGCGATCTTGATGGCTTGTTCCAAGGGAATCCGGTGGTCCTCGGCGTCTTCGATGACGCCTTCAACGTCGCCGCCGCCCATGAGCTCGGTGACCATGTAGGGCTGGCCCTGTTCCTCACCCAGGTCGAAGACGGTGACGATGTGGGGATGGGAGCCCAACCGGCCCATGGCCTGGGCCTCACGCTGGATACGGGTACGGGAGGTTTCGTCCAGCCCCTCGGATTTGATCAAGGCGAAAGCAACTTCCCGGTCCAGAGTTGTCTCGTGGGCCAGGTAGACTTTCTTCTTGCCGCCCTCACCTAGGAACCGCTTGACCTGGTATCGGCCGTTGGCGAATGAGGTGGGTTGGAGTTGCTGTTGGTGGAGAGCTTGCCGGTTCGGCCCTGTGAGCCGTATCCGACGCGGCCAAAGCCCTTTCCGCGCCGCTCAACAACTCCAACGCCTCGGAATTATCCGGATCGAATACCAACGCGGCCTGGGCGCGGTCACGGACAGTTTCCCAATCGAGTTGGGAAACTGCTTCGTCACCTTCGTCTAGGAGACGTTCTATCCTGCGTTTGCCACGCTCACTGACCATAACGGGGGAATATTAACTTCCTGGCAGACAGTTTGTCCACTGTGGCAATATGGAGTGCATCGCAATTAGCATTTCCAGCGTCTAATGAAGTAATGATTGCGGGGAATCTCAGCCGGGAGAACCGCATCAGCCGATCGTTCGTATTTACCTAGCAACATAGCCGTGCCCGCTTTTCAAAAGCTTGTTCCTTTATGCTTGAGACGCGGCGATCGACAGAGCCTTTACAAGCGGCTAAATATAACGTACGTTGGGTCAGACCCTGGGACCAACCGCCCCACAGAGGAAGACATATTACGTACGGCGTGTCAAAAGCTTTCGCCTTGGCGATCACCTCGCTGTCGGTAGCAGTGATTCTGGTGGTCATCTTCGCCTGGCAGGGGCCTGGGTTGAACAGCGTCACGCCTTCTGCTTCCGCCGCCTTGTTCGACGAGCAATTGGTGCAGGGAATCTACGAACAGGCCAGCCCGGCGGTGGTGGATATCAACGTCGACCGCAGGTTGGAAGACTCATTCAACCGGCTGGGGTTCGGGTCTGGATTCCTGGTTGACTCGGAAGGTCACATCGTAACCAACAACCATGTGATTCAAGGCGCCGACCGGATAAGGATCTCCTTCAAGGACGGCTCCAGCGCCGAGGCAGAAACGTTAGGCACCAACCCGGCCAACGACCTAGCCTTGCTCAAGGTGAGTGCGGAAGCAGTCAAGAACATAAAGCCGTTGACGCTGGGCGATTCCGGAGATGCAAAGCCCGGCCAACTGGCCATCGCCATCGGTAGCCCCTTTGGTCTGGGCGGCTCGATAACCGTGGGCGTGATCAGCGGCGTCGACCGAACCCTTAACAGTGATCTCTCCCGCCCGATCTCCGGGGTGTTACAGACCGACGCGTTGATCAATCCGGGGAACTCGGGCGGACCTTTGCTGGACCGCCAGGGCAAAGTGGTGGGAATCAATACCGCGATCCAGGTTTCCCTTAGCGACTTCAATCCCAGAAACCTGGGCCGGGGCAGTATCGGATTCGCCGTCCCCGTCAATACTCTGGTGAATCTTCTGCCCAGGCTGAAAGAAAATCAGGTGATTCGCCCTCCCTGGCTGGGTATCACCGCCGCCTCCCTGGAACCGTTGCTGGTGGAGGCCTTGGACCTGACGGTGGACCACGGGGTCTACGTCACCCAGGTCATGAGCGGCAGCCCAGCGAACAAAGTGGGCCTAGTCGCGGCGGGTCTGTCGGACCGCGGCCGTCCTCCCAAAGGCGGGGACATCATCGTGGCAGTGGATGGCACCGAGGTAAGATCCGTTGCCGGCCTGATCGCCATGCTGAATCTGCACCTGCCCGGCGACGAAGTCACCTTGAGCTTGGTGCGGGATGGAGAAAACTTAGAAGTGGCGTTAAACCTGGGAGAGTGGCCTGCCGACCCGGAATTACAGCCGCGGTCTAGAAACTTCCCACAACCCAGACCCGAGGAATTCACCCAGCCCAAGAACCCGCTTGTGCCCTCGACTCCCGGGTTCGAGTTCCCCGACCTGTTCCCGAAGAAACGCTCTCGTTAGGGCGGGTTGGGCTAGTACTCCTTCAAGTACAAACTGGTCGAAACGGACGTACCCCATCCTAACCTTCCCCCGTCAAGGGGGAGAGTTAGGATGGGCGTAAAACTCTCCTCATCACCCTCATTTGGATGACAGAACAGCATCACGGCTCAGAACATGGGGTATTGGACCGGGGTTTGAGGTTCCGGACGTCGGAAGTGCTTACTGAGGGTTAATTCCTGATTCTGGTAGGACGACCCAACGTCGGCGCCGTACAATACAGTAGGGGCTTCGGCCATCGTCTGGAACTCTAGCTGGCACACCTTCTGACCGTTCTCAATCATGAAGGGCACGTCATGAGCCCGGACTTCCAAAACGGCCTTGCTCCCCAACAAAAGGCCTTTACTGTCGTAGCCGAATCCAGGATCGAAGAACCCGGCGTAGTGGGTCCGCAATTCCCCGCTGGTTGGCTCGTAGGCGTTCATCTCGGCGGCGAACAGGGGCGGGACCCTCACCGTCTCCGCCGACAACAGCAGGTAGAACTCCTCGGGTTCCAAGACCAGTCTGTTCTTCTTTTCCGGGTACACCGGGTCCCAAAAATCTTCGACGTTATGTCCCCCGATGGCGCACAGATCCAGGAGAAGGCTGTTCTTCTTGGCCTTGTATCCAACGATCTTATTTTCGTCCCCGTTGAGGTCGATGCTTAGAAAAACACCGTTATCGCCATCCAGGTAGCTGGCGTCGGCCGGTTGGCCCCCGGCAAAGATGATCGGCGAATGCTGGTGGAAATCCCGGGCAGAATTTTCGGAGGACCGGTACTTGCCGCTGATCAGGCGGAGTTGGTTCAGAGAAACCCTCTCTTGCACATGGATGGTGAACGACCGGGAGGCCACCTCAAGGTATAGCTTGCCGTGGTATCCGGGGGAAATCTCATCAAACCGAGTGCTTCGGTCTGAGATCACCCGGGTGAAGATGTCCAGACGGCCCGTGGAACTGCGGGGGTTGGTTTTCGCGTAGACGTTCTGGGGTAGGCGTAGCTCTTCGATCAGAGGGATAAGGTAAGGCCGGTTCCTCTCCAGTATGGCGCCGTCCCGGAGATCAACCTCGCCCATCACAAAGTCGTCGAGCTTTTCCCTCACCGTCTTGTCGTCGGGCAGAAAACTACAGCGCAGGCGATAAGCCTTCGCCCCCAGACGAAGGTCCAAGCTGGCCGGCTGGAAGTTGGCGTCGGGAATCTTAAACTCCCCAGAGTCGATGAAACCCCGGTCCGCTGCTTGGCGTAGCCATTGGTCCGGGAAGATTCCTTCAGACTCGAAAGGAGCTTTATCCATACCCATCCTTGCACAAGATCGAGAACTATAGGCACAAGCCTTGCATGAACCATTCGTTGAACCTACGCCGCCGGCCCACGTACTTTGACCCTAAAGCGGCAGTGCCACGGCCTGTCCGGTCTGGGCGCTGCGGGTCACGGCCTCGGTCCACTCCATGTAGTGCAAGCCCACATCAAAGGGAGTGCGGGTGATGGTTTCGGTGCCGCGGATGGCGTTAGCGAACTCCTCTTCCACCCTCCAAAAATCCTGCATGGAGTCGGGGTTGGGAACTTCGGTTAGTTGGGTGTCGCCGCGCTTGCCGGCGAAAACGTTGAGATTGTTGTCAACGCGAATGGTCCCCTCGGTGCCGTGGAACCAGACTTCGTTGCCAGTGGCCAGACCGGTGGCGGTGCTGAAACGCAAGTGGGCCTGGGCACCGTTGGCCATCTCGCACAGGACGTTGACCTGATCGGGGATGTTGACCTGGACCAGGGCGCCGTTTTCATCCCGGCGGTTGGGCACGCAAACCTTGGCCATCGCCATGACCTTGGTAGCGCGGCCGACCCAGCGAATCATTCCTTCGTACCAGATGCCCATGTTCAAAATATTGAACCCGCTTATGTCACGGTCGTTGCGCCAGTGCATGGGACCGTCGATGTCTGCGAAGCTGGGAGAACAGGACTGGACCTCAACCGACAGCAACTCCCCCAGATATCCGTCGCCAATCATTTTCTGCAGGAGCGGGTCCACTTTAAACGTAAGGGGCGAAGGTACTATCTGGGCGGTCTGGCTCGGACGATTCCGAGAGGCGTCAAGCATGTCGCGGGCTTCCTGAGCGGTGGTGGACATCCTGGCTTCGCAGAGCACGTGCTTGCCCTTCTCCAAAGCGGCCACGGTGAGGGTGCGGTGCATGTTTGGCCAGGTGCCGATGCACACGGCGTTGAGACTTTCATCTTCCAGCAGTTCCTGCCAGTTGTCGTATACGGTGGGGATATTAAACTGGTCGGCAACAGCCCGGCCCGATGCCCGGCTGCGGTTGGCTACCGCCGCGACCTCTAATCCTGGGACCTTGTCGAAACCCGGCATGTGGCGCTCGCGGGTGTTGCGTCCCGCGCCGATCAGTCCTACCCGAATCGGTTCAATGGCCATGAAAAGTCTCCTCCAATGATTGCTAGCAAGATTTACAAAGGTAATGAAACAGAACGCCCGGACTGGGCGCTACGGATAACACCTTCGGTCCACTCCATGTAGTGAACGCCGATCTCGAAGGAGTTGTGTTTCACCTGCTCAAGGCCCCGGATAGCGTTGGTGAACTCCTCCTCCACCCGGTAGCCGGCCCGCTGGTCCTCGGGGTTGGGCACTTCGGAAAGTTGGCTATCGCCCCGGCGTCCGGCGAATACCGTCTGCCCAGTGCCGATGTGGATCGTCCCTTCGGTGCCATACAGCCAGATCTGATTCCCGGTGGACAGGCCGGTGGTGGCGCTGAACCTCATGTGCACTTGGGCGCCGCCCGTCAGTTCGTACATCACGTCCAAATGATCGGGGATGCCCACCGACACGAAATCGCCTCTGCCGTTCTTACGAGTGGGCACGTGGGTCTTGGACATGGCCATCACGCGGGTGGCGCGGCCTAGCCATCGAGCGATGGTCTCGTATTGAGCGCCGATGTTCAACGAGTTGTAGCCACTTATCTCCCAATCGTGACGCCAGTGCAAGTCGCCCATCCGGTCGGCGAACCTGGTTTGCAGGGCATGGACTTCCACCGACAGAAGTTCTCCCAAATAGCCCTCGCCAATCATTCGCTGTATCAAAGTATCAACGCGGTAGGCCGTTGACGTTGGTGTTAGCAACGTGACCAGGTTCGGGTACCGGCGCGACGCTTCAAGCATGTCGCGGGCTTCTTGGGCGGTGGAGGCCATGCGGGCTTCGGTTAGGACGTGCTTGCCCTTCTCCAACGCCGCCAGGGTCAACGTGCGGTGCATATAAGGCCAGGTGCCGATGCAGACGGCGTTGATTCCTTCATCGTCCAGCAGTTCTTTCCAATCGCCGTAAACCTGGGGGATGTTGAACTGGTCGGCTATGGCGCGGCCGGATTCCAGGCTGCGGTTGGCCACCGCCACGATGGACAGGTCTTGCACGCCTTGAAAGCCGGGGATGTGACGGTTGCGTACGTTGCCGCCGGCTCCGATCAAGCCGACTCTGATCTCTTCGTCAGGCACCAAAAATCTCCCTTAAGGGTTATAAAGGCAACGAGATGGCCTGCCCTGTCTGCGAGCTGCGGGCAACGGCCTCGGTAAACTCCATGTATTGGACGCCAACGTCGAAGGGGGTACGGGTGATTTGCTCCTCGCCCCGGATGGCGTTAATGAACTCCTCTTCCACCCGCCAAGCGCCCTTCTTTTCGGCCGGTATTGGAATCTCCGATAACTCAGTGTCCCCCTTTCGGCCACCATACAAAACGTTGGGCGCGCCCCTCAGATTCAGGGTCCCTTCGGTCCCCAAGAGCCAAAGCTCGTTGCCCTTCTGCAAGCCGGACACCGAACTCCAACTCAGGTCCGCCTGGGCCCCGCAGGCCATCTGGCAGATCACGTTGATATGGTCGGGAACGGAAACCGCCCGCATCACGCCATTTTCGTCCAATCGCTGCCGTACGCAAACCTTGGTCATTGCCGATACCTTGGAGGCCGGCCCCACGTACCGCATGAGTTGTTCGTACCAGATCCCCATGCTCATGGCGTTGTAGCCGCTAAGCAACTGGTTCTGGCGCCAGTGGAAAGGCGCTTCGGTGTCGACGAAGGTGTCGTTACGGTTCGCCCGGCCTTCGGTGTTGGAAACCCGGAGTTTCACCGCCAATATCTCACCTAGATACCCGTCGGCTATCAACCCCTGTATCGTGGAATCCACATCCAAGGTCCCGGGGGCGGGAACGATCTGGGCGATCAGGTGGGGTTTGAGCCGGGAGGCGTCCAGCATGTCATGGGCTTCCTTGGCGTTCATGGCCATGCGGGCTTCGCACAAGACGTGTTTGCCGGCTTCCAAGGCGGCCAGGGTCAACGTGCGGTGCATGTAGGGCCACGTGCCGATACAGATAGCGTCGGTATCGTCGGCGTTTATCAGGTCCACCCAGTTATCGTAAACTTTGGGAATCTCAAACTCGCCAGCGAACCGCTCCCCGGACTCCCGGCTGCGGTTGGCCACGCTCACTATCTCAACACCACTCTGTTCCCTCAAACCGGGCGCATGTCTGAGACGGGTATTGCCGCCCGCACCAACCAAACCCACTCGGACTATTCCGTTGGCCATGGCGCTCTCCTTGGACGTTATGTGAAGGGGTCGTGTCATTATAGGGTGCGCCTACAGTCGCGTCCAGCAGCCACCGTCTGGAATGTGGACCGCTCTATCCGCCTTTGCCATGTTGTGTGTATGGGCGTCCTTCGGCGGAGGGACCGCGCCCATACACAGCGGGAACGCCCCGTCTAGCTGATACACTACCGCCTGTCCATGTCTATCTATCAAACCCTCGTCCACCTCTTCACCTCCCGGCCCTACAAGATTGAAGGGAACAGCATGCTGCCCTCCTTGAACGACGGCCAATACGTGCTGCTGACGCGGGCGTCTCGCACCCTCCGCCCTCTGGAACGCGGCGACATCGTGGTGCACCGCCACCCCATGGGGCTCGACGGTATCTACGTGAAACGGATCATCGGCCTTCCGGGCGAACACGTTCGGATCGACAGCGGCCAAGTTTATGTCAACGAAGTCCCGCTGGAAGAGGACTGTCCTATCTTCAATAATCCAGATCAAGAAGACCCGCCCCAAAAGGAGTGGTGGAACGACGCGGATGAATACGTAGTCATGGGTGACAACCGCTTGGACAGCCACGACGACAGCCGGGCCTTCGGTACCGTACCCGCCGCGCAGATCTTAGGCCGGGTGTGGCTCTGCTACTGGCCCCCAACGTCATGGGGAGTCAAGTAGCGGCAAAACGAAACAGCGGTTCACGTCGAATACATCGGGGCTACCAATAACGGTGGAAGCACGCTGATCCATTCGGCCTGGAAAGAGCGATCGCTGGCGGCACCGGCCTCGGTTAGGCCCCCTTGGGTGGCCAGCCGCGGTATGGCCGGCGCTGTGACTTGATCTCTTGGCACTTGATCCAGAGGCCCATTACCTCCGTGGGAACCTCGTGGGTTCCATCCACGACCACTTCGCCGGCCAGACCCTGGGGGTAGACCACCTTCCGTTCCCCGTTACGTCCTGAAGGTTGCGGCTGTCTTAGCGCATGCCAAGCGCCTTAGCAAGAAATGCCAAAAGGCCCAGCACCGCTGTAAAAAACACAGATGGCCGGGTCATCAGGTTTGATCCTAGCTGGCATGCGAAGATATACGACTGGCTGATCAGGCGGCTCCCGTGCTTAGCGGCTTCCTGCCACGGTGGCGAAGTGCGCCATTGGGGCGGTTCGTTCAACACGGCAAGGAAACCACCGAGCCTGAACCAAAACAATATGAACCTGTACATCGGAAG
Source organism: Dehalococcoidia bacterium (assembly GCA_022450395.1). Lineage (GTDB taxonomy): Bacteria > Chloroflexota > Dehalococcoidia > Lucifugimonadales > UBA3495 > UBA11650. Next base: position 2,485 of record JAKUQE010000068.1, on the reverse strand, counting down.
AACCGTAAATAGCCACCAGCATTTTCGTAGCCGGCTCCTGGCCTCTTTATGCCCCAACACGTAGCAGTTCGCCATGATCATCGCGTCCACCGTCATGTAGCAGAGATACATCGCTATCGCCGCCGCGGTAACCAGCGAAAGCGGGTATCCAAAGAGAAAAAGCATGGGCAATAGGAAAGTCCAAACCACTCTTGGGAAGGCAAGGGTGTGGTCCACGACCAGCGTTTTAACCGGCGAGACCCCGTTGATCCGAAAGAGATTCTTGGTAAGCAGATGGGGATTGCAGGCGGCGACCTCTATCTCGCCGCGCTGCCACCTAACTCTTTGGGAGTAAAGCGCGGAGAAGCTGCTAAATGGCTCCACGTAAGCTATGGCTTGGTTCAAGCACGCGATCACAGTCTCCGGGAATCTCTCCCGCAGCGAAAACGTGATGTCCGTATCCTCGGAAACGGTCCGATCGGAATATTGAGGCAGTTCAAGTAGTATCTCGCGGCGGAAGAAAGAGAAGGCGCCAGCCAATGTAAATATGCTGTTCATCAGGGTTTGGGACTGACGTCCGATCCTGAAGGCGGAAAAATATTCCACGAACTCGCATTCCCGGGCCGCGTGGAGGATCGCGCTGTTCCCTTCGCTGCTATCGGGCGAAATTTCGATCGCTCCGGTGGCGGCCGAAAGATTGGGATCGTTCTCAAATGCCTTGACCATGTTGAGAACCGCATCCGGGTGGAGAGCAACATCGCAATCCACGTTTGAGACGTAGTCCCCGGTGGCAAAGTAGATCCCCGCGTTTAATGCCCACGCTTTCCCCGGGTTCGGTGTGGAGATCCAATGCAACGCCCCCAGCGGATTTTGCCATTGGTGTTCCCAGAACATTCTCTCCGTGTTATCGGTGCTCCCATTGTCGACTACGATCACCTCCATCTGCCGCAATGGATAGGTCTGGTCACACAGGGATTTGAGGGTTTTGCCCAAGCTGCGTCCGCCGTTGTGAACGGGGATGATAAGACTAACCCTGGGGAAAGTTTTCAGATCGCCGCGCGTCATACCCTTGCGCCGATTTTTCCATTCGGATGTCCATACCCCTACGAGTTGAGTAAGTACTCCGGTGCCGTCGACCAACATGGGCACCAGCAGCCAGATGCCCCAAAAGAAGAAGAAGGCGATCAAACTTTCTCCGGTCATTTGGATTCCCAACTTTGAACATTTTTATGGACGGTGCGGAGGGTGGGCAACGATAAAACAAACCAGAAGATAAGGACGACCAGCACGAAGAAAATGAGCCGTCCTCCGATGGTATGGCTGATGAACAACAGGTCTTTCCCGCCCCAGTGCAGGGACGCAACGATGAAGCTGACGCGGACCACGTTGGCAACGTAGGTAGCAAACACGCCAACGCAGATCGTTAAAATCCGCCGCTTTAATGTCCATCCGGGGTAAAACCCCACCATACCGGTCAACACCCCGATCTCCAGCAATCCGGAACTCTCCAGTCCGATGTTTAGCACCGTCCAACCCAGATTTTGAGGTATCACCAGTACCATGAGGGCCCCGGGTACGGCTGGGAACAGGCGGGTTTCCACGCCGGTGACCGCCGAGAGTAGATGCACGATGGAAGCAGTGGAGACTTGCAAGAACTGCTCCAAGAAAAACAAGCGTCCCACTCCGATCAACGCGAAAGCCAATCCCACGGAACCAAGGACATAATAGGGCAACCAGTTTCTGTGGCTTCGAAAGAAAAGCAGAATTATCACCCAGACGACCAGCGCGCCGAATATTACGCCTCGGTCCATACCCGCCTCCCAGGTTTTCGCCATATGAGCAGGCTTGCTCCGAGCATAAAACCGGCCAACAGGGGATACCCCAGAACGTTCACCACCGACCATTGGATGTCACCGGTGTCTGGAGCACGGTCCTCTTCAGAATTTCCCTTCAAGGAAACGACGTAAAAGCGGATCGCCTGGCTTTGGTTAAGACCCAGATCGGCGAAAGAGGCTCTGAACTCTACATATCGGCCACCTTCATTCTCGGTCTCACCCCAATCGTTGTTCTTTGTCTGGCTTATGGTGGCCTGAGTGTCTCCGTATCGAACTATCACATCAACCTGGCTATCGCTGTCGCGAGGGTTGTAGTCGACCAACACCTCACGATCCACATCGTCGTTAAAATCACCGTCATTGTTTGCGTCGATATGCAAAACATAGGTCGCTTTCTTTTTGCTGCCGATCCGGTCTACTCTCCAGTAGAACTTGGACTCGTCAGAGTTGTCTGCCCACCAAAACTTAGTGATGTTCTCTTCATCATCATCTGCGTCTCCCGCTGCATCGACGATGTTCGCTTGACCCGTCCAGTCTGCAAATTTACCGTCTAGATCGATCGTATTGGCGGCGAAAGCAGAATCCGCCTGGCAGTGTAGGCGTTCAGCGATAATGGGACACTTTTAAGGGGAGAAAAACATGAGAGTGGTGGTGGGTTTGGACTCCTGGTG
>JAKUQE010000067.1 GCA_022450395.1 Dehalococcoidia bacterium | reverse complement strand
CATATTGCTCCACCCAGGCCGGGACGGAACATCGCCATTGCGGATAATCGAAGTTCTCGCCGAGGCCGGAGCAGATCTAAGCCGCACAATCATGGGCCATCTGGACCGCACGGTGTTTCTCCGCGACACGCTGACAAAGATCGCCGAGTCCGGGTGCTACATGGAGTGGGACCTCTTTGGCACTGAGAACTCCTACTACACTCTGAATCCGAAGATCGACATGCCCTCCGATGCCAAGCGAATGGACGACATTGCCTGGATCTCTTCCCAGGGGTATGGCCGTAAAATCCTGGTTGCCCACGATATCTGTGCCAAGCACCGTCTCGAGAAGTACGGCGGGCATGGGTACTACTACATCTTGAATCACATCGTTCCCAGGATGAGGGCCAGGGGATATACCAACGAGGCGATAGACGATATCTTGGTCAATAATCCTAGGGATTCCCTGACGTTCGTTGAAATAGAGGCGTAGGACGGCTGTTGGATCAGTTAGGGCTGACTACTCTAACGAGATTTCAGATCGTTTCCCATCTTTTCGAGTCTAGTTAACAGGTGTACAACCCGGTGCAAGGATGCCGGCGGCGGGCCAAGTGGGAGTCCCAAGCGGGAGGGAATGACCTTGAGCGAGCTAGACATATACCAAAAACAGGGCTTTGGTAATCGCAGTGGGATGGGGCAACGGCCGGCGCTCCTGATCGTCGATTTCGTGAACGGCTTCGCCGACCCGGACCAATTCGGTGGCGGCAACATCGGCGAAGCCATCGAAAACACCCGTGAACTGTTGGCCGAGGCCCGCGCGTTAGGACTGCCCGTCGCGTTCACCCGAGTGGTCTATGCCGAAGACGGCTCCGACGCCGGCGTGTTCACTTTAAAGGCCCCCACGCTGAAAATCCTTACCGAAGAGTCATTCAGCAGTCAGATCGTGGACCAGCTCAAGCCCTGGGACGGGGAATACATCGTGCGTAAGACCCAACCCTCGGCGTTCTTCGGCACCAACCTCACCGCATGGTTCGTGAGCAAAGGCGTTGACACGGTGATCGTAACCGGGTGCACCACCTCGGGATGCGTGCGGGCTTCGGTGATAGACTCCATGAGCTACAACTTCAAGACGGTGGTGGCTACCGATTGTGTCGGAGACCGGGCGCTTGGTCCCCACGAAGCCAACTTGTTCGACATGGAGCAGAAATACGCCGACCTGATGACCTCTTCCGAGATTATCGCCGTGCTACATGAAACAACCTCCATCGACACTTCCTCCAGCCAGAGATAATCCCCCCGGCCGGTGCCTGCCGGATACGGGCCATCGGATCGATCTAAAACGATAAAGGAGTAGAACTATGCCAGACTCCCTGGGATGGCGCGGAAATTGGGGTGTCGTCGTTCCGTCCACCAACACATCGGTCCAACCTGAGTTTGATGACATGCGGCCTCGCGGTGTCACGAACCACATCGTGCGGATCTGGATCCCCAACGAATCGGTGGCCAGCAATGACGACTTCAACCGCCTGATGGAACACATCCGCAAAGAGTGGGACAACGCCCTGCTTCGGGTCATGACCTGCGACCCGGATTACCTGGTGATGGGTATGTCGTCGGAAACCTTTTGGGGCGGCTTGGAACAGAGCCTGGAACTGAAGAAACATATCATCGAGCTTACCGGCCGGAACGTCGCCATGGGGTCCGACGCCTGCCAAGCGGCGCTGCGATGTTACGGCGATATCAAACGTATCGGAGTGTTGACCCCCTATTGGCCGGTGGCCGACGAAAACGTGACCAAGTTCTTTGAGGACTGCGGATACGAGGTCGTGGTCATCAAGGGCCTGTGTTGCGACAGCCCCACCGCCATGTCCAAGATCTCGGAAAAGGAACTGCTAGACGCCTTGCTCGAACTGAACGAGCACAACGTGGAGGCTCTGGTCCAGTGTGGCACCAACCTGGCGATGGCCCGATTGGCTGGAGAAGCGGAGAAGTGGCTCAAGAAGCCGGTCATCGCTATAAACACCGCAACCTACTGGTACGCCATGCGGGCCAACGGCATGGACGATGTGATCGAAGGCTTCGGGTCGCTCATGACCGACTTCAAAGAGCTTCCCGCCAGCTACCTGAAGATCGCCTCCCAGCAGGCTTCGGCCACCGCGGATTAGCGTCCGTTATCCCCATTACCAAGGAGCGGATCATGGAATTGGGACTTCAGGGAAAAGTGGCCATTGTCACCGGTGGCAGCAAAGGCATCGGCAGGGCCACGGCCCTTGGCTTGGCTCAAGAGGGCGCCAACGTGGCCATCTGCGCCCGGGGAGTGGAAGACCTGGAGGAAGCGGCGGCCGAGATCGCGGAACTCACGGGCCGCACCGTTCTCCCGGTCAGGGCCGACATGACCGTTCTTGAGGACATCCAAAACCTGGTAGCCACCACCGTGGCAGAGCTGGGCGGGGTGGACATACTGGTGAACAACGCAGTGAACTCGGTGGCCGCGCCCTTCTTGGAGCTATCCGACGAAGATTGGCTCAATCACATCAACGTGAAGATCATGGGGTACGTGCGCTGCTCCCGGGAGGTCGTTCCCCACATGGAGCGCCGGGGCGGAGGCCGCATCATCAACATCGGCGGCATGGCGGCCCGGAACGCCGGCAACCTGACCAACAGCAATGGAGTTACCAACTCGGCCGTTTCCAACATCGCCAAGAACCTGGGCGACCAAGTAGCCCACCTGGGCATCTTGGTCAACTGCATCCACCCCGGCACCACCCGCACCCCCCGCCAGGTCCAGCTATTAGAACGCCGTGCCCGCGACGCCAACATCACCGTCGAGGAAGCGGAACGCCGCGCGGTAAGCGAGATCCCCATCGGCCGCATGGTAGAACCCGAAGAGATCGCCAACCTGATCCTCTTCCTAGTATCCGAAAAAGCAGCCGCCATCACCGGGCAGACAATTGCCGTGGAAGGTGGGGCGGGGAGGGGCGTTAGTTATTGATGGCGGCTCTCTAGCTCGTCAGCCTCGCTGTTCCTTCCGAGAGCACGGTAGCTAAGGGCGAGGTTGTAGCGGCTTTGGAGAGTGTCTGGATGCTCTGGGCCCAGCACTCGCGCATAGATCATCAGGGTTACTCTGCCAAGCAAGACCGCCTCCTCGTATCGCCCTAGGTGGTGGTAGCCAGCCGCTAGGTTATTGCGGCTTGCGAGAGTGTCGGGATGCTCCGGCCCCAATACCCTCTCCTTGATACCGAGAGTTTCTTTGTAAAGCCTGGCTGCTTCTTCGTGGTGTCCTAGGTCGCCGTGGCAAATGGCCAGGTTGTTGCGGCTTGCTAAAGTGTCGGGGTGCTCCGGACCCAGCAATCGCTCTCTGATGGAGTGGGTCTCTTCATGAACCCTTAGAGCGTCCCCAAATCGCCCCAGAATACGATAGCCATTGGCCACGTTGTTGCGGCTGTCGAGTGTCCGGGGATCCTCTGGCCCCAGTATCCGCTCTCTTATGCGCAGAATTTCCCCGAATAGTCTTACACCGTCCTGGATGCGTCCCCCGACAAGGTAGCTAGCGGCCAAGTTGTTGCGAGTGGCGAGAGTGTCGGGATGTTCAGGCTCGTGCACGCGGTCCATGATGCTCAAGGCCTCTTCTAAATGCCTGATCGCCTCCTCGTGGCGTCCCAGTTCGTGGTAGCCATTGGCTAGGTTGTTGCGACTGGCCAGAGTGTCGGGATGTTCCGGACCGTGCACCTTCTCCCGGATGCCCAAGGTCTCTTCGTCAAGCTTCACTGAATCTTCAGCCCGCCCTAGATCGCGGTATCCAACGGCCAGGTTGCTGCGGATGCCTAAAGTGTCAGGATGCTCTGGTCCCAGAATCCGGTCTCTAGTTGTCAAGACCTTCTCCCATAGCCTGACCGCCGCTTCATTTCGTCCTAGAGAGCGGTAGCTAGCGGCTAGATTATTTGCATAGCCCAGCACACCTTTCGCTTCCGGCTCCACGGTCTTCCCAGATTGATCCAGAATACTCTGGTAATGGGCTACCTCTTGTCGCAACGTCAAAGGATCAGATTCCGGCATCGAGAATAAGCGTTCATTCGCACGGGATAGGGTGGTAACCGCTGTCCCCTTTTCATTGGTTGCGGAGATGGCGGCAATTGTAAGAGCATGGACCACTACCTGTTCATTTACCAAGGAAAAGATGGAGCGCCCAGAGCACTCCTCGATCAACCTGTCCAACTCACCTCTCCCTAGGCCGTTCAAGGCGCCAAGAAGCGGGTCAAGAATCGGTGCATCGGCGACATATCCCAGGGGTGAGATCTGCTCTCTTAATTCCTCCGGGAGATCGGTCAACGTCCCGACAATGGTGGCGTATACTCCCTCTATACGAGGGATGGTTGCTCCTACCGCTTGCTGGAATGCTTCCAACTATATAGGAGTAGCGGCCGTTTTCAACTGGTCCAGAATGTCTTCCGGCGTTTGCCGTGGCACCCCAAGGCGAACGGCCAGCATTTCCAGGGCTAATGGGAGCCGTCCCACCAGCTCCGCAATCTCTTCCAGAGAAGGGTCCTGGGAATCCCAGGTACTCTCAGGTCTGCGGCGAGAACATAAGAGAGCGATAGCGGAATCAAGGTCCAAGACATCGATATGTTGAAAGGCAATAGTGATTGGGAGGAGATTGCGTCGCGCGTCACGAGTGGTCACAAGGAGTTGGATCGAGTTCGCACCGGTAGAGAGTTCGTTGATAAGATCGATCTCTTTAATGTTATCTACGACCCAGAGGGTCCCAGCTGGGAGTTCAGACAGTCGTCTTTGCACTTCTGCTGCGGTCTCAGCGTCACTCCGTTCTTCGACGTGTACTCCAAGGCTTGGCGCAAGGGCAGCCAAGGTCTGTTCGAAGTTAGCTCCGGCGGACGTCCAGAAGCCGTCTGTCCCCGCTCGGCGGGCGTACTCGGCGGCCAGACGAGACTTTCCGGTCCCGGCGCCCCCATAGACGACCAATACTCTATGGCTCTCGAAATCATCAGAGATAGCATCCAGTTCCGCCTCACGTCCAACAAAATTCTCATCGAGGCTGAGCGGGAGGCCGAGCCAGTGAGTAACTCCACGGGCTTGGGGCGGTGGGCTGCTCGGCGCATACTTACTTGGCGAGGCCAATCGTGCGCTGAGTATGTCGACAACGTTTGCCAAGTCGAGAGGAAGCAGGTCGGTGCGGCGAACGTTTAACCGGGTGATGAATTCTTGGATGAAGCGGCCAACCGCCGCATCACCCTTTTCCATGTCCGCCAACTCGTTGGAGCTGACTCGTCCTTGCGTGTACCAATGGGCTACCTGACGCGCCCTTTCCTCACTTCCGAGAAGATCGGTAACGCTGTTCCATTCAGCGGACCCAGCCGGGTAACCCTCTTGCACACAGAGTTCGATCGTTTCATGCGCACTTGCGCGGTATGCGGCTGCAAGGCATCGGCGCTTCCACCAGGCCAGCCATCGGCGACCAGCGCACCCAAGTGCAAATTGCCCCGCTGCTAGTCCGATAGGGTCAATCATGGCGCTTCAGCCCTACCTAAAGTCCGGACGATTCTCTACCAGATATTCTACCGCACCGGAGGGGTGAAATACGTTCTCCGGTCAGTTACTCGAACCCCTTCTACCCTCGCCCGCCATACCCCGGCCCATAGACAACCATCCCGGGGCGGGCGCCGGTGTGTTGGGCGTGGGTTATTACTGGGATGCCGTTGACTAGGACGTGTTCTACGCCCTGGCAGTACTGTTTGGGGTTCTCGAAGGTGCCCCTTTCGCCGACGGTGGCTGGGTCGAAGGCGACGATGTCGGCCCAGCATCCTTCCCGCAGCAACCCGCGGTCCTGGGAGCGGAGCACTTGGGCCGGCAGGGAGGTCATCTTCCTGATGGCTTCTTCCAGGGGCAACACGCCCTGCTCCCTCACGTAGGTCCCCAGCACCCGGCTGTTGCTCCCGAAGCTGCGGGGATGGGGCAGTCCGGCAACCTGGTCGTTGAGGGCGCTGCCGTCCGAGGCGATCGATATCCAGGGAAGCCGCATCACCGTCCGAACGTCGTCTTCGGACATGGTGTGGTAGACCCCGCCGGGGAATGCCCCATTCTCCGCCACCAGATCGAAGCAGGTCTCCACCGGGTCGGCGTTGTTTCGCTGACGGGCGATGTCCGCCACCGTTTTGCCCTCGTCGGATTTAAGCGACTCGTCGGCCACGATGGACATGACGATGCCCTCCCAGCCCCCGTGTTCCTTCACGTACTGGTCAAATTCGGGGTCTGCCTTCACTCGGTCACGGAACTCGCGGTCGCTGAATTGGGGAATGGTTTCGGAGCGGGGCGCGTCCTGGATCCACCGGGGCATGAGGCGGTGCCACGGGTGCTGCATGGCGGTGTAGGGATATTGGTCGGCGGTCACCTCCAAGCCCTCCGTCAACGCTGATTCGATCGTGTCGATGACCCGCCCGATCTGACCCCAATGTTCCCGGCCACGAATCTTTAGGTGGTAGATGTGGACGGGGATCCCCGACGCACGGGCGATCTGGAAGGTCTTGTCCAACTCGGTCCCGATGTCGAAACCCTCGCTGCCCACGTGCGTGCCGTAGTAGCCTCCGTACTGGGCGGCCACCACGGCCATCTCGATCAGTTCGTCCACGTACTCAGGGCCGCCGGAGTGCCAGGCCGCCGATAGACCGACTGCCCCCTGCTCCATCGCCTGGGTCACCAGGGACTTCATCTTTTCTAGCTCATCGGCCTCGGCGGCGCGGTTGTCGAAGCCCACCACCGCCCGCCTGATCTGCTGCGGCGCGACGCTGGAGGCGATGTTGATGGACGTGCCCTGGCTCATAAGCTGTTGAAAATAGCCGGTGAAGTCGGTCCATGTTACGTCCACGCCGTACCGGAGCCGTTGTTCTTCCCGGTATTCGGCGGCGGCGGGGCCCTCGACGGGCCCGACGCTGTTGCTTTCCCCGATGACGTCCAGAGTCACACCCTGGCGCACTTTGCTTTGGGCGTCTCCGTCGGCCAGGACAGTCACGTCGCTGTGGGTATGGAGGTCGATGAATCCGGGACACACCACCAGCCCGCCGGCGTCGATGACTTTATCGGCGTCGGAGGCGGAGATACTGCCGATGCGGGCGATCTTCCCATCTCGAACCCCGATGTCGGAGTAAAACCAGGGGTTACCGGCGCCATCCACAACCCTTCCGCCGCGGATAGCAACATCGTATATCGCCATGACTGTTCCCTCCCGTCCGGTGTTAGGCGCTAGTGTAAATCATCGGGTGGCGGCGGGATAGGCTGGAGATATCGGCTGCGAACGTGGCGCTGATGCTATACTGAGCCTCCGTCAACCGGTTGCGACTCGAATCCGGAGTTCCGAGACGGACAACCTTCGCATAAGGAACAGATGGAGATGCTAGATTCCGTCACACTCGAGGGACGCCATGTTCGGCTAGAACCCCTTTCCGTTGACCACATACCGGACTTGGTCCAGGCGGCAAGCCAATCCCGGGATACATACGGCTTCACGTATGTCCCAGCAGACGCCGACGCCATGTGTTTATATGTGGAGACGGCATTGGCCGGCCGGGATGCCGGGACCATGCTCCCCTTTGCCACCATCGATTGCGAGACTGGACGGGTTGCTGGTTCGACCCGGTTCCACCACGCTGAGTTCTGGGATTGGCCTGCCGGGAACCCGCACCAGCGTGGCAAGCATTTACCGGACACGGTATACATAGGGACGACGTGGCTTGCGGCCGATGCTCAGCGGACGGGGATAAACACCGAGGCAAAGCTGCTCATGCTGACCCATGCCTTTGAAACTTGGCTCGTTCATCGAGTCAGGATCCAAGCGGACTCGCGCAATGAACGCTCATGCCGCGCCATTTTGCGGCTGGGCATGCATCTTGATGGCGTGATCCGGGCAGATAAGGTTGCGTTAGATGGCGCCATCCGGGATTCTTCGACGTTTTCGATCCTGGATTCCGAGTGGCCGGAGGCCAAGACTCAACTAACAGCACGATTGCGTTGATCCATGGGACCTGCAGGGAAACTGTCTCAGCAGCGTGGAAGCGTTTAGATCATAAGAAGGGCCGATCGAAGGAGAAACCATGGCAACCAGCCAGACAAGCGGCATAGTTCAAACGGTCATCGGCGAAGCGTCCCGTTTGCGAGACTTTCTGTCGGGGCTTGACGCCCAAACTTGGGCCAGCGACAGCACCTGCGAAGGGTGGACCAATGAGGACGTGGTGGCCCATCTTGCCGGAAACGCCGGCGGCTGGGCGAATAACATCACCAGGGCCGTAGCCGGCGACGCCGGACCCCCAGAAGGACAGTCTTTCTTGCCGCCCGGCGAGAAGGCCTCACATCCCACCGGTCCAGACGCCAGGCAGTCCCGCCGGGAATCGGGGACACAACTGTTGGACGCCTTCATCGCGGGGCACGACCGTCTCGGAAAGGTACTGTTAGACCTGACCGATGATGATTTGGACAAACCCTGTTTCCACCGGCGCGGCGCGCTCCCAATCCGGGGTTATCTTGGCATACAGCTACAAGAACTGGCGCTTCACGGCTGGGACGTTCGATCAGGATTGGATAGCGCGGCCGAACTGTGGGAAGGACCCTTGCCCGCGCTGGTTGATCTGGCCCCCCGATGGCTCCGCACTGCCTTCACGCCCGGATTGGACCTGCCCACACCGGTAAGGTATCGGTTTGACGTAGCCAGCCCAGTGACGGTTCACCAAGACCTGCTGGTCAACGGCGACAGCTACCAGGCGGGACCGTCCGGCCCGGAACCCGCCGACGCCGTCTTTAGCTGTAACACCGGAAACTATGTTCTCTTGATGTTTGGGCGGTTACAGGTGGAACGCGCTGTTGCCGAAGGCCGGTTGTCGATCGAGGGGTCGCAGGACCATGCCAAGAACTTCAATGCCTGGTTCAAGGGATTCTAAGCGTCTCGCCCTTAGTGCCTGGCCTCCAAAGCGGTTTCGATAGAGGACTCGGGGCGGGAGATTGGTGGATGCTGCCGTATGCCTGCCAGAACGCTCTCCGGACCCCGGTCCACTTTCTGCCCACCCAGGAACACCTCGGCGATGTTCCACAGCGCGTTGATGTCCTCAGCCGGGTTACCGTCAACGATGATGACATCTGCCGCCTTACCTGGTTCCAAGGAACCCGTAACTGAATCGATTCCCAGCGACTTGGCGGCATCGCTGGTGATGGAGACGATTCCCTTCATGGGCGACATCCCTGCCTGTACCAAGCATTCCGTCTCGTAGACCGTGTTGCCCAACTTGTAGCTGCTCCAAGAGGAGTCCGACCCGGTGATAATCTTCAACCCCATCTCTATCAACCGGGCAAGGTGGGTCCAACGCACCTCCAGTTCCCACAAGCTTTCATCCAATCTGGCTTGTTCTTGGGCGCTCAACCCTTGGGCCTCTTTTCTTCGCTGCAGTGACCAGACCGTTGCCCTGGCGGTGTGAATTGTCGGGTTCACGTAGGCCCCCTGGGCGCCGATCCGTTCCGCCACGTCTTCCCGGAAATTCGCCTTGCCGTCAGCGTCTTTGAACACGCAGTGGATTATCATGTCAACCCCGGCGTCCAGGGAATCGATTGTTCCCTGGGTGGAGGCGCAGTGAGTGGCGGTCAACTTGCCGAACTTATGGGCCTCACTGGTCATCGCCTTTAGCTCGTCTAACGTGAAAGCGGGCAGCAAAGGGAAAGAGGTGCGGGTGCTGCCGCCCGTGGCGCTCATCTTTATGTAGTCGGCGCCCTCTTTGATCAACTGGCGAACGGCGGCGGTGGCTTCCACCGGGCCGGTCACCTCGGACCCGAAGTATCCCATGTGTCCGCCAACGATGGCTATCGGACGCCCGCACAGCACCATGCGAGGGGCCTGGATGATGCCAAGGTTCACCGCCTCACGCAGCCGGAACATCGTCATATTTTTCGCGCCGTTGTCCCTGATGGACGTAACACCGGAGAACAGGCTGTCCCTGGCGTTGCGGGCCGCTTGCAACGTGATTACTTCGTCGGGCAGCGCCGCCACATCCTCCCCGGGACGCCCGTCGCCGAAGCCGTTGTGATGGGTATGGCAGTCGATCATACCCGGCATGACCGTCTTGCCAGGGTAGTCGTAGGTCTCAACCGTCGCGCCCTCAGGAGCAACGACTTCCCCAACTGGACCCGCGGCGATGATTCTGCTGTCCTGGACGAGCACTGCCCCATCTTGGATAGGAGGGCCTCCCATACCGTCGATCAACCGGCCTGCTTTGATCAGCTTGAATACCTGCGTTGAGTCCTGCATTGCTAGCTCCTCTGATGAAGAATGGCGCGGCGGCGCACCGACAGTCTACCAAACGATGTGGATCAGGCTAGTACCGCATCCAATTAATTATGATGGATGCAAATCTCCCCCATCCTTAGCTTCCCCCGTCAAGGAGGAAGGAATTTGTCCTCGCCCCCTTTACGAGGGAGAGTTAGAGAGGGGGTGCTGGCCGATGCATCAAAATCATCTAGAAACCGTACGAGCGATTAAGAACACCGACCCTTGGGCTGGTAAAGAGGGCAGAGGCCGGTGGTAGAATAGGCTACCTTTACCAAAGCAGGTGTCGCCACGGCGGATATATCGCTACCCCAGTTTACTTGGCTGAACCCCACCAAAGTTATCTTTGGCCCCGGACGGCTCGCTGAGCTACCGGCGGCGATCGAGCAGGTTGCCGGCGCTCAAGCCAGGGTCTTCCTAGTCACCGGGCAGAGGAACCTACGCGAATCCGGGGTGTTGCAGCAGGTTGTGGACAGTATCGGGCCCTCGCGAATAACGTTGTTCGACCGAGTCACGCCCTTCCCTGGACCCCAGTTGGTTGGGGACGCCTTGGATGCATGCCGCCAGTCGTCGTCCCAACTCGTCGTGGCCATCGGCGGCGGCAGCGCCATCGACACGGGCAAGATCGTGAGCGTTCTCATGACTCACGAAGGTACCTGGGATGAGTACTTGACCGGGGAAAGGAAAATCTCCCACCACGGTATCCCCTTCATCGCCGTACCCACCACCTCCGGGAGTAGCAGCGAGGTCACTGCCGGAGCAGCGGTTTGGGATTGGGAGGCCAAGCGGTCGATCAACCTGATCCACCCTGGGATGTTTCCCGATGTGGCGATCGTCGACCCTGAACTGGCGATGACCATGCCGAAAGAACTGGCTGCCTTGACCGGTATCGACGCCTTCACCAGCGCCTTCGAGTCCTACTGGTCCATCGAGGCGGAACCTGTGTCCGACGCGCTGGACCTTCAGGTGATACGGTCGTTCGCCACTCACCTGGAGAGTTCCTGTAACATCGGGGACTTGGCGTCGCGGTCGGAATGCTCCCTGGCCGCTACCATGTCGGGCGTGGCTTACAGCAACAGCCACCCAAACGTTTGCCACGCCATAGGCAGCCCGCTGACGCTCCATTGGGAAGTGGCCCACGGGCAGGCCGTCGGCATAACATTGTCCGCCATGTTGCGGTGGACGGCTCCGGCTATCTCCACCAAGCTCGCGGCCTTGTGGGACGCCTTGGGAGTAAAGGGTCTGGAAGAGGCTGTTGGAAGGATCGCTCAGATCATGGAGAACTGTGGGCTGAAAACCAGCCTTTCTTCTCTGGGCATCACAATCGGCGGTTTGGACACGTTGGTGGAGCATACCCGTTGGGACCGGGTCAGCGCCCTGCCAACTCCATTGGGCCACGACGATCTGAGAAGAGTGCTTCAGGATCTGATGTAGAACCGGCTATTTTTCGCGGCGGAGTCCGCGAGGGGAGGCACGGATGTCATTTCACGATATCTCTCTAAAGCTAACGGGCGAGACTTTACGGTGGGTAACCGCGCCCCCTTTCGAGTTGGAAGAGCGCCGCCGCATGAGCAAGGGAGACCCCAATAACAGCTCGGCGTTGAACATGAGCGTCCACTCGGGCACCCACATCGACGCGCCTTTCCATTTCGTGGCGGACGGTATTACCATCGACCAGTTGCCGGTGGATCGATTCATCGGACCGGCTTTGGTGTACGCCGTAGAGGCCGAACGGTACATCACCGAGGAGCACGTCGCCGGAATAAGGCTAGACGGCGCTACTCGGGTGCTGTTCAAGACTCGCAATTCTGAATTGCTCCACCAGAAAGAATACAACCCTGACTTCGTGGCGTTCTCGGTTGAGGCCGCCCAGTCCCTGGTGGAACTAGGAGTTGAATTGGTGGGCTTGGATTACCTCTCGGTGGCCCACGCCGACGAGCAGGTGCCGGTGCACCGGGCGTTCTTGGATCACGGAGTCGTTCTGCTGGAGGGGATAGACCTGTCGGCGGTGGCGCCGGGACGCTACGAGCTCATCTGCTTGCCCATCCCACTGGGGGATAGCGATGGCGCGCCTTGCCGGGCGGTGCTCCGGGACCTGGAAACCTAGTCCCCAGGACATCATTTGACCCGAAAGGCGGGCAGCACCTCTTCGATGCACCGTTGTAGCTGCCCGGAAAGGTCCGGAGAGACGAACCTAAGCACCGGCGTGGTGCAACCCGCATCGATGTAGGCTTGTATCTTCTCTATCACAGCTTCGGGAGGGCCGTAGGCCAACCACATTTCGGCCCGTTCCCTGGATATGGCCCCGGCGCCGTAGTAAGAGGTCAAGAAAACTTCCGCCTCCTTGTACGCCTTATCCCGGTCGTTGTTGATGTTCACCATCAGGTGCAGGCAGGAGTCGAAGGTAGATGGGTCCCGCCCACCTTGATAGGCGTACTCCTTGATGATTTGGAATCGTTGCCGGAAGGTTTCCACTGGAGTGGCATCCGTCTGCCACCCGTCGGCATATCTGGCCACCCGGCGCATGATGCGGTCAACCGTAGCTTCGTCGGCCTGACCCGGTTTGGGGTTGGCCGCGATGAGGATGGGCATGGGTTGCTGCACCGGCTTGGGCAGACAATCTACGTCCGAAAACTGAAAATATTTCCCATGGTGAGTGACCTGTTCCTCACTCCACAAGCGGCGCAGTATCCGTATGCCTTCGATGACCCGTCCCACTCTTTGGTTAGACTTGACGCCCATCACTTCCAATTCGTGGGCGAATTGCGGCCCATCAAACTCCGACGCGCCGTTACATACCGCCAGAATCGTCCTGCCCCCGGATAGAACGTCCAAGCTGGCCCATTGGATAGCAAGAAGGATCGGGTCTCGAAGCGGAAAACTGGCCAAACAAATGGTGCCCAACGTCACCGTGGAAGTGTGGGCCGCCAGGGCCGACAAGGTCACGATGGACTCCAATCTAGGCTTCGATAGCAGGTTATCGCCGACCCACACGCCGTGGAAGTAACCGGACGCTTCGGCAACTTTGGCGGCGGAGATCAGGTCATCGGTAGTGGCCCAATCGAACAGCACCGCCCGGTTGGACAGGCTTATGCCAAACTTGGCCCGCATATTGTGCGGCATGGGATTCCTCCGGCTCAGAACCTGTGCTGTACGTGGATTTTACAAGGTAAAACACCAGATGGAAATCATCAGCAAACTTTTCAAATACATCGGCCCTTGTGGCTTGCCCAGGGCGATCGCGTCTTAAATGCAGTCTGAGGGATTCCGAAGTGGTCAGGCGAGCGGTCCGCTTGCTGAAACTCGTCATTCCCGCGTAGGCGGGAATCCAGGGGCACTTTTCGGCACAAATACGGACCACAAAAAGAAGCCTGAGTTCCTGGGTTCCGGCCTTTGCTGGAACGACGCGCGGGAGACCGTCTTCGTGTGGTGCCTTATCGCTATGATGCAGAATAAGACCCGATTGCTCTCGCGGCCTGCCAGGGTTCAGAGTAGATATGGGCGCCAGGGTGTAAACTGGGGTGGCAAATTTCAGGAGGTAATCATGCCGGAAATGACGACGCGCCCCGTAATCATGGGCACCCGTGGAGTAGTTACGTCGGGCCATTACCTGGCGACCGCCGCCGGGTTTCGCATCATGGAACAGGGTGGCAACGCCATCGATGCCGCCGCCGCCATGTGCTTCTGCCTTAATCTGCTGGAGCCCCAGAGCAACGGCATCGGCGGAGAAGCGCCCACGCTGATCTACTCCGCCAGGGAAGGTCGAACCTTCGCCATCAGCGGTATGGGCACGTCCCCCAACGCGTTCACCATCCAGTGGTGCCGGGAGAATGGCATCGACTTGATCCCCGGAGATGGCTACCTTCCGGCTTGTGTGCCGGCCATCGTCGACACTTGGGCCACCGCGTTGTCCCGGTTCGGCACCATGAGCTTTTCCCAGATAATGCAGCCCGCGATCGAATTGGCCGAGAACGGCTTCCCGGTCTACCAGCGCCTACATGACCGTTTGGCCGCCGATGTTCGCAAATACACGGAACTTTACCCCACCACCGGCGAAGTCTATCTTCCCGGCGGACACGTGCCTGAGGTTGGTGAAGTTTTCCGGAACCCCGACTTCGCCCAGACCCTAAAGACCATGGTTGCCGCCGAGAAAGAGGCCCAGCATAGAGGTAGGACCGCCGGGATCCAGGCGGCCAGGGACGCTTTCTACAAGGGACCCATCGCCGAGAGGATCGTGGAGTTCATCACCGCTGAACCCCTGCCCGATGCCAGCGGCTCCGCCCACAAGGGGCTGCTTTCCTACGAGGACATGGCTGAATGGAACGCCACTGTCGAAAGCAGCGTGTCCCTGGATTACCGGGGTCTAGAAGTCCACAAATGCCCGGCCTGGACCCAGGGGCCGGTGTTCCTCCAGCAGTTGAGCATCCTGGAGGGGTTCGACCTGGGAAAGATGGGTCACAACACCGCCGAATACTTACACACCTGGATAGAGACCTCCAAGCTGGCCTTCGCCGACCGGGAAGCCTACTACGGCGACCCGGCCCACGACGAAGTGCCCATGGAAATGCTGCTTTCCAAGGACTACGCCGCTTCCCGGCGCAACCAGATCGAGTCCACGGCTTCCATGGTCATGCGGGCCGGAGACTTGGGTGGCGGCGTGCCTGACTATATGGGCCGGGACGTGGCAGACGACAACCGCCTAGCCCTGGGCGTGGCGGCCCGAAGCGTGCAGGACCTGGGTCTGGACCACGCTCACACCGGAGACACCACCCACCTAGACGCCGTGGACCGGGAAGGAAACATGGTGGCTTGCACTCCCAGCGGTGGCTGGATCGGCACCTCCCCGGTCATCAAAGGTTTGGGGTTCCCATTGGGCACTCGAGGGCAGATGTTCTACCTGAACCCGGACCGGCCCAACGCCCTAGCGCCCCGCAAACGCCCCAGAGCCACCTTGACGCCATCACTGGTCACCAAGGATAACGACCCTTACATGGTCTTCGGCACGCCTGGCGGCGACGCTCAGGACCAGTGGACGCTACAGTTTTTCTTGAACTACGTCGACTTTGGCATGGACCTTCAGGAAGCGCTGGACGCTGCCACTGTGCACCAGGTCCACTTTCCGTCATCCTTCTACCCGCGCATCGGCTACCCAGGCCGCGTCATCGCCGAGTCCCGCATTCCCGCCGGTGTAACCAATGACTTAGCTCAAAAAGGCCATGAGATCGTCAGCACCGGGGCCTGGTCCAACGGCAAGACCATGGGTATTCGCTACGACAAAGACCGCGGCGTCATCATGGGAGCAGTTGCCCCCAAGGGCAATATAGGCTACGCCATCGGGTGGTAGGGGGCTGGGGCAACTGACCCCGTGGGCGCCAGGTTCAGCTTCTTTGCCTGGGATGATTAGCCGGTCCCCTCCTTACGAAGGAGGGGACATAGGGGAGGTTTACCCCCAGGAGAACACGACCCCCCTGTAGTCCCCCCTTCGTAAGGAGGGACAAGGCCGCCGAAGCTCTTGGCTTGATGCATACAGCTTAGAACCGTCTCAACCGGCAACCACTAAACCTTGGCGAACTTCTGCACCCTCTGGTTGGCGGTGTCCACTCCGTATATATATCCCCGGGAGTCGGTGTACACGTTGTGGCAGTTTTCGAAAGTTCTTCCTCGAGCCAGTAGCTCCCCATCCAAGGTATAAATGCTGAGCCGCGGCACCTGGTCGGTCACGTAGACAATCTGGTTATCGTCGATGTGGATGCCCATGGGGAATTTGAAATCGGTCCACTGATCCAGGAATTGTCCATCGGGGCTGAACACCTGCACCCGGTGGTTTTCCCGGTCGCAAACGTAGACCCGCCCGTCCTTGGCCACCCTGAGGCTGTGGGGCACCCGGAATTGGCCCGGCCCGCTGCCCGGAGAGCCGAACGTGTCGATGTGCTCGCCGGTGGCGGTAAAGCGGTGGATACAGGAATTACCGTACCCATCAGAGACGTAGATCTCCCCTGAAGGAGCCACCGCCGTATCCGAAGGATGGTTGAACGGGGACTGCATCGCTGCTTTGTACCGCGTGCCAAGGGACATGAGCAACTCGCCTTCGGTGTTGCACTTTAATATCTGGTGGGCGTCGCGGTCGGCTAGATAGACCCCGTCATCGGGTCCGATGTAGATGTGATGCGCGTCTTCAAAGCGGCCTTCCTGCCGAGGCCAGGCTGCTACGAACTGCCCGTCGCGGTCGAACACCATGACCGGCGGGCCGCGGCGCTGAAACACGTAGACCCGGTCGTTGGAGTCGACGGCCACCGCGCTGGGGCCCTGAAAAGTTGTTCCTTCTGGCAACTGAGCCCAATCAGGCTGATACTCGTAAACGAAGTCTCCCATTCCTATGGTTATGGCCATGGGTGATTACCTCCCGGTTGTTGTCCGTTGCAATACCGTTGTCAGCATACGGGCCTAGTTTTACAGAGTTGTAGTCAGCACTTCCATGGGTCTCTTACCCACGGAATAAGTCTCCATAGGAGTCAGCTCCCCTGTGTCACCGTTGATGCTGTACGCGGCTAGAACGCCGGTTTCGGAGCCGGCGGCGTAGAGGAATTTGGCTTCGGGGTCTAGGCTGAAGGCGCTAGGAACAGCCTCGGTTGAAACGCGCCCGGCTGCCGTCAGCCGGCCGGTGGAGGCGTCCACCGAGAAACCAGCGATGCTGTTGTGGCCCCGGTTCGGGGTGTACAAGAACTTTCCTGAGGGAGCGATCTGGATCTGGGAGCAGGTGTTCCTTCCGGAAAAGCCCTCCGGCAAGGTGGATATAGTTTGGAAAGCCGAGAGGTTCCCCGACGCGGAGTCTAGGTTATAGCCGGTTACACTACCTCCTTGCTCATCGGAAAAGTAGACAACGTCCAGGCTCGGATGGAAGCAATAGTGGCGGGGGCCAAGGAATTCAGACTGCTCCACCCTTGCCGGCGCGTTGGAGGTGAGATTTCCGGTATTTTCGTCGAACTTAAACTGGAAGATAGCGTTGGGCCCAAGGATGTCTCCGGGAGGATTCATCACGCTGTCGTTCAAACGGGCGATGTGGGGTACGAAGGCGAACTTATTGGACGGGTCGGTCTGGATACAGTGAGCGGCAGGCGCGGTTTCCAGCCACTCGATGGGCCGGTCACCCAATCCT
>JAKUQE010000066.1 GCA_022450395.1 Dehalococcoidia bacterium | reverse complement strand
CGGCGTCCACTCCCTCTGCTTTCATCCGATCCAGGATTTCTGGACCATATCTCTCGCGCCACGGAGCGTAATCAGGAATTGGATGACCCTGAAAACCCAGGACGGAGTAGGCACTGGGTGCCAGAGAGCCAATTTCAGTCCTTGTTTCCAGATCGAGAAACCGGTGAATCGGCAGAAGAATGTTGAAGTCCTCTTCGGCGTCCGCCGGATTGAAGTGGGTGTGGGCGACTGTTATTTCCCCCAATGAGGTTTCCCTCGGTATCACGCGATAACTTGGGTCTCCCCAATCGGGTTCTCGAGCCTCACGCAAAACGTCGAAGGGTTGCTGTTGGTCCTTTAGATAAAGCCCACCCGTAGTCAACAGAGCAAACCGGGTCTGACCCAACGGCTTGGCAAGGGGAGTAAACGGGGTCGTAGCCGGTTCACCGGCACCCTGCCATGCTTTTTGCATCCAGGATGCCAAACTATAAGGGAGCCATTTGTAGCTATCAACCGACATATACTTTCAAACCTTTTGATTGTCCGCCTACCGCCACATGGTATTACTTCAGGCGAAAACCATCCAGTGGTCTTGAGTCGTTGCTGATTATGAAGTAATTCTTCTAATGAGAACTAGATATACTGCGACTTACGTTGGATTGCTTTGCTGATAGCTATGCGAACAAGACGAATTAGGCATACTTTCCGATTGGTGAAAATAATGATTCGCTCAACTCCGCCCAAATTCCTTCAGTAGATTGTCAATGGCCTGAGGCCTTCCTTGCACGACTTCAGTATTGACCGGACCACTTGGTTGCCGCGGACCTCGTATGTCTGGAACGGTTTTCACGCAAATCAGGACCGGCCCCGCCTGTTTTAAGACCTCTTCGGCCTCATTGTCAAAATCCTCCAACTCATCGAACTCGAAAACGGCAGCGTAACCAGCGGAGCGCGCCAATTGAGAGTAGGAGGCCGAGTTTGTGCCTGGAGTGTCTTGCCCGCCGGTGGTAGCATAAACGCCGTTGTCCAGGACAAAGTGATATAGGTTCTGGGGAGCCTTGTTGCCCACAGTGACCAGGCTCCCCAAGTTCATCAGAAGGCTACCGTCGCCGTCGAAAAGGATGATTTTCGTTTCGGGCCTGGCAAGACTCAGGCCCAAGGCGAACGAA
Organism: Dehalococcoidia bacterium; assembly: GCA_022450395.1. Classification (GTDB taxonomy): domain Bacteria; phylum Chloroflexota; class Dehalococcoidia; order Lucifugimonadales; family UBA3495; genus UBA11650. The sequence goes on along the minus strand of JAKUQE010000066.1, from coordinate 16,767 downwards.
GAGCCTATGCCCATGACGGCGGGAAAATCTAGCGTTCCGATGGGGACGTCCCGAATGGGATTATTCGAAACCTGACTCCAGGCACCATTCGCCCTGAAAACTGGCATGACCACGGCGTCGCCACGGATTCTCTCAAGTATCCTCATCAAATCAAGCTGGTCTATCATCAGTCATCCTTGTTTGACATACCGAGGTCGGAAGCTCCCTAAGTCATGATATTAATCCGGTTTCTCATCCCGTCTGGGTGGTTAACCCCCAGCTTCTATGTAACCGTCGAACTACCTGCACCAACTTCCTTCGCGTCCGGTGGGGCGCTCACTTTCCCGTGTAGCCAACGGACATCGAAGAAATATGCAGCGCTTCTGCATCATCCCGTACTACTGAGAGCTTGGATCAACTCTGGGGTCACTTCTCGACGAAAAGACTGAGCAGCTGTTTTCAAGTCCCAGCCGTCGTAAATCCTCGCGAGTATTGGTCGAAGTTCTGGACTGGTAAGAGCTCGCTCGTATACGCTGGCATCATCCATTTCCCACAAGATGGAAATGTCTGCCCGAAGTGCCCCAGCACCAGAGTAAATTTTCACTGATCTCGTGCCATTGGTTTTCTCGATCGCTGGTATGACTTCCATCGTGGCCCACCGCCACCATGCAAGCACTTCGGCATCACTCAATGAATCCTTAAAACTCCACGTTCTTGTATACAGTGTTGGCATTGATAGCCTCCTTGCGGTCCACATCTATGAACTGGGTGTAAGTAGGTGGACTAGAGTCATATTGATATAATACCCACCACCGGATTAAGTAGCTACTTAGAAGTCATTTGCCTCTGAACGCTGTGCTTACGTAGCTGTGGCCCCTTGGTGAAATTGTATAGTTATCATCTGGCCAATGATTTATCTTGTGTGGCTCATTAACACAATTAGGCACACATTATCGATGTGGTGACTAGATGCTCCCAGCCTATCGCGTCCGGCCCTATACCCTGTTCCCTACGCAGCCTCAAACAGAATATCCTGAGCGCCCTCCCAAAGCACCAGATTACCCAGGGCGGCCAAATTCTCTCGTCCGTCCACAATAGTAAGGAAGTGATTGCCTGCAAGCGGCCCCATTCTGCTCGCGAAAGAGGTGGCACCGTACGCGACGAGTATCTCGGACTCGCTGATGCCTCCCGGATACCAGAGGATGTCGCCGCGCGATGGGTAACAAGTATGGTTTTCGAGTTCGGTCAGTTGTCGGGCGTCGCCCAGAGGAATCCAGGCCGACTCGCCACTCCACCGCGTCTGAATGAGTTTGTTACGAAACGGAAGCATCTTCCGAAACGCTTCGCATGTTTTGGGAGCTAGGTCCACCAGCCACTGCGCTGTGAACGCGTATGGCCCCGCTTTGATTCTTACAGTGTCTGACTCGGGATTCGTCACTTCTGATCCTTGTTACAGCCTCACCTTGTAGAAAACCGGAGAGGCGGACGTGTGGTGTGTGGTCGTTCCTGCGGCTTCGTCGCCTTCGTCCCCTTCAAAAATCCAACTATAGGCTCCGATGACAACATCAGTGAACACCTATTGGAGTGTCAAAGAATTCGTTTGTGTATGCGACACGCCCCGTTAGTGTACATACATGACGATGTCGCATCAATTGGACCATAAGTCGGCTGGCCCCGGTATCGACCCTGTCGCTGTGGTACGCTGCCTGACTACCTTGTCCGCTCTTCAGGCATCAGAACGCCCGCCTAATTTTCGTCTAAGAATCTGTAATGAGCGCGGCACTGGCGGTGTCTTTGAGCCTGTTTGAAAGATTTGGTTGCTGGGAGTTTTGACGCTGCCCAATCTCCCCGTATGGTTTAAACGAACGCTTGGTTATGTGTGCCAGATTGGAATCCTTGTGGCGTAAATAAAATGCATCATCCCCGATAGAGAAAATCCGCGATACTTTTGACCCGCACTCCTGTAAAATACCGTCAATCGCCCCGGCAGGGAGTTGGTAAATCCCGATGGCAAGCCAGCTTGGGCAAATATTACCGGGGTTCAGAACGTAGTGACCAGCACTGCTACCAACATCGTCTCTTACGTACGTAATCATCCTCAGGTACTTTAAGTATTCGCGGGTTACTTGCAGGAATGGTTACTAAAGGCGATTCAGACCCAGTGTATAAACCTTTACCGTCAGGAGGTATCGTGGCATGAAGCTCAAGCTGCGGACGCGTACAGAATCCCAGTCACCGGAGGATTCAAACACTAAAAAGCGTGTCACGGCCGCCGAAATGTACCAAGTGCAGGATTCGTACGTCCGGTTTAATCAGAAAGACCATATGGGCTCACAGATGATTTGGGATGCCGACGCTGCAGAAGAACGAGCCAAGCTAAAGGTCAAGCAGCGGCATCTTATGGACAAAGGACGCCACGGATTCGACGCCACTTCATGGAGCTTGGACTCCGCCGCAAATTCTTTGCTGAATCTTATGGACTTCTCAAAGAATCGGCCGGATTCGAGAGCTACTGCATGGCAGACTAAGGTGGAGCCTGCGCCGACGGGTCGGCCGAAAACTACCGCTAAAGAGGCTTCCCAGATTGTACGCAAGGCCGCTCACTTGTTCGGAGCTGACCAAGTTGGCTTTGCCGATCTGGACCGCCGGTGGGTGTATTCCCATTACTTCGATGCGGAGACGAAGAAGGACTACCCTATCAAGTTCTCCGATGAACCCGGTTACGAACAATACGACCAGCCCATCCGCCTTGATGACGGGACTAGGGTCATACCGAAGGAGATGCAACACGTTGTGGTCTTGCTCCATGAGTGGGGCAAAGATGTGGAGGGGACTGAGCATGCACCTTCCCTCCTGACTGAGGGACTCAGTACACTAGCATATGCCCGAATGGCGCCGACCCTATGGATGCTGGCTGAGTTTATTCGTGGGCTGGGCTACAACGCTATCCCAGCAGCTAATGACACAGGCCTGAGTATACCTATGGCCGTCGATGCGGGCCTCGGGCAGTTAGGGCGACACGGCCTGTTAATCAACCCTAAAGTAGGGGCGCGCTGCCGGATTTCCAAGATAATCACCGACCTTCCGCTGGAGGCCTCGGGTGCCGTGGATTCGGGCATCACCGAGTTCTGCAACGCATGTCTGAGATGTGTCCCGAAGTGCGGTACGGGAGCCATCACGAAGGGTATCCGAAGCTTCGAACCTTTGGATGAGAGCAATGCAACGGGAGTACTCTCGTGGAAGGTAGATGCAAAGAAATGCATGACTTTTCAGAACCGTGTGGGGACCACCTGTAGTACATGCGTTCGCATGTGTTCATGGACCAAGCCACCCCGCCGAGTATATGCAATTCCTCGGTTCTTTATCAGGAACTTCCGGTGGAGGTGGTTGAACAAATCTTGGGTATGGCTCGACGGTGCGTTCGGACATGGTAAGTTTGACAAAAAGGCTGGGGAGTTCTGGGCGTGAGTGGCCGATGACAGATCTGCCGACGGCTTCCGGACAAAACCCCGGATACTTTGTGGTGTCGGATCAGCGATGGCCTCATCAGACACCAGGGCCTGCAACACTTAGCCTTCATAGTCGAGTCGCGGGTTACGGCTGGGTCGGCGGTTCTGTAATTTCCTGAAGGAAGACGTCTGCCAGACCGGGGTTTCCGAATCCAGGTTGTATCTTGGGTCCGTCCTTTATTTGCCAGTCCTTGCCAGCCCAACGAAGCTTGTCACCTGCCGATAGGGCTCCTTGGTTTCGAAGCCAGCCAAGGAAATCCCTAGTGCCATGATCGTACAATTTATAATCCATCACTCCCCCCACCCAGGTAGCATATGACTGGCTTCGTAATCGCTACATCATATCAGGGCCGGGTGACAACCGCCCGTTGCTGCCGAGTGTGACCGTTCGCTATCGTGCCCAGGTGAGCCACTACCGTTACAAGCGGGGCGACCCTGTAACCATCGTCTCAGGCCGCAACGCCGGTAGGTGGTAAGATTACTCCTTGAGGCATGCATGAACTTACCAACGTATCCACCTAAGGGCCAGCGTCGGTCGTTGGATCAACTGTGGCTGACAAAGCTCAATCAGGAAGGTCGCGGGGCAATGCCGCCTTCCATACCAAAACGTCCTCAGGCACTGGGACTTGCAGTTACCCAATTCAATCAAGGGCTATACTGGCAGTGTCACGAAACGCTAGAGGAAATCTGGATGTCGGAGGAGTATCCCCTGCGGCTGTTTTATCATGGTTTAATCAAAGCGGCAGTGGGCTTGTTACACCTACAGCGCCATAATCGAGTCGGTGCTGGCAAGAAATTAATAGAGGCCGAGTGCACTCTTGCTCCATTCATCCCCGACATGATGGGCATCGACATCGCCAAATTATTGGCCGACATCAGACAGCGCCTCGCACTCATTGACCGTGACCTCTTATCGATCCAGGACTCCATCGATCCGCTACCTGCGGTACAAATCCACGATTCGGGATGAAAGAGCGGTGATGCCACGTCTAATGTTAACTTCAAAATCTGGGAGCGCTAGTGGCTATGGGAAGCGAAGATCGAATGCGGGACATCAACATCGGCATTGAAGGCGTTTCACTCAAGGTGGATAGCGAGACCTTCTGGGTGGCGTCGGAGATCCCTCTTCACGTGGTCAGCTCTTCCGTCGTAGGAGGAGACCTCGAAGAGACCAACCACATTCTCAGCGTGCGAGTGCCGGCTGATCCCGAGCAACGGGACTACGCCCTTCGCCGACCCAGGGCCTTCGTTCGAGACCGAGCCAAAGTTCTGGGGATCAACGGGCCGGTTGTGGGCCTGATCACCGGCCTGGACCACGAACGCCTCCAGGTGGCGATCTACGCCGAAGGGGAGACGAAAGTGGCCGCTCTGGCCACCGTGGGCCTGACCCATCTCTCCGCTCCTGGCCGCCACCAGGTGGTTTATACCGGCGAAGCCGGGCCGGGAACCATCAACCAAGTTATCCTGATAGATGCCAGACTGGCGCCAACGGCGGCGGTAAGAACGGCCACACTCGCCACCGAGGCCAAAACTCTGGCTTTGTTCGAGGCCGGGGTAAAGACCGAAGGAGGTTCCCCGGCCACCGGAACCTCCATGGACACGATAGTGGTGGCCTCAACCGGGCGTGGCCCCTTTTCTCGATACGCTGGCACTGCCACCTTGGTGGGCCATCTGATCGGCCAGGCCGTTTACGACTCGGTGGCCGGAGGAGTACGTCTCGAACAGGATGCGTCGCTAAATCCCTAGATACTCCCAAGGCCCCCGAATTATAATCATTACTCATGAATTCGCGAGTCCTCCTCTTTGCCAGATGGGTCAACAATCCCTATAATTGAATCTGCAACATCAGCGGAGGTAACAATGGCGGACCAACTCACTACAGACGAAATTTATGAATGCCTCAAGTCCGTTTACGATCCGGAGATACCTGTAAACGTAGTTGACTTGGGACTAATCTATGATGTGAAGGTCAACGAAGGTGATGTCTACGTGGAGATGACGTTGACAGCCCCCGGCTGTGGCATGGGACCTTTTATCGCCCAACAAGCGGAGTGGGCGATCCAGGACCTCGAGGGCGTGGACGACGTCGAAATAGAAATGGTCTTCGAACCTCCGTGGTCTCCCGACTTGATCAGCGAAGTGGCCAGGAACCAATTGGGCATCTAGGCCCAAGATAGCCCGCAGCGCCCACCCGTTTCACAATAAAACCTCACCGCCAGGGAAATCCGGCATAGGGTGTTGACAGTCATATTTGGATTCATGCACGGTCAATTCCCTGCTCTCCCGTAACTGGGCCTCGACGGGCGGCTATGCCCCCAATATCTCCCGCCGGGACAGCACCCGCTCCATCAGGGGGCGCATGCCCAGCTCGCTGGTCCGAGTCATCGGTAACGGTTGGATTATGCGGATCCAGATTCCTGTCTAACTTCAGGCTCTACCATAACTTCATGGGCGCCGTATAGCTCCCAAGGCCGGAAGGATTCCACGAACGCCTTGGCGTCTTCGACACTTGAGAAGCCTTTCTCCGAGCGGCCCGGTTCGTATCCGAATGTGGTAGCGTAGGCGTCGATGCCGCGCTTGGTCTCTCTGAATCCACCGATTCTCTCTTGACCATTTTCAGTCGAGAGCATCAGGTTCTGTCCCCTCCTCACGTATTGCCAATAGACATCCACGGTCGGCCCTCCTCAACTGCCGATTCCTGCATCACGGCAACGGCTCCAACTCTTCTTCAGTAAACAGCAGCCCGGCGACCTTCAGTATGTCGGCGTCGTCCACTGGAGCCAGCGTGTAGAGTTCGGGTGCAATGGAGCCGGTGCCCCTAGCTTTCGTGGACTCGGCCATGCCGGCCACGCCTTGGGCATCCCTGTTCTTGACGGCGGGTCTAGCCACTCGCACGAGTTTTCAATCAAAGTCCACCGCTCCCCTCCATCTTCTCGGCTGGGCCACCTGGACCAGTTTGCCGCTGAGGGTCACATTAGCCACAGGCAGCTCATAGATTAACGCTCCGCCAATAATCGAAAATGAAGCTTCTACGCCTTAAGTATCTCCCGCCGGGACAGCACCCGCTCCATCAGGGGCCTCATGCCCAACTCGCTGGAGATGGCCAGGGACTCGTCCAACAGGTTGATGGCCTTGGCGCGGTCTCCTTCGTTGTCGCGCTCTTTAAGCATGTCGGCATAGTCGCAGCAGGTCCAGGCCAGCATGGAGAGGTAACCGCGGCTCCGGCTGATGGACAGAGCATCCTCAAAGTGGCCGATCGCTTGATCCAACTCCCCCGCAGTCCGGGCCAACAGGCCTAACACGTGGTCGGGTTGTGACCCAAACAACGCGGTAACCCCTCGATTGGTCAGGGATGCCAGGGCATCATGCTGGACCGACGCGGCATTCCGGTCTTCCTGGTACACCGCTATCAAGCTGAGACACACTTGGTTTATCTCCGCGAGCAGGGGAGTGATCATGGGGCTTCTCAGGTTGGTCTCAGCTATCTCCTTGGCCATCTCCAGTTGGCCTGCTACTCCCTCGGTTCGGGCTATATATGCTATCGCGTAGGGCGCGAAAGAACTCTCCATCGTTGGCCCGGGATTTGACGACTGCATGAGCTCCACCGCGCCGCTCAGGTGCAATTCTCCCCGGTCAGATTCACCCAGCTCATAGTCGAGCATGGCCAGGTCAAAGAGGAGGCGTATCTCCCGGGGTGAGATCACCAAGCCACGCTCGCAAAAAGCCCGAGCCCCTTCAAGGTCGCCGCGCGCTCGGGCAATCAGTTCGTTGCCGAAATACGCCCGATAGGTGCCGATGATCAACAACCGTGCGCCGACCAACTCCCTTGCCACGAACTGGAGCAACGCTAGGGAAGGTTGGTCGGCCCAATGCAAGTCGTCCAGTACCAACACTAGGGGTTGCCGCAGCCGGAACCGGGCTTGGTCCGGTTCTAGCTGGGGCGGCGAGGGTAGGCCGGGGAGCCGCTCTCGAACGCGATGGCAGCAGCGCCGGAACCCATATCAGAGCTTAGCTGTTCTGGGTCACGTTCCCGAACATAGGACCGGATGGCCTGCACCCAGGGCCAGTAAGGCGGCACTCCTTGTTCCTCGTAGCTTCGTCCCCACAGAACCTGGGCGCCGCGCAGTCCGGCGTAAGTCGTCAATTCCTGGGCGGTACGGGACTTGCCGATACCCGGCTCTCCCACCAGGGTCGCCAGCCTGCCTCTACCGGATAGGGTGTCCTCGAGGGCGGCCTTTAAGTCTCCCATCTCGGCATGCCTGCCGACGAACACGCCACCGGCCAGACTGTCCAGGGCGTGGGCTTCGTCAACGGAAGCGGCGGGTTGTTCCACGCCGGTGGCTAGGTCGATGGCGTCAAGAGCGGAGAGTACGTCGCTGGCCGACTCAGACCGCTCGGCAGGATTCTTGGCCAGGAGACGCATAATCAGGGCTTCCAAAGGCCGAGGGCATTTGTTGTTATGCCAAGTCGGAGCCACAGGCGGGGTATTGATGTGCTGGCCGATGATGGCCACCGAATCGTCTCCCAAGAACGGAGGCCTGCCGGTGACCATTTCGTAGAGCATGGCCCCAAGCGAGTACAGGTCCGATCTGGGTGTAACCTCGCCACCCATGGCGTGTTCCAGGGGCATGTAGGACACGGTGCCCACCATCATGCCTTCGGTGGTGAGGCGGGAGCGATCCAGGGCTACGGCCAGACCGAAGTCGCCGATCTTGGCGATGCCGTCCTCTGTCAGCCACACGTTTCCCGGTTTCAGGTCCCGATGGACGATGCCACGGCTGTGGGCGAACTCCATACCCCGGCAGGTTTCCTGGGCTATCTTGATCGCTTGCTCCAGGGGGAGACAGTGGTCTTTGGCGTCTTCGATGGCTCCTTCAACGTCCCCGCCTCCCATCAACTCGGTGACCATGTAGGGCTGGCCTTGCTCTTCTCCGAGGTCGAAGACGGTGACGATGTGGGCATGGGAGCCGAGGCGGCCCATGGCTTGTGCTTCACGCTGGATACGGGTGCGGGAGGTCTCGTCCAGGCCGTCGGTCTTAATCAGGGCGAAGGCGACTTCCCGGTCCAAAGTCGTGTCGTGGGCCAGGTAGACTTTCTTCTTGCCGCCCTCACCCAGGAATCGCTTGACCTGGTAGCGACCGTTGGCGAAGGAGGTGGGTTGGGCTTGAGTCGTGGCAGGGGTCGGAGGAGGAGTCGGAGTCGTTAGCGAAGTGGTTGGAAGTAGGGCAGAAGCACCAAGTGCTCGCTCAGCGGCGGCGAGATAGGTCAGAGCGTCTTGGTTCTCGGGACTAAGCGCTAAAACCTTTCCAGCCCTGTCCGAAACGACAGCCCAATCACCCTGAGTTACGGCATCCTCTGCCTCATCAAGGAGCCGGTCAATCTGACGCTGTATACGCTCGCTGGCCATTATGGTGGAATAGTAGCTTTTCAAGGACAGTGTGTCCACAGGTCTGGGTCTTGTGATCAGGCTTCCGCGATAGAGTGTTCTCGGTGAGCCACCACCTACCTACCCTTGTACCACCTTTAGGAGGCTCCAAGGATTGCCTTCCCGCTATCTTGTCATCCAGTTACCTTTCCAATGCAGCCGCGCTGGGGTATCTTGAGGGCAATACATCAAGGGGGATAACACCATGGCCACTCTGGTAACAGGCGGCACGGGATTCGTAGGCAGCAACATAGTGAGGAACTTGGCTCAGCGGGGCCACCAGGTGGTCTGCTTCGACTTGGTCCCACCCAGCGACCTGCTCACTAGATATATCCAAGCCTGGTCCGACCAGGTCACTTTCCTACAAGGGGATATCCTGGCTCCCGGAGATCTGGAACAGGCCGAGGACCACAACATAGACAAGATTGTCCATGCAGCAGTGTTCACCGGGGTGCTGCCTGAGGTGGAGGCCAGTCGTAGCCGTTCCATTGTGGACATCAACGTTATGGGCACCACCAACCTGTTGGAGCTGGCCAGGCGGGTAATCCCCCAACGCTTCCTCTACGTGAGCTCCGGCTCGGTCTACGGTGACCGTCCCGAGCAGGAGGAGATGCTCCAGGAGGACGCCGAACTTCACCCTCACACCCTTTACGAATCGACCAAGTACGTCAGCGAGCTGCTGACCCGCCGGTTCGGTGAAATGCATGGCTTCCCCACCGTGGCCACCCGACTGAGTTCCCCCTACGGTCCTATGGAGCGGGTAACCGGCCACCGGGCTAACCAGTCCGTGGTAAAGGATCTCACCGGAAGGGTCGTGCGCGGCGAGCCCATCGCCGTCAGTGACCGCAGTCTGGGCCGCGACTACACCTACGTGGCAGACATAGCCAGCGGGATATGTAGTGTGTTGGACGCACCCAACCCTTCCCACTTCGCGTACAACGTATCCGCCGGACGGTGGCTAAGCCTGGGGGATATGATCGATGCGTTGCAGGAGCTCCGGCCGGGCATCCAGGTTGTGGACGCATCCCCCGGCGACGATAATGACGTTTCCTACGGCGGTTCCAGGTCCCGGATGGACGTTTCCCGACTGCGGGATGACATAGGATTCACCGCAGAGTATGACCTTGCGGCGGGACTTAACGGCTACCTAGAGTGGAGAGAGGAGTACGGGTTCCGTGATTAGCTGCGGGGCTTGTGCCATCCCTCGAGGCGCATCTGTGATACCCCATCCTGATCGGCACCCTATTTCGGATGAGTCTCAGCAGTTATGTCCCAGCTCCGGGAACACCCACTTGTGAATCCAACCTCTTGAAACCCCAAACCGAGCCGCGACGTCTGTCATGGTCTCTCCAGATGGGAGCGCGTCGAGGCGTCTTGAAGTATATTCTATCCTGTCCAAACCGACGTACACGGGATACAATTTTCCGGCGGCCAACACTCCCTGTTTGCATCAAAGGCCTGAGACAAGGTCTACTCTCTCGTCGCTAGGACAGGTTGCGGCACGGGAGCGTAAGGGAGCTGACGAGGAATTGTTTGAAGGATCTTGAATTTGGAGAGACTGGCACGAGTCGGCGTTCAGGAGGCCCAATCATGACCCAGCAGTTTCCGCTTCTCTTTGCCCCGTTCCGGTTGGGCAAGCACGACCTTCAAAGCCGGATCGTCGTCACGGGCCACGCGGCCCAGTTCTACGATGAACAAAAACTGCCTACCGAGGACTACGCCTACTACCTCAGGGAGAGGGCCAAGGGCGGCGCCGGCATGGTGACTCTGGGCTCTTGTGGCGTACACCCCACCAGCACATCCTATTTCATCAATCAGAACGACAGGATCATCCCCCGCTACCAGGTCATAGCAGACCTGGTCCACCAGTTTCCGGTGCCGGTACTGGCCCAATTGAGTCACAACGGCAGGAGGTCAGGCGTACAGCAGCGGGAGATGCTGGATGGAGACTGGCTGTCGGTGGCGCCATCCGCGGTGCCCACCCCAGCCTTCAGCTACGTCCAAGCTATGCCCCATGAGATGAGCACGGCGGAGGTGGAGGAGATAGTTGCCGCCTTTGGGACAGCGGCAGGAAGGGTGAGGGATGGGGGCCTCGACGGTGCTGAGCTCGTGGTAGGGTATGGCGCCTTGGTGTCTCAGTTCCTCCACGACCAGAGCAACCGCCGTACCGATAGGTACGGCGGCGCAACAACGGAGGAGAGGATGACGTTCCTCTATGAGGTCCTCCGGGCGATGCGGGCGGCCTTGGGTCCCGACCTTCTACTGGGGGTCCGCATCAGCGACGACCTGGTAGGCTACAGCATCGACTACGAAGACAGCAAGACCATGGCCCCCTTGCTGGAGGCCACGGGGCTGCTGGACTACATCAATGTTTGGCTAGGCCTCGCTTCGGAAAAAGCCTCTTTTCGGGCCCACTGGCCCCCCTATTATCATGCTCCGGGAGAATTCGCCGAACGCCCTGCGGGCATCAAGCAACTCGTCAGCCTGCCGGTCATCGGAATAGGACGCATTAACACCCCTGCCCTGGCGGAGCGGATGCTGGCCGAGGGAAAGATGGATCTGGTGGGCATGGTAAGAGAGCTGATCGCCGACCCACACCTACCCAATAAGGCCAGGGAGGGCCGGGTAGACGATATCCGGATGTGCATCGCCTGCGTCCAGAGCTGCGTCGGGCGGCAGAACCTTGCCCTGCCCATCACCTGTATCTACAACCCCGTGACAGGTCACGAGAAGCAGTGGGCCGATCCGGGACTGGCCCCCGTCAAGAAGAAGGTGGTGGTAGTAGGCGGAGGCCCGGCGGGGATGGAGGCGGCGCGAGTAGCCGCCGAACGTGGTCACCAGGTGGTCCTGTTCGAGGCCTCGGACAGGCTGGGGGGTGAGGTTAAGCTGGCCATGCTGCCACCCATGCGGGAGTCCTTCGAGGAGATTATCAAGTTCTTCGAGCGCCAGCTTCCCCAACTGGGTGTTGAGGTGAGACTTTACACCGAGGCTACCGTCGAAAAGGTGCTGGCCGAGAGGGCCGACGCCGTCATCGTGGCCACTGGGGCCACGCCTTACGTCCCCGACATCCCCGGGGCCCAGGGTGCAAACGTGATCACCTCCAACGATGTGCTGACCGGGGCCCGCACGGGCCAACACGTAGTTATCATAGACACTCAGGGCACCCCACCGGGATGTGTTGTGGCCGAAGTACTGGCCGACCAAGGCAAGCGGGTGGAGATCGTCACCGGCCTTAACTGGGTGGGCAGTGATATCCCAGGCCCCGTGTGGCACCATCTATACGAGCGGCTGCTTGGCAAGGGGGTTGTCATGAGTCCCATGACTGGCGTTTCGCAAATCGGGGAGGACTTCGTGGACGTGTATCACGTGGTCAATACCTCGGTGGCTAGGACCATCCAGTCGGTGGACACGGTGGTCATGGCCGCGGGCGGTCAGGCCAACGACGGGCTGTACAATTCGCTGGCTGGGAGAGTTGACGAGCTCTACGTCATCGGTGACAGCGCGCAGCCGCGAAACATCGAGATGGCCACCTACCAGGCCCACAAAGTGGCGGTCGAGCTTTAGCTTCTGGCCTGACCAGAATCAGGCGCCGAAGTAAACACCAAAGGGGGGTAACCATGCAGCTTCAGGATAGAGTTGCCATAGTCACGGGATCCGCGCAAGGCATCGGCAGGGCTATCGCCAAGAAACTGGCATCGGGCGGCGCCCGTGTGCTGGCAACCGACATTCAGGGCGAGAAGGTTGCCCGGGTAGCCGAAGAAATCGGTGAAGCCGGGGGCATCGCTTTACCGTTTGGAGCCGACGTATCTAACGCCGTTGAAGTCGACCAGATGGTAAAACTGGCCTTGGATACCTACGGGCAGATAGACATCCTGGTGAACAACGCTGGCGGTAGCGGCAACATTGGGCTCGACCACATCGAAGATATCAGCGAAGAGCTGTGGGACCAAATAGTCGATGGGAATCTGAAAAGCGCCTTCCTCTGCTGTCGAGGAGTGGTACCTCACATGAAATCCAAGCGGTCGGGCAAAATCGTCAATTTCTCCTCGATGACCGCTAGAGGAACATTTGGTCCCAGGGGCACTTCCGCCGTTAGGCTACCTTACGCCGGGGCTAAATCGGGCATAATAGGGTTTACCGCTCAACTGGCCAAGGACCTGGGGGAATTCAATATCAACGTGAACGCAGTGATGCCCGGATTTGTCCTTACGGAGCCCGGCGCTCGGGTGGCAGACCGCTTTACGGCGCTTTCAAGTGAGGAGCAGGAGCACCAGCGAACTAGCATACCTCTAGGGCGGCCGGGTGAACCACATGAAGTGGCTGCGGTCGTGGCGTTTTTGGTTTCGGACGAGGCCAGCTATGTTTCGGGAGCCGTGATACCAGTGTCCGGGGGACTGTAGTCAGAATTCTCTTTGTTAAAAGGCTACTCGCCGACCCAGAAACTACTGAGCTGGCCCTTCTGGGGCCCGTTACATCTTCCCCCCGCACCGTAACCACCGGTAAGGATTCGAGCGCGGCGGGGTAGTCGGGGCCGGCGTCCAGGCGCCAGAGCTCTAAGGACATGGAAACTTTGGTGCCGCTCGTGAGGGCAATCGGCCGAAGTGAGCTCACGGACCCAGGTTTCTTCCCGGTAACGGTATTCCATACCGCGTTGCCGGAAAGCATGATCAGGGACGCACTCACCGTTTTGTGGGACAGAACCTGCCGTTTGTACACCAGCCATCTGTTGGCTCGAGATGACCCGGACTGGGACAACCCTTTCTTCTCCAATGAAAGGTTAAGGGCGGCCGGTAAAATCGTGTGCGCAACAGCCGTGATCACAACGGTCGGAATCCATTGTGGAATTCATGTACACTGATTTGCCTGGGTTTTCGGTAGTTATCATCTCTTCGAGCGCTGTGCTTGGGAAATGCCCTAAACGCTTAACTGAATTCTACTGATTCACGCACGATTAATAATGGATGGCGTCCCAGGGAGGATTCGAACCTCCGACAATCTGCTTAGAAGGTATTTCGGTTAATGCGAAGTAGATGCTTGTAACTTTCCGTATAGATTGCTATGTAACGGTGTTGCGAATTAGATCAATTAGGCACACTTTCTGATTAGTGAAAAGAATGATTCGCTCAACTCCGCCCGAACTCCCGAAGTAGGTTGGAAATCGCCTGCGGCCTTCCGATATAGGCGTCGCCACTTACCGTTGCTTCGCAGTCACACTGACTGCAGAAGTATCTGTACCATTGGACCAAGGCTCAATCCCTCTTGTCGGCTAGATAGCCTATCTTGGGCATACCGTCCAAAAGATAATGTATCGGAACGAACCGACGTGAATTAACCGATTAACTCTCTGATGGCGTCGTCGATAAATTCTCTATCTGCAGGGCTGATACCCAATCCGGCGGCGTGGCCCCAGATGCTGGGGATTTCCTTGAATTCAGCGTTGGGCATCCTGGCGACCTCATCTTTGTTATCGTCCGACCAAAAATACTGGTCCGTAGATGACGGCATAACGATAGCTTTAGCCGTTATGCCCGCAAGAGCGGCTTCTAAGTTGCCGTTGTACTTTGGATTGTCACTTATATCCGCGTTCTGCCACGCTCGGGTTCTGACGAGCAGATCGTTGGGATCTTGAGGAACGAAGAACTGGGCCAGAACTGATCCCATTTCTTTATGGGATTCGAGCCCTAGATTCTTAAACCCTTCTTGTCTGAAAAACTCCTGCGAAAACGCCCAAGCAGCGTAGATTGCACAGAATGCGTTCATCCCAGCTTCAGGATATTCCATGTATCGGCCGGAATCGAACACGGAATCGGCCTCCAACGCGGCAGCGAGACTTTCAAGAAACAGCCAGTTATGCCCCGAACACTTAGCAGAACCGCAAATCGGTACGACGTTTTCCACCATGTCCGGATACATAGCCGCCCAATGGAATGACTGCAATCCACCCATAGAAAACCCGGTGACTAATTTTAGCTTCGATATGCCCAACTCCCCGGTCACCAGCCTGTGCTGTGCCCTTACGTTGTCGTAAATGGTCACCGAAGGAAAATCCACCCCGTCAAACGGTGATGGAGTGTTGGATGGTGAAGATGAAAGGCCGTTCCCGAACATATCTGGGATGATGACGAAGTGTCTTTCAGGGCTTATCGCCCTATTTTCGCCGTCGATGTGGATTGATGCTGCATCCTGATGTGTACCGTTCACCGGAACTGCTATAAGGATCGCGTTACTGCCTTCGGGGTTCAACTCGCCGTAAGTCCTGTAAGCAAGCTTAGTGTCAGTCAGAACCACTCCGCACTGAAATTCAAAATCGCCAAGATTCAACAAATCGTAATTGGTAACGGCATCTCTGTAATGTGCCATCCCTATCAATCTCCTTTAGCACAGTCCGTAAATTAGCTGTTCTATGGCAACCGGGAGCGACCCAATACCCTCGTCCCGATACTGTAAACATATTCGATGCCGGTCTGGGTTTTGACTAGACTGTGACCCGCAAAGCTATCTCCGTCTCAATATCCCCGTGACTTAACTAACCCTGCGCCATGTTGTCTCTTCGAGAGGGATACCGCTGATCCCACGAAGGTTCAAAGTATCCCCTTCTACGGTAAACTCGTGAACCGCGGTCACTCCTACCACGGAGGGGCGCAGATTGGCTATGCGTTCGGCAGACATAGTGTTCCCGGAGACCGTGTATGTCCCGGTAAGCGCACCGCTGGTAGAGATGGCCTCAAGGGCCTGTTCAGGGGTGTACGCATCCCCTTTCGGTAAATTACGTGTCTTGTTCATCTGTACGACAGCATAATGGGTCTCGGTGTAGATCAAGACTCCTTGCCTACGGTTGTCGACCAGTTCCCAGGCGCCTACCAAGGGGCTACCAACTCCGGTGCTGCCTACCCTACGGTGCGTGAAAGAAGATCCGACGGTACCTCCCCCGCTGACTTGAGTTGTGGTCATAGTGTCACCTTGTATCGTGTGATCGACAAGGAGAGTCTAACCAGAAAGGTGCGGACGGCTGTTTGCTAGCCTGGTATGGGTGATGCGGGAGCCGGACAGGGTGTAGGTGCCAGCCAAGGCAGGGCATGAATTCAAGGCCTCGAGCGCTTCGTCTGGCGTGGCCTGGTTGCCAGCAGCCCGCTTACGGTCCTTGGGTGCGCCAAGCATCGCGTAGTGCGAGCCGGTGTAGATACGGATCCCAACCTGGGAGTCGGATACAAGCTCCCAGGCCCCGACTAGAGGATTGTTAGCCATGTTGCCTCCTATGCAGTCCAGATTGATGAACTGGGGTGCAAGTGGACTAGGGCGATCTTGTCATAACAACGCCCACCAAATCAAATCGCTACTTAACTATCAGTAGCTTCTCCGCACCATGGCCGGCGGCATATAGTTACGCATCCTAGACCTGGCGGTGCGGACCACCCTATCGGTGGGGCGCAACGTCGCCCACTCCCCATCCGTCTCCCGCCGGACGATTATGTCGCCTTTTACCTGACGGTTTACCACGATGTAAGCGTACCCGCAGGATGCGTCCGATGGTTCTCCACAGACATAATGACATCACCCTACAAAATAATGCAGTGAGTGTCCCGCTATTTATCGGAACTGTGATCCACGCCGCTAATGTGCAACGTCACCTACTTCTTGGCAACCAGCAATACAACAAACCTTATATCCCACACGTGCATACGTTTTAGGTTTAAAACCCCCATCGAGGTATAAAGAGATATCCCAATGGACTCACCCTATGTAAGTCGACAATCCGATTCCCCGACGACTCCATCCGGGTAAGGCACAGCGACGGGGCGGTGGACAAGGAGATTGCTTACCTCTTGGGCCAGGAAGCGTCGGCGATGCGTAGGC
>JAKUQE010000065.1 GCA_022450395.1 Dehalococcoidia bacterium | reverse complement strand
TCAAAATGCGAAGCAGCGGGATTTTAAGTCAACAGCCTGGTGTGGTGATCCTGTTCGACGAAGGCCAGCATCAGCGCGTCGGCCTTGTCGGGCGAAGGGAGGCCGCGGCCGCGCATGGCTTCCTTGCTTTCCAGATATATTCTGCCCTGGCTATCGTAGCTGTAGCGCAACGCGGCCAGTTCTCCCATCAACTGGTTGTCCCGAGGAATCTTGATCTGTCCGGAGGCGAACAACTCGCGTAACCTCCAGTAGCCCTCGGCCCGGGTGTTGGTGAAGAGGCCTTCGTGCCGGGCCCGCCAGGCCACGTTGATGCCGCGCGCGCTGTATCCTTGCTCGCGGAGCCGGTCCACGACGCCGGCCCCCACGCCGATCTCGTCGATGTACATGCGGTCGGGGCGGCACTCCTTGATCGCCGCCACCACCCAGCCCGCCAATTGCATAGTGTCCAGTTTTTGGAAAGTCTGGATATCCTCCACTCGGTTGCCCCGCCGCCTAAGGATGACACTGCGGTCGGAGCCGAAGCGGGCCACGTCTACCGCTAGAACAGTCTCCTCGGCGTCATCCGGCCGATCTTCATCGGTGGCAGGAACTTGGTCTTCGACGGCGGCCTCAATGTCGGACAGCTTGATGAGGGTATCCTCCGCCTGATCAGGGAATTCCCCCAGAACCCTGGCCATGAAGATAGGATTGTTTTCACCCCAGGTCTCCCGGCGCTCTTCAACCCATTCGGCGGTGGTCAGTCCCGGGACCACCACCTTGTTAGACGTTACGTTGGGGCTGTCCAGCGCGGAGATAGTGATCGTGTAGTAGAGACGCCGTTCTTGGTAAAAGGCCCGGCGGAAGGCACCGGTGACGGTGGTGGGATTACCGATAAGCAATAGACGAGGCGATGCCGAGGTCATTACCGCTTCCACGGCCTCGTAAATCTCGTCGCTCACTCCCTCGGCTTCATCTACAACGATGAGCATGTTGGGACTGTGGAAGCCCTGGAATTGGTCGGCAGTGTCGGCGGACAGGCCGATGGCGTAGCGGTCGTCGGCAAGCTCCCACCGAGTGTCCAAGATCTTGCCGCCCAGAACGTCCGGCGCCCGTCGGTACAAACGGCGGATCTGCCGCCACAATACGTGCCGGACTTGGCGAAAGGTTGGGGCGGTGCTGAGCACGATGGCGGGATCGTGGCAATAAAGGAACCACAAGACTGCTACGGCGGCACAGTACCCTTTCCCCAGCCCGTTGCCCGACTTCACCGCCACCCTCCGGTTTTCAAACAGCGCCGAAAGCACCTCCTCTTGTTTGCTCCATAACTCTACGCGCAAGATATCCTTGGCGAACTCCAAGGGGTTCGGCAATTGTCCATCCACGCCTTCGGTCATTCAGCACTACTCCGAAGGCCGGTAACCAGATCGGATCGCCACGGTCCGCGAAGCCGGGGCGGACAGGCTGGGGTTGGCCGCGGCTGAACCGGACGAATCCCCTGGACTAAACAGAAAGCCGCAATCCTGGCATCGGAAAACCTGGTGGTCATCTGGAAGTTTCTTGTCCAATTGGATCAAACGGATGGAGTTACAACGTCGGCAGCGCAAGCTGGATCACCTCCGCAATAAGTAAAGGGGCGGATCGGCCAAGGCCGGGTCCGTCCCCGCTATATCACGCTAGGCTTTGGGAATCGAGACTGTCAACTACTGGCGAGTCATCGGCGCCGCCCGCATACCGGGTCGTCGTGGCCGCGTGCTGGAGGTTATCGGGTAGGGAGGACGAGAAGCCGCAACGGTCGGTTTTGGTACCCTACGATGGGCCGAAAATATCTATGCTCTGCATGCATGGGTGCACCATGAAGAAACAGAATTCAATCTAGAGCAGAAATCCGTTGGGCATGCAAAAGGGGCACGGTATGCCGTGCCCCAATAGAATCAACTAGTCACCTGAGTGTTGGTGGCTTGAACGGAGCTGCCAGGCGGGGGTTGAAACCCGCTTGGCAGGGATGGCGAATCATGACGAGAACGAAGTGAGGCCTATCCTCGGAAGGCCAGGCATCCCGGAGTCTTAATCAGGGTTGTGCTTCACGATCAGAGGCGCGACTCGCGCGTCGATGTCTCCCAAAGCCACACCGGCATCGGACCGGGCTACACCTAGATGGGCCGACCGCTGAATCTCTTCCCAATCGGCTTCCAGTTCGTACTCGTCTCTTAGTTCCTCTAGTAGGGCGTCTAAAGCTGCTTTATCAAACATGGCTGCTTATCTCAAATCCTTTCTCTGTTTTTGTCGGCGCTGCCAAATAGCCGGGTCCGGACTACCGTGGCGCGCCATCCCCGGTTGAAGGCTGAATCAGCTAACACGTGCAACCGGAGACTCGCATTAGTCTACCCAATTATGAGACTGCGGGCAAGAGGCATGTTCGGCTGAATTTTGTGGCCGAATTCTGAGACCGGCAGCCGGGCTACCGGGTCACGTTCCATCTCCTGTCTCCTGGTAGCTATCTACCCGGTCACGCCGCTGCTGGGTTAGGTAGAACAAGATCAGTCCTATTGGGAATGCCACGAGCGCCAGGCCCACCACGGCGATGATGACCCATGCAGCCGAGCCTAGCGCGTGGTCCAGCAGTTGCTTGATCCAGGCAAGCATCTCCGGATTTGCCGCCTCGCCGTGGTGCCCCGGCACTGAGAGAATAATAGTCCAGGGCATGTTGGCTCAGTCGCCAGAGGCGGCCGCGACCGCGGGTGTAGTGAGGTAGCGGGTGGAGTACTTGCGCTCTTTGATGGTGAAGGCGGAGAGAGCCGCCGGGAACAGCAAAAAGCCGACGATAAGAAAGGGGACGGTATAGGATCCGGTTAAGTCGTAAAGGACCGCGGCGAACAAAACGCTGGAGGCGGCGCCGATCTGGTGAAAGGCGAATGATATGCCGCTGATGGTACCTAAGGTTCTAGTGCCGTAAACGTCCGCGGTCAAAGAAGTTGTCAGAGGAAGAGTAGCCCACCAGGAAAACCCCAGGATCAGGGCGAAGAGCCACAGGCCCAGATTGCCCGACAATAGCGTTAGACCAAATACTCCCGGCAGCAACAATATCATGTATCCGGAGCCACGGATGAGGTAGACCAAGGCCAACAGGTTCTTGCGGCCAAACCGGTCGGCCAGTAAGCCCGCGCCCAGGGACCCTATGACGTTCAACCCCAGCATGACTCCCATGATTGTGGCCGCCAAGCTGGGAGACACGCCACGGTCGACGGCGTAAGGAACGAAGTGGAACGATAACATATAGGTGGTTGAGCCACAAACCATGTAGGAGAGCGACACTTGCCAGAAAGGCCAACTGCGTAACGGTTGCGTCCACTTGTCGGCCTCCAGTGGTCCGGAACCGCGTTGGGAAGCGCCAGCAGAAGAGGCATCAGTGGGTTCCTCGTCACCGTCGGGCTGCAGGCCCATACTAGCGGGAGATTCTCGGATAAAGAAGAACGCGAGGGGGACCGCTAGAACCAGGATCAGAACCCCCAACGCCACCCATGTCAGGCGCCAGTTGGTGGCCTGAAGCAGGAACATGGCGAAGGGGACTATAGCCATACCGCCCAGGGACGCTCCCGCCGCGATAAATCCCAAGGCCGTGGCCCGCCTGCGCCGGAACCATCGGGCCATCATGGCGCCGGTGTTGTTTATAGAGACTCCGCCGGCGGCAACCGACGCAAGTACGCCGAACATTACGATCAAGAATATGATATGGAAAGTTAGGCTGAGCAAGACCATGGTCACGCCAAGTCCGATCAGACCCACAAGGACTACCTTTCGGCCTCCGGTAGCGTCGAAGATGCGCCCTAAAAACGGTTGAATCACCCCCGCGACCACCGCCCCCACGAACCCGGCCGCAGTGACGGTTGTCCGGTTCCAGCCGAATTCCTCTTCCATCGGAATGACGAAAACCCCGAAGGCGTTACGGGCACCGGTGGTGATCAGGGCGATGAACATGAAGGTGGCTACCATGTACCACCCGTAGAAGACGCGGGGCTTGTTTTTGACGGAATTAGCCATGTACTTGTTCAGTCCTCTGTTAGTCCCTCTTAGCCATGGCATCCTGGCCGGCGCTGGTTCCGGCCAGGCGGCCGAAGACCATTCCCGCCGATAGCCCCGAGCCGCCGGGGTAGTTGTAGTAGAAGAGGCCCCCCACCATCTCGCCGGCGGCATAAAGACCGGGGATGGCGTCCTGACCGTTGGTTACCACTTGGCCCCGGGTGTTGATCTTCACTCCACCGAAGGTGAAGGAGATCCCGCAGGTGACCGCGTATCCCACGTAGGGCGGCGAATCGATGGTCTGGGCCCAGTTGGTCTTGGGCGGGGTGATACCCACCGTGCCGCGGCCGTCTTTGACCGTGGGATTGTAGGGCACGTCCTGCTGGACCGCGGCGTTGAACTCGTTGATGGTCTTCACCAAACCTTCCGGATTGATGTCCAACCGGACGGCCAGTTCTTCGATGGTGTCCGCTTGGGCCATGGTCACCTGGGGAATGCGGTATTCGTCCCGGAGGAGGTGCTTTACTTTTTCGTCGAAGATCTGGAATCCCAAGCCGTTGGGCTGTTCAAGCAAAGCCCGTCCATAGGTTACGTAGGTGTAGTTGCGGAAGTCCGCGCCCTCATCCAGATACCGGTTCCCGTCCAGGTTGACCATGACGCCGAAGGGATAGGAATGCTTCTGGAACAGCTCAGTGATAGTGCGGTCGCCGAAGGCAGGGGCGTTCATGTCCCAGGCAACGGCGTGGCAACTGCTCCAGTGGCCGTGGGCTTGAGCGCCGACTTCCAGAGCCATGCGAATACCGTCGCCGGTGTTGTAAGGGATTCCCCGCACCTTGACCATTTCCCAGCCGGGTCCCAGGTAGCGGCAGCGCATCTCGGCGTTAGCTTCAAAGCCGCCGGCGGCTAGCACCACGCCGCGGCTGGGGATATCCTCGAATCCATCCGGACCCTGCACCCTAAGTCCGCTGACATGCCCCATGTTGTCCTGCAGCAATCTCACACCCTGGGTGGAATACCGGACATCTATCCCTGCTTTTTGGCATGCATCGAACTGCTGGTCGGACAGACCCTTCCCCGCGCCCACGGCTTCTACGAGCAGCCCGCCCCAGAACCGGTATTTGTCGCCGTCCTTGAAGGCCTGTCGTCCGTAGGACAGAACGAAGCGGACGCCCTTTTCCGTAAGCCACTTCATGGCGGCGAAGGACTGGCTGACCAAAATCTGGGCCATGTCCGGGTCGGACATTCCCTGGGTGACTCGCATCATGTCGTCGTAGAACTGTTTCTCGGTGTAGCTGCCCACATCGACGGAAGCTTGCTCGGTGGGCGACATGTCGGGAATCACTTGCTTTATGTCTTCAAGGTCGTCGAAGGCGAAACGTATAATGCCTCCGGTGAAGTAGGTATTGCCACCTCTAAAGAACTCCGGGGCTTTCTCCACCACCAACACGGATTCACAGATCTCCTTGGCGGCCATGGCCGCGGAAAGGGCGGCGTTGCCGGCCCCAACTACGATTACGTCGTAAATATCTGCCAAAACGCACCTCCAGCGCATTTGCTAATCGTGGTATTTAATATATTGGGCGTTGAGTGAATCGACTCGCATCATCATACCGGCTGGTAGGTCAAGTCTCAACAAAGCCGGGCGGTGAAATCTGAGATGGCCTTCTCGATAGCCGGCCGGGCTCGCTGGTTCGTCTGGTTGCCGAAGGGCCTTCGGCATATTAAGATACAGCTTGATTCAAAGCACACAAATTTCCACGGGGATTGGAGCATCTAGGTTATATGAAAGCAGTGAGACTAACCGCCCCTAAGCATTTCGAGTTCGTTGAGACCGAGACACCGGCGCCTAATGACGGCCAATGCCTGATAAAGATCGAACGGGTTTCGGTTTGCGGCAGTGATATCCGACATAGCTATGGGCCTATCCTTTCCGAAGATCGCTACCCCTTTGCTCCCGGGAAGCCTTGCCATGAGGTAGCCGGAACCATCGTGGAGAGCCGCACCGACGGCTTTCCCGTGGGGCGGCGGGCCATCGTCATCCCCGGCGGAGACGCCGGAGGCCTGGCGGAGTACATCGTCTCCGGGCCGGAGCGCATCGCGCTTTTGCCCGACGAAGGGCATCTGGACGAGTGGCTGATGTGTCAGCCTTCGGGCACCGTCCTCTACTCCTGCCAACAGATGCCTAACCTATTGGGCAAGACGGTCCTGGTTCTGGGCCAAGGCAGCATCGGGCTAAGCTTCACGATGATAACTTCGAGGATGGGCGCACGCACCGTGATCGGCGCCGACCTGCTCGATTACCGCTTGGAAAAGTCGAAAGAGATGGGCGCCACCCACACCATTAATCCGAGCCGGGATGAGATTGGAGAGGCGGTATTGGAGATTACCGATGGAGTGGGCCCCGACGTGATAGTGGAAGCGGCCGGATACCCGGATACATTCAACATGGCTTTCCGGTTGATTCGCCAGTTCGGCACCGTCATCATTTTCGGAGTTCAAACTGACCATATGGTGCCAATCGAGCACAATCTGCTGTTGGACAAGCAGCCTCGAATCATACCCACCACCGGCGCTCGCAGCGGCGACCCCATCGCCCACATCCGGGAGATCGTGGGTTTGCGGGAGCGCGGCTGGTGCGACCCCGGCGCTCTGGTAACCCATCGCACCGGACTCTCCGATGTCCAGAATGCTTATGACATGTACGAACAGCAGTTGGATGAAGTCATCAAAGTGGTTATGACCATCGACGAGTAATCGCCCCGTACCTAGAATCCTGGGGTTAAAGAACAAGTCAGGCGGCAGCAGGATGGAGCCAGTTCTGGAAATTAGTATGGTTAGGGAGAATCTGGCCTTAACCATCGCTGTCTGGACGGCGGTGAAAAAGGGCTTGATCACCACGGCCCACCTCCCGACGGGCCGCGCCGCGGTTACTTCTGACGCGGGCCGAGTCGTGGAGATCTTCAACCCGCTGGAACTACACGGAGAGGGCGACTTGATCCGGGGCGCCACTAACCAGGTGCGAGCGGCCTTCGCTTTTTCCGTGATTCAGACTCATCGCACCCTAGAATCGGTGTACGACGGTCCACCGTTGCAAGACCCAGACCAAGACCGGAAGGCGGCCCGGTGCGCCATCTACCTGCTCAACAACTCCATGCGCCGGGGAATGTTGACCCCCACTTGGTCTTGCCCTCTGGGGTATCGCCGAAATTTCAAAGTTGGCTCTATCTCCTTCGCGTTAGACGCTTCGGAGCTGGACGGAAAGACGGTTTATTGGGATGACTTCGGCGGCCTGGAGAAATATCTAGAACTGCTGGCCTATCTGGCCGAGCAAGCGAAGGAACCTCCTCAGAAAACCGCGCCTCGCGCCAGGGGCCAGGCCGCTCAAGAAGCACGATCGATCCGCCAAGATTTCATGGAGGCGGCTTCAGCCTCCGACCCAGTGTCCCAGTTCATCGGCGCCCGGTGCATGATCGGCCCTGAGGCTCAGACCATCGCTGGTGGGCTGTACGACGAATACGTGAATTGGTGCCAAGAAACCGGGCAAGAGACACTGGGTCAGCGCAGTTTCGGTATGCAGTTGACCAAGCTTGGGTTTACGAGG
Source organism: Dehalococcoidia bacterium (assembly GCA_022450395.1). Classification (GTDB taxonomy): domain Bacteria; phylum Chloroflexota; class Dehalococcoidia; order Lucifugimonadales; family UBA3495; genus UBA11650. The sequence goes on along the minus strand of JAKUQE010000065.1, from coordinate 10,996 downwards.
CGCCGGCGGGGAAGAGGGCGCCACTGGTGGCAAGGCATCGGATTGGCTGGTGCGACCGGTCCACGGGAGTAGACCGGCCTTAGACCGCCGGGATGTTAGCAGTCCGAACCGGACTGAGCGGCGCTGCCGCGTCAACAACCGGGCTGTCCCAAGTTACCGCAGCAGTTGTGCCGGGACTTTATCTTGATAAAGTTGTTGGCTAGAACCAGCCGGATCTTCCGCCAGAAGGGCATTTCTTGACGCAAGTTGTCGATCAAGGCTACTGAGTGGTGACGGTGTTCTCCCATAGGCCGCCAATTATGCTCCCTTGGCTCATAGTTGTACACCGGCTATATTCGAAAACCCCCGATGTCAACGGTGGGAGGCCTCTTGCCAAAGGTGGTTTGACCGGCTGTCAACGAGCGCCGGAAGGCCTCTCTATCTCGTTCGTCCTGAGCCTGTCGAAGGACCTGGCTGATAGGACTGCGGAAAATTCGGGCTAGGCCTAGGAGGTTCCCATGGCTGAAGATTATCTGGACCGCTTAGCTGGTTTCGTCGCCGGCGTAAGACTGGAGGACTTGGACGAGTCGACGGTAGCCGCCGCCAAGAATGTGGTGCTGGACACCATCGGCGCCATCTTGGCCGGTAGCCGCATGGCTGAAAACGCCAACTTCGCTCGATTCGCGCTTACCACCGGGCCCGGGAAATCTTCCCTTTTCGGCCATGGCGGCAAGGTCCAGCCCATGTTTGCCGCCTTGGTTAACGCCACCGCCGGAGTTGCTCTGGAGATGGACGAAGGCTCTCGTTTGGGCGGAGGCCACCCGTCGATCCACGTGAGCCCGGGGGCGGTCGCCGTGGCCGAAGACCGGGGGAGCAGTGGCAAGGAGTTGCTGGAAAGCATCATCGCCGGATACGAAGTCACGTCCCGCATCGGCACCGCAACTGAAGCCAAGGATGAGATCCATTCCCATGGCACCTGGGGGACCATGGGCACCGCCGCCGCAACCGCCCGGCTGCTGGGTTTCGACGCCGCTCAGACCAGGACGGCGATGAACCTGGCCGTTTCCATGAGTCCGGCCAACACCTGGACGCCGTGCCTGGAAGGCGCCACCATACGCAACCTGTATCCTGGCCGGTCCGGCTTTCAAGGCATACTGGCCGCCCATCTGGGTGAGTGCGGGTTCACGGGCCTCAAGGACGGTCCAGCCGATCTGTACCAGTCAGTCCTGGGTGAGGGTTTTGACCGAAACGCCGTAGTCGACGGTCTGGGAGAGCCGGGCTCTTACCGGATCCAGCGCAACTATTTCAAATTCCATGCTTGCTGTTTGTACAACCATCCGGCCCTGGACGCGATCCAATCGTTGCTCCGGCGGGAAGAGTTCGGTCCAGGGGACGTTAGCCGTATCCAGGTGGAAGCGCCCCCCTTGGCGCTGATCATGGCCGACCCCGAGCCGGAAAACATGCTGGCCGCCAAGTTCTCCATCCCCTATGCCGTGGCCGCCATGGTGGTGCGGGGCAGCGCCGACGTCACATCGTTCTATCCCCAACAAGTCTCCGACCCCCAAACAAGGCAGCTCGCCAAGCTGGTGGAAGTTGTGGCCGACTCGGAGATGAGCCTGCGCCGCTTCGACTACCCCGCGTCCCGGGTCTCGGTGTCATTGAACGACGGCCGCACCCTGGAAGAAAGCGTCACCGTCCAGCGCGGCGACGCCCAAAACCCAGTGGACCACGAAGAACTATTAGGCAAGTTCAGGTTCATCGCGGGAGACGTGCTAGGAGAATCAAGGACCAAACAAGTTATAGACACGGTAGCCAGGCTAGACTCCTTGGGCGACGTTAAGGAATTGACGGCGCTGCTGGGAGAGAAGTAGCGCCCATTTCGTAAAGGGGGGTTGGGAGGATTTCGCCTCTACCGCCCACGCTGGTCACCCCACAGCAGAATGTGCAGCCGGGTGGAGAACCGGAACCCGTGCTTGACGCAGGCCTCGCTCACCCAACCGCTTCGGCTTTGTAGGACCTCCGGATTCCGCCCTTCGGGGAGGAGGATGATTCGTTGGGGAGGTATGCGGTACTTCTCCGCTAGGCCGCAAACCTCTTCGATGTCTTGAGGCTCCACGATGACGAACTTGAAGTAGGCGTTGGGAATGCGGGAGAAGCTCTCCAGGGTATCCGGCACCAGCCGCCGCTCCAACCGGTTGTCCGAGGTGCTCAGCTTGGGAGAGACGTTCCATTGGTCGATGTCCCGCTCCATCTCCGGCATGGGAGCGATGGTGCCGTTGGTTTCCACTTCGCAATAAAACCCCTGTTGCTTCAATCCAGATATCAGCGGGGCTAGCTCCGTTTGCTGTAATAAGGGCTCGCCGCCGGTCACAACCAGGTGGGGACATTCGTAGGACAGAATCTTCTCACGGACCTGTTCCGTGTCTAGGGCCATCACCTCTTTCTTGTAATCGTAGTTTTCCCAGTCCCAGGTGTACTTGGTATCGCACCAGCTACAGGATAGGTTGCACAAGGATAGACGCAGAAACACCGTGGCGACGCCGATGGTGGCCCCTTCCCCTTGCAGGGAGTGGAAGATTTCTGGTTGACCGCCGGGTTGCCGGCTTAATCGCAGCACGGGCTATCCATCACGAAACCGCGTGAGGGCCGGGTCCGAGACTCCGGCTTCTTCGAACCCCTTGGCCCTAAGCAAACAACTGTCACAACTTCCGCAGGGGACTGCGCCTCCCTGGTAACAACTCCAAGTAAGTTCCAGCGGCGCTTTCAGCCGCAGGCCCAGCTTCACGATCTCCATCTTAGACAACTCTATGATCGGGGTTTTCACCTGGATGGGGATCTGGTATTCGGTCCACAACTTGCTGCCGTAAGCCAGCGCCTCGGTCATCTTCTGAAAGTATTCGGGGCGGCAATCGGGATATCCGCTGTAGTCGATGGCGTTGGGGGCCATGTAGATCAGGGCTGCCACTTCCTTTGGAGAAACGCCGTCTATCTCAAGAGCGTACAGCACCTGACTCTCTAGGTAGGCGGCGGCTAGGGACAGGAAGATGGTGTTGCGGAGGGGAACGTAGGTTATGGGGATGCTGGCGCCCATCCGGTCGATGGAACGGTCCTCGGGAACGGGAAACCGGTCGGGGTTGGTCAGCGCGGAATACCAGGCGACTTGGCCAAGAAAGGAGATGTCTAGCAATTGGTGTTGAATGCCCAGGACCCCGGCGATCTCTTGGGCGCAGTCCACTTCTTTACTATGACTTTGTCCGTAGTGGAAAGTGATGGCGGACAAGTTGCCGGTCTCTTGCAGCGCTTGAACCGCGACGGTCGTGGAATCCAGACCTCCGGAGAGAAGGGTCACGGCGTAGCTGGGCATGCCTTATTGCCCGCCGGAAAACTCGGCGTATTGGTCAAGGGATTCCCACATCCGAACCTTGACCGGGGACACCCCGCAAAGCTCGACCACTTTGTTATAGAGTTCTCTGGAAAGGACTTCGCAAGATGGGTTCTCTTCGTGGAATTGATAAATTCGGCCTTTAGAGGCAGGCGTCAGCCCTTCGATCAACTCAGTGTCCCTGCTGTTTACTAAAAATGAGTGGTCCCAGTTGTCGTCGATCCACGCTTTAACCCGGTGCTTCAATTCGGTGAAGTCGAACACCAAACCCTGGGGATCCAGCGTGTCGGATTCCAAGAAGACCTCGGCACGGTAGGTATGGCCGTGGGGAAAGGCGCACTTGCCGTCATAGTCCAGCAGCCGGTGGCCGCTATCGAAGGTCGTTTCGATCCTTACCAGGTACATGCGATCTTCAGTTTCCGGGATGCTCTACGGTTACCGCGGTGTGTATCCCGCCTCTAACTTTGTAGTCCAGAGTCACTTTCATGCTTCTGGGGTGGCAGAGGGCGACCAGGTCCAACAATATGCGGTTGGCCGCGTGCTCTTGGACTATGCCAACGTCCCGGTAGGAGAGAAGGTAGTACTTCAGTGACTTGAGTTCGATGCAGCTTTCGCCGGGGATGTAGGAGATGGTGAGGGTGCCGTAGTCGGGCAAACGAGTCCACGGGCAGACTGCCGTGAACTCGTCTGTATCTATGTCTACCTGGGTCTCCTGGCCGGGGTATTCGTAGCGGAATGCCAGTAGACACTCGGCGTCGATGACCGCTTCCTCGCGGATTAAAACGGGGCGGTCCAGGCTTTCGTATTGCTGTTGAAGTTGGGCGTCTTTCAGTTCCGGAATCGTAGCCACGGGACCCCCTTTGATATCAGGAAATCTATTGAGAACATGATAGGGGTCTGGCTATGATGGTGTCAAAATTGCAGGGTGGGGGCCATTTCCGGCGCGATGCCATCCACGCTCAGCTTTCCCTTGCGCACCGGAGTCCGGCAGGCTAACATACATCTGGATACGAGGCTCCGGTTCGCGTCAAGTTTTATTCAAGATTCAAAAAAGATTCTCTGAATTCCCAACAAGCGATGCCCTATTCTCTAACAGACCTGGACGGCATGTCCTTGGAAGCGGCTCAAGCGCTGCCCTTTGAGGAGCGAGACCGGCTGCTGGACCTGATCATCGCCGCCGGCCGGGGCCAGTCTACCGATGTGGTTTCCTACCGGACCGGCCTCTATTCCGACTACTTCGAAGAGGACCTTACTCGGATGCTGAAGGTTAAGGCCATTAAAGTCCTTTGCCGGGGCACCACTTCTTCTGGGTTCGATGGCTTGCCGGTGGGCGAGAACGACCAGGAGCAATACCGGGCGGCCTTCCGCCACGTCAAGACCCATTTGGAGGCAGGGAAAACCAGTTTCAGCCGGGTGGTCACGTTGATCGTTTTCCTGACCAACATGGATAATTGGCCGCTGCTGAACGAGGTATACCGGGAGTTTATCCCTGTACCGCCTTGCCGGGCGGTGATCGGAACAACCGGCTTGGCCCAAAAAACGTTGGCGATCGAGATTGTGGAATGCATCGCTTACCGGGTGGCGGAATAGCTGTCAGCTTTCAGCCAACAGCGGTCAGCATACCGTGACGCGTCGAATTTGCCATTATCGGCAGTAAAGACATTGGAGGGACGAGATGAGCGACTTATCCTTGGCCTATAAAGTCCATAGTTACAGCACCGGTACTCCAGGGAGGGCTATCTGCAACGCTCGCACCCATCACTGGGTGGCCGACGGCAGCGGCGGCGAAATGGTCGGCGCCGGTGAGCTGTTTCTCTCCGGCATCGCGGCGTGCGCGGTGAATATGGTCGAAGGCATAGCCCGGGATGATGAGATAGCCCTGGAATGGATGGACGTCAGCGTGGAGTCCTATCGCGACCCCGCCAAAGTTCAGGGAGACCTCTCCCTTTACGATGCCATCAGAGTTAACTTTGAGATGTGGGGAGTGGACGACGACCAGGCCCACGAGTTGGTGGAAACCTGGAAACGGCGTTGACCCCTCTACGGTTCGGTCGCCGTGGCGACCCCAGATACCACCGTGGACCTGGTAGCGCACTCGGAGTTTCACCGGTAGCAAGAACCGGGGCCGGAACGCGATTCGCGTTCTGGTCCCGTTTCCGGCAGAGTAGCTTCATATCTGGCGCTCCCAACTGGCCTGCCCCAGCCTCCCAGATTTCCCTAGCCGTCCCTGGGTTGGGGAAGATTTTTCTGAAACTCGCGCACTAGGTTCCCCGCGCTTTTGGCCTTTGGCATACTCCCTAGCATGCCTTGCTACAATAATAGCAAGCGCCGGCAGTTAACCCGCGATTTTGGCTTGAATCTGGATAGGCTCCAGCGGCCGGACTGAGGCGCGCCAAAGTCCATACAGATTCAGGTAGTTGTTTTGCATCCTGAGCGCGGATACTTCAATCCAGCGCGGCTTGCGCCGTTATTCCCGGTCTAGCTTGCGCCCGGCGCCGATCGTCAACCGGTAACAGAGGTCCTGCGTTTATCGAAATTCCAACGTTGGCTATATTATCCGCCCTGGAGAACGGCGATTCAGGGCTCTTGCGCGACTTCGCCATCATCATGGCCGTCGCCGGAGGCGCCCTGGTCCTGTGCCGTCAGACCCGGTTGTCACCGGTCTTAGGCTATTTGGTCGCCGGCGTGATAATCGGTCCCTCCGTTCTGCGAACGGTGGAAAATCCGGATACTATCGGACTGCTGGCCGACCTGGGCTTGATTCTTCTGCTATTCGGTGTCGGCCTCGAGTTAGGCTGGCAGCGAATTCGAGGTGTGGGCGCCAGGGTTGTCCTGATTGCGTTGGTGGAAATGTCCATCATGTTCGCTCTGGGTTTTGAAGTCGCGATTCTGATGGGTTGGAGCGATGGCGAGGCCGTTTTCCTGGGGGCGGCCCTAACTATAAGCAGCACGGCCATCTTGATGACCATGCTTCGGGAATCGGGCCAGCTGCTGCACGCGCGAGGAAGGCTGATTGTCGGGATCCTGGTGGTGGAGGACTTCGTCGCGGTCGTACTGCTGACGGTGTTGACGGGTGTGGCTACCACGGGCACCGCGAACCCGCAGGACATCGGGCTTTTAGCCGCAAAGCTGGCCATATTCGGGGCGGTCGCGCTGGTGTTCGGCGCCCTCTTCGCGCCCCGGCTGATCCACTTCGTTAACCGGTTTCACTCGGACGAGACCTTGCTGATCACCGGGTTGGCCCTGTGTTTCGGCCTGGCCCTGGCGGCCCAGCAATTGGGGCTTTCGGCCGCGGCGGGGGCATTCCTGATCGGGGCGGTCCTGGGCGACTCCCATCACGCCGAGCAACTCGACCGGATAATGAGTCCGGTGCGGGACATGTTCGCCGCCCTGTTCTTTGTGGCCATCGGGATGTTGATAGACCTTTCGGAGGCGGTTGATGTCATCGTGCCGACGATTGTCGTCGCCGTCGTTTTTATCGCCGGAAAATTGGTTTCCGACACTATCGGCACGTTGCTGGTGGGCCACGGGGGCCGGATTTCCCTGGGAGTTGGGCTCGGCATGCCCCAGCTAGGCGAATTTTCCCTGGCCATGATCAGGACGGGAGTGGTCTCCGGAACTGTTGGCGCTTTCATGTACCCGGTTATGACCGGGGCCACCGCGATCACGGCATTGATCTATCCGTTCCTGTTTCGCTCGACCGATGTCATCGCCGATTTCATTGACCGCCGCTCTCCAAGGCTGATGAAACAATACGGTGAAAGCCTGGTTTTGTCCCTGGCCACCCTCCGCACCGCATTCCGTTTCCGCAGCCGCAGGGCTAGGCGAATCCAGCGCAGCGGAAGGCTCATTCTTCTGGACCTGGGCATCATCATCGTGATCATCGCCATTGGGACAGGGATATTGAGATTCACCCCCCAGTTGTCCAGTTTGATTCATATCAGGGAAAGTCTGCTGGGACTGGTCATAGGGGGTTCGGTCTTGGCCCTCTGCATTCCCCCCGCGGTGGGAATCTGGAGGTCGTTGCGCACGTTGACCGAGGGAATAGCTGACTACGTGTTGCCCAGCCACATGAGAACGTCTGACGCTTGGGGTGGAGGAAACCTGCGGGTGGTGTTGCGGGACACCATATTGATCCTAGTGCTGATCCTGCCGGCCATATGGAGTGTCCCCTTCATATCCCATTTGCTGTCCCTTGGCAGTCTTTCAACACCGCTGCCCATAGTGCTCCTGGTGGGATTGGGGGCCGGACTGGCCGGGGCAACTTTCCAGATTCATCACGTGTTGGTCCGGATGTTCAGCCGGACATTTCTGGGGATGGACGACCCGTTCTCCTTGGAAGATATGGAGCACCGGTATCTGGACGACGATGTTTACGTTTATACCGATGACGGGACTGAACCCGATGAATTACAGGACTCGGAAGCTGACCCCGCAGCGGCCCAAGAAAGGTCCGGGGATTGAGGGGATCGTCAGACCTGGACTTGGACACCGTCAATCAGATCATCGGCGATTCACAGATGTTAGAATGGGTGTTAACCGGCGCAACGCAGTTTTTTGAACAACTGCTGCACAACTTGGAGATTTAACCGATGCGAATATGTTCCTTTTTGCCTAGTGCTACGGAAATCTTGTACCAACTGGGTCTGCAAGACCAGCTTTACGGCGTGACCCACGAATGTGACTTCCCGGCGGAAGCCAAGGAAAAACCCAACGTGGTCCACAGCGTGTTCGATGGCATGGAACCCACCAGTGGGGAGATCAGCCGGGTAATCTCGGAGCGGTTAGAACAAGGTCTTGGTATCTACGACATAGACCTGGAAGTGTTGTCTGCCGCTCAACCGGACCTGTTGTTGACTCAAGCCATCTGCGAAGTTTGAGCCGTCTCATCTCGGCAGGTGGCCGAGGTAACCGCGGGATTGGCCAAGCAGCCGGAAGTTATCTCCCTGGATCCTCAATACTTGGGGGACATATTAGAAGACATACGGCGTGTCGGCCGGGCCACCGGCACCGAAGAAACGGCGGAGACTATCACATCCCGGCTGCAGGAACGCATCGACGCGGTGGCGGAACGGGCCTCTCAAGCCAGCAGCAAGCCGAGGGTTTTGCACTTAGAGTGGGTTGATCCGCTGATGTGCGGCGGCCACTGGGTGCCCGAGATGGTGGAGTTGGCCGGTGGAGTCAACTGTTTCGGCGATAAGGAAACCGGTTCCTTCCGCATGGAATGGTCTGATGTGGTAGCCAGCCGCCCCGATGTCATCGTGTTCATGCCCTGCGGATTCGAGGTGAAACGGGGATTGGAAGACGTGCCGATAGTGGCGGCGTTGGAAGGATGGGACTCATTGCCGGCGGTGGAGAACAACCGGGTTTACGTCGTCGACGCCAGCGCTTACACCAGCCGGTCGGGGCCCCGGTTGATAACCGGCTTGGAGATCATGGCGGAGATGATGCATCCGGAGTTGTTTTCGGGGTTGATACCAGAAGCGGGGGCGACGCGTTTGTACGGGAGCTTGGCCTCGGTGTAGGCAACCGGCAACCCGACTTATGGGATTATTAGTTGAGCCGCGCCCCTCGGAAAGGGTTTCGTTTGGCGACTTCGGCGGTCAACATCTCGTTCCCCCGGTTCAGCAGTGGCAACAACTTTTCTAACCGCTGGCCGGCATCAGGCAGTTCCAGCAGCTCTTGCTTCACGTCTCTCGGCAGCTCGGTTCCGGAAGCCAGGCTGGAGGCGATGGCAAAGGCCAATGTGACCGGATCACCGGGCACTTCGGCCTGGGCCGTCCATCCGCCGGTGAGGGCGGTCAGATTTCGCAGATAGCCGCCGTAGGCCTCTTTGACTTCCCCGAAAACCGAAGCCGCCGGTTCTCCGGGTTCTTCGGTGAGATACCTGACTTGACCCACCATGTAGGGCACCTGCTGGGTGATCTCCACAACTTCGAACCGCTTTTCGCCCCTGGTCATAATGTTCAATCGGCCCTCTTCCAGCCGCTCTACCTGGACGATACGTGCGGTGGTGCCGACCTTGACCGGCTCGGCCGGCTCCCCAACTTCCTGTCCTTCCTTGATGAGGATGATGCCGAAAGGCTCCTCCCGGTCCACGCACTCTCCAATCATGGCTTTATAGCGCTCTTCGAAGATATGCAGCGGCATGGGCATTCCGGGAAACAGGACCACATTAAGAGGAAACAGGGACAGTTGAAGTAGATCTTCGGGCTGGCTCATAACATATTTGAGTATATTCTCCCAGTCTTGGCAAGACAAGTTTGAGGGAGAAAGAAGGATTACGAGAGAGCGACAATGCTTAGGGCAAGGTAATTTTCATCTCCCGCCGCGATAGACCTATATTTAACACTTTCAGAGGAAGTTGCTATTATATTGAAAGGCGTCATGTTATCCATGATTTACGGGACGCCGGCGCTATTCCAACCGGCGGATAAATATGGCCATTATCGATAACCTGCTGGTTCAGATCTGGATAGGCAGCCTGGTGGCGATGGTTATCCTGGGGGTAATCATATCCGTGTGGGCGGCGTGGCGGACCATCTCCAGGCAGCGCAGCCAGCTTCTGGCGGTGAACACGGAGCTCGACCTAAGAGTTACCGACCTGTCGACGGAGATCAATCTGCGCCAACAGGCTCAAAGGGAAGTGGCCGAGCAGGCAGCGGCTTTGGCCAGGGCCGACGAGATGCAACGCTCACGGCAGCGTATCGTCAGCGCCCAGGAGTCATTGCGGAAAGAGATTGCCCAGCAACTACATGGTTCGGTACAGAACCGTCTCATTTTCCTTGTGTTGCGGTTGAAGCAATTGGAGGCAACCGCCGAACCTAAAGGCGTAGCCTTGGAACTGGCCGATCTACGTGAGAAGTTTGAAGAACTGCTGGAGCAAGAGATCCGGTCCATCGTGCACCAACTGTATCCCTATATCCTGCGCCGGGGATTCGTGCCGGCCCTGCGATCCCTAGGGGACCAGATTGAATCCGTCATATCCATAGAAATGGACCTGGACGAGGAACTGGTGCGCAAAGAAAGGGCCGATCGGAATTTGATCCCAGAACAAGCCAAGCTGGCGGCCTATCGAATCGCTGAAGAAGCTTTGACCAATATGGTGAAACACGCCAACGCAAGCAAGATCTCGGTGCGGTTGGAAACGCCATTCGGAGGGTGGTTCAGGCTGACGGTTCAAGACGATGGGCAGGGGTTCGCTGTGGAAGAATCCTCAGAGGGCATGGGCATCGTGGGAATACGCGACTACGCCGAGGCGATCGGCGGGGAGTGCGTCATTCTGGGGGCTCCTGGCAAAGGGACGCAGGTTACCGCTACCCTTCCCCTTGTAATACTTGAGAAAGAATTTCCAGAGACAGTTTCGCTTTCGGAATAAACGCGGCGGCGCCTTCTTCTCTGGCCAGCCGCTCGTAGCCCTTTCCAGTATGGGCGCTGACGATGATGACTCGGACCTCGGGCACCTGTTCCCGAAGAATCCTCACTACCTCTAGGCCATCTCCATCTGGCATGTCCACGTCGGTGATTACCAGGTCCGGACTCAGGCTTCCCACCAGCTTAACGGCTTCCGACCAGGTCTGAGCCTCCCCGACCACCGTGAATCGGACCACGCCGCCGGAATTCAAAGCGATCCAA
>JAKUQE010000064.1 GCA_022450395.1 Dehalococcoidia bacterium | reverse complement strand
TTCCTCGCGATGGGCTTCCAACACGTCTCCCTGCTCGAAGTCGTTATAGCCCTGGAGCACTATGCCGCATTCGGTGCCAAGAGTTGCCTCGTTGACCTCGTCGCGGAAGTGGCGCAGGCTGGGGAGGGTGTATTCCTCCAGCCCCTTACCGTCTCTAACGACTCTCACGGTGGCACCCTTGGTGATGCGGCCCTCAACTACGCGGCAACCCGCGATCTTGACTCCACCTCTGGTTGGGAAGATTTCCCTGATTTCGGCGCGGCCTAGAATCACATCAACAACTGTGGGTTCCAGCAAGCCTTGCAAGGCTAACTCCACATCGTCTATCAGCTGGTAAATGATGTCGTAACTGCGAATCTCAACGCCCATACGGTTGGCCAACCGGTCAGCACTCGGCTCGATGCCCACAGTAAAAGCAATGATAATGGCTTTGGAAGCGCTGGCTAGCAACACATCAGATTCAGTCACACCGCCGGAACCAGAGTGCAAGATGCGAACTTTTATATTGTTTTCGGTGAGGTTCTCCAATGATTGTCTGACAGCCTCTACACTGCCTTGAACGTCTGCTTTCAGTACGAGGTTAAGTTCCTTGAGTTCTCCGGCCGGCGTCTGATTGACCACTTCGTCCAGGGTCAAAGCCCGAGCCTGGGCTTGTTGGGACGAAGCTGAGTTCGCCCGTTCGGAGGCCATGTTACGGGCCGTGCGCTCGTTGGGCACCACGGTAAACACGTCTCCAGCCTCGGGGATGGAGCCGAACCCGAGAATTTCAGTGGGAGTACCGGGCAACGCCTGTTTTACAGCATCTCCGCGGTAGTTACTCATTGCCCGAACCCGGCCCCAGACTCCTCCCGCAGTGACGTACGCACCCACGGCAAGGGTGCCATCTTGTACGAGCAGGGTGGCCGTTGGTCCTCGCTTGCGGTCCAGTTTGGCTTCGATTACGACTCCGGTTGCTGGTTTATCCGGGTTGGCCTTAAGCTCGGCAATCTCTGCGACAAGCGCGATGTTTTCTAGCAGATCGTTTACGCCCTCCCCGGTGCGGGCGGAGAGCTCCACCGATATTATCTCTCCTCCCCAGTCCTCCACCAGCAGGTTTCGCTCGCTGAGTTGGCGCTTAACCCTCTCGGAATCGGCGGCTGGCATGTCCATCTTGTTTATCGCCACGACAATCGGCACTCCGGCCGCCTTGGCGTGGTTAATGGCTTCATCAGTTTGGGGCATAATGCCGTCGTCTGCGGCTACCACTAGAATCGCGATGTCTGTGGCTTTGGAACCGCGGGCCCGGATGGCGGAAAAGGCTTCGTGGCCGGGTGTATCAAGGAAGGTTAATAGCTGTCCATTGGCTTCGACTTGGTAGGCTCCGATGTGCTGAGTAATGCCGCCAACTTCCCGCTCGGCCACGCTAGAGTCCCGAATAAAATCCAGGAGGGTGGTCTTGCCATGGTCTACATGTCCCAATATCGTAACAACCGGAGTGCGGGTGACCAAGCCAGCCTGGTCACCCTCTTCGGTGGCTTTCGAATCTTTACCGGCGTCCGCCTCGTCTGGTTCCGCCATCACGGTACTTATGCCGAAAGCGGACGTAACCAAGGTGGCCATCTGATAGTCGATGACTTGGTTCATAGCCGCCATGATTCCGTTGCGCATCAATTGCTTAATGACGTCTATGGGATTTTGGTCGGTGAGTTCCGACAGTCGTTGGACGGTCAGGGTTGGAGGCAATATCAGAACTCTGGATTGCCTGCGCCGTGGTTGGCTAGATCGTCGTTCAGTAGTCATCTACTGCTCCACCGAGACTGGGTCTACCGCCGTGTCCCGGTAATAAGCCATTATTTGATCCTGGCTCTCCGGTAACATGGTGATATTCAAGCTTCTCTCAAGGCTAGACTTGGGAACGCCCTGCTGCCAGCAGGTTGTCGATCGGCAGACATAAGCTCCACGGCCTGGCTTCTTCCCGGCCTGGTCTACCAAAANGGTCCCTTCCGGCGTCCGCACCACGCGNATCAGCTCTCGNTTNGGGAANCGTTGGCCACAAGCAACGCACTTACGCTCCGGTATATGGCGCCTATTGGCCAACAGCAATATTATCCTTGTAGGTAGGGCGCCAATTATCGGCGGCCGCCACCACGGTTAGCCGGTCCCTTCCTAGCCGCGCCACCGCGGCGGGCGCGGTTGTTTCGGCGTCCACCGCCACGGGCATCTTCGATCAAGTCCTCCGCGAACCTAATCTTGCCGGCATCGGGAGTCACCACCGCCATCGCCGGCGTATCGGGAACTAAGACGAACTCTTCTTCGTCTTGCTCTTGCTCTTGCTCTTCATCGTCCTCTATAGTCCCGACGTCTCCCAATGTGAAGGAATCTAGGTCATCAACACTGAAGCTGGGGGAAGCCTCTTCCCCGGCCGCCGCCGCCTCCAACGCCTCCCTGCCTTCTTCTTCCCGGATCAGGGCCTCAAGGATTTCGTCTTCGTCGGCTTTTTCGGCAACCGGCTCGGCGACTTCGACCGTCTCGGCGTCGACCACCGCGACCGGGGATTCCTCTTGGGTATCGTTGGCGGCCGGCGCATCTGCCTCTTGGACTTCGGCTTCAGGTACGTCAAGCACGGCCACGGCTGTTGCTGCGGTCTCTTCTTCGACTTTCTCCGTCGCTTCTGCGGCGGTCTTAAGTCGGCGAGCCTCCCGAATCTCTTCCCATTCGGTCATACCCTTGATATCCAACCGCCAACCGGTGAGTCTGGCGGCCAAACGGGTGTTCTGGCCTTCTTTACCGATAGCCAGAGAAAGCTGGCGGTCGGGCACAACCACCATCGCAGTCAAATCGCTGGGGAACAATTCCACCGCGACGACTTCAGAAGGGCTGAGCGCTTTACTTATGAATACTTTGGGATCCTCGTCCCAAGATACGATATCGATCTTTTCCCCTTGGAGCTCGTTAACGATGCTCTGGATACGGTTTCCCCGCACCCCGATGCAGGAGCCCACAGGGTCGATTCCCGGTTGGGTAGCGCTGACCGCCACCTTGCTGCGGAACCCCGCCTCCCGGGCGATGGCTTTAATCTCAACTACGCCGTTGTAAACTTCCGGAACCTCAATCTCAAATAGGCGTTTGAGCATATTCTTATGGCTGCGGGATACCAGAATCTCCGGCCCCTTAGCAGCGCTACGAACGCTCAATACGTAGACTTTGGTTCGTTGCCCTTTGCGATACCTTTCCGTGGGCACCTGTTCTTCGTAAGGAAGGATGGCCTGAGCCCGGCCCAGGTCTAGAGTGATGGCCCGGCCTGGCTCACTTTGCTCAATGACACCGGAGACAATGTCCTCTTCATGTTGCAAGAACTCTTGGAATAACAGTTCCCGCTCGGCTTCCCTCAGCCTCTGAAGAACCACTTGTTTGGCTGTTTGGGCAGCGATTCGGCTGGCGTTATGGGGCAGAGGTTCCTCCGCCGCCACCTCGTCACCCAAGCTGGCGCCCGTCTTTATGCGCTGGGCGTCTATTACGGTTATCTCTTTTTCGGGGTCTTCGACCGAATCAACCACCATTTTAAGGGCGTAGACGTTTACGTCTCCGGTATTGGGATTAAGTTTGACGGAGATATTCTGCCCAGACGCCGGATTGTCCTTTTTGAAGGCCGACGCTAATGCTACCTCAATAGCCGAAAGCACCTGCTCCCTAGGCAGGTGACGTTCCGCGGCCAACTGGGTCAACGCAATTAAAAAGTCGCTTTTCACGGCCAAGCCCCCTGGGTGAAAATACCCGGACTCTGAGCCTTTCCATCAGCAAGAAAGCGGGAGCCCCCCGCTTTCCTAGAAGACGAACCATTTCGTAAAAATTATAGCATCGGAAATGGGTGGTTACAAGGCAATGAGGTAGCTTGGGCTTGGCCGTGGGCAAAGCTTTGACACAAGGCGAGGTATTCTGCCCGCCGAAGAAGCGCTCTCGGATATATCCGTGAGACATAAATGGGGATACCAACGGTGCCTGAGGCCATTGATTAGAGGTAAATTAACAGTGTGTAGGACCGGTTTTCGCCGGAGAAGACTTGGCTACCACCAAATCTTGCCTTGGGCCTCTTTTGCCAACTGTTCGTAATCCTTGGTCCACAATCCTGTACTCAAGTATTTCCACCCGCCATCGGCCAGCAGGCAAAGGATGTTGCCTTCGTCCATTCGTTCGGCCTGACGCAACGCCGCGAAAACCACCGAACCAGAGGATATACCGGCAAATATACCTTCCTTCTCCAGAAGGCTCTTGGTGGTGCTGAAAGCGTCGAAGCTGCTGACCAGGATCCTCGAGTCTAAGAGGTTCAGATCTAAGATCGGAGGAATGAATCCGTCTTCCAATCTGCGTAAGCCCGATATAAGGTCGTCTGGCTCCGGAGCGACCGCCACGATCTTAACCTGGGGATTGTGTTCCTTAAGCCGGCGGGCAACTCCCATCAGGGTGCCACCGGTGCCCAGTCCGGCGACAAAGGTGTCTATGTCCGGAACCGACTCTATGATCTCTTTACCGGTGGTCTCGTAATGGGCCGCGGGATTACCGTTGTTGCCATATTGGTAGAGCATCAGGTAATCGTGGGGATTCTTCTCCGCCATATCTTTGGCAACGTCAATGGACCCATTGGTGCCCTGGGCGCCGTCGGAATAGATGATCTCCGCCCCGTAGGCTTGGAGCAGTTGGGTGCGCTCCGGGCTGACGTTTTCCGGCATTACCACTTTGACCCGGTAACCCTTGACCCGGGCGATCATGGCGATGGAGATTCCGGTATTGCCGCTGGTGGGTTCCAGAATCGTGCGGGATGCGGAGATTTCCCCATCCTGCTCGGCCAGCTCGATCATCTTGAGAGCGATGCGGTCTTTTACACTGCCGGTCGGGTTTTGCCCTTCAAGCTTGGCGAATATCCGGACACCCTCCTTGGGACTCATATTTTGGAGTTCCACGGTGGGCGTGTTGCCGATCGTCGTTAATATCCCCTTGTAAGTCAGCCTTGTAACCATAACCTCTCGGTTTTCGACTGGGGTCGAACTCGTAGCAGGCCCTAATGTGATTAGGGCAGAAGCCTATGTTGAGTGGGCGGGTGGTTTGCCACCAAGTAATTAGATTGTTCGAATCGCCTATCGATTCCACGTAACAGCCCGGTCGCGAAATAAACGGGAATCTTGCAACCGTACTCTGCCAATGGTCAGCGCACCCGGACCTTGCTTAGACGATTATTTATTAGTCTGAAGTAACTCCCGCTGCTTCCGGCGCGGTCAAGCCGCAGAAGATTTCATAGTCGATCAGCTCTGTAACGGTGGGATTATCGCCGCACAATGGACACGACGGGTTTCTCTTCAGCCGGACTTCTCTAAAGCTCATGCTAAGGGCGTCGATCAACAATAGCCGTGATACCAACGACTCGCCGATACCCAAGATGAGCTTGAGAGCCTCGGTCGCCTGGATGCTGCCGACCAGTCCTGTTAGTGCTCCCAGGACTCCAGCCTCGGCGCAATTAGGTACCAACCCAGGGGGCGGTGGCTCGGGGAAGAGGCAGCGGTAGCAGCCCTGACCCGGGAGGAACAGCGTTGCCTGGCCGTCGAAGATCAGTATGCTGCCGTCCACCAAGGGCTTACCTTCCAGATAACAGGCGTCGTTTACCAGGTATCTGGTGGCGAAGTTGTCCGCTCCGTTAATCACCAGATCGTATTGGCTGATGATCTCTCGGGCGTTGTGGGACTCCAGTCTAACTTCGTGTAGCACGACGTTGGTGTCTGGATTGTAGGAAATGATATTGTCCCTGGCCGACTCCAACTTGGGGCGTCCGATGTCACTGGTGTGATGAAGGATCTGCCTCTGCAGGTTGGAGATTTCAACCACGTCGAAATCAACGATTCCGATGGTGCCCACGCCCGCCAGGGCCAGATATATGGCCGATGGGGAGCCCAGACCGCCAGCGCCAATGATCAGCGCTTTTGCCCCCAGAAGGTTGCGTTGGCCCTTGCTCCCCACATCGCCCATGATGATATGCCGGCTATACCGATTGACTTGATCCGGTGTCAGGACCATTGGTTGCTGGGTCATGTTGCCTTCTCCTAAGTAACCTTTGAGTTGATTCTTGGGGTTTCTTTGGGACCCCAGCCCGCGTACCCGTTAAACGGGGACCCTAAAATTCCAGCGGTTCGTTTATCCCATAAGAAAACCTGCGCTTGTCCCAGATGAACTTCCGATCTGGTGCGCGCAGGCTTGATGGGAGCCGCTATGTTGCCCGCCCCCTATGTTTGGGGACAGGTACAGTTTTGCGTTATTTGGTAGCCGCTGGGGGTCATCAGTAGATTGAGTCTATCCCTGGCGATCTGACCTTGTCAAGTCATACGGGACCAGGTAAAACAGTTCACGCCTTTGGCCGGGGTTGCGTAATAGCGGGGATTTCCAAACACCTATCCCACGATTTACCGCAATGAATTTTATATTGAGGTGACGCCTACAATACCGCTTCGGGGGCCAGTAGACGTTGACGCCGGGCAAGATCGGCTAAGCTGATGTCGCTGAGAACGTTTTGTATGGCTTCCTCAACTGCCTTCCAAACCTCTTGTTGGGCGCACGAATCGGAAAATACACAGTCCAAAGGGTTGGTGAGACAATCGAGGGGAGAGGAGCTCCCGTCCAGGGTTTTCATCACCATGCCCAGGTCTATGTCAACCGGGTCGGAGGCCAGCCGGTGGCCGCCTTGTGGTCCACGGCGGCTGTGCACGAAGCCAAACTTACTCAGGGTCGTCATCAATTGGTCTAAGTAGGCTTCGGGTATTCCCTGCCTGTAAGCGATTTCCGCAGTCTGCACCGGACCTTCCCCATAGTGCAGCGCCAGCTCCACCAGGGCCCGTACCCCATAGTCGACTTTCATGGGGACTCTCATCGTGCCCACCTCCGGATCAATCAGTTGAAATTATAGCATCACCGAATTTTAATTCCAACATTGTTGATACACCAGCTAAACAATTCAACCGGGGCGAGATTACCTGGCGCCGCTGAAGCTGCTGATCAGGCCGCCTGCCCGCCCACGATATAGGTCCCGAGACATTTGGCGATCAGCTCGTTATCTTTTCCGGTAACGTCAACATCGCACACTATGATGCGGCGCCCGGCGCTGACGATTCGGGCTGCGGCCCTCAACTCACCGTCTTTGGCCGGGGCAAGGAAATTCACTTTCAGCTCCACCGTCACCGCGGTCTGGCCGGCGCTTAGGCGGGTCTCGCACGCCAAGTGGAACGCGTAGTCGGCCAACGCGACGATGATGCCGCCTTGGACCACGCCGGCGCGCTGGCGATGTTTGTGCTCAATGGTCATTGAAGCCAGACCAACTCCGTCAACCGTGGGATGATGCCGTATGCCTAGTAATTGGGCAAACGGACTCTCGTATTCGAAGTCGTCATGGCTGGCGTCGATCGAAGTCTCTGGTGGCAAATGCGATTCTCCTTAAGTATCCGAAATGGGACATGCAGATGATAAAGACGAGAAATTACGTTGCCCTGAAAACTTTCCAAGTATACCTGGGGCGTATGTCATGCGCTACAGGAACGGGGATAACTTGAACGTCCTCCATCGTCTTTAGCAAGAAAAGGCCGGACATGCGTGGAAGACATTGGATCCGGTCTTGGGAGCCCTGGAAATCCATGATCGGGGACTTGTGAGAAATCGAGGGGTGAATGATCTTGTTGCCTAGTTGTCATGTTGGTCTATCGTCATTGCTCCAAAAATAGAATTGCCAACCTTGGTCCGCACACTTCGTCATTCCGGCACCGGCCGGCGGCGGCGAGCGATCTCAGCCTCCCGAAGACCCAAGCCCTCTTTAGTCATGCCAATCAAGTCCCTAGAGCATGGCTTGGCGCCGATTACACCGTCTATAATATTAAAAGCGGTTTCGATTCGCGCCGGAGGTCCAGTGGTCAAGGGAGTATTGGTAGGATTTGGGATCATGGTGATTTTAGCTTTGATTCCAGTGGTGCACTTCGTGGGGATTCCGTTCGGCCCCTTTATCGGCGGATATTTCGGTATCACCGCTGCCGGCGGATACTCCCCGACACCGGCAAAGCGGGCGTTGGTGTTTGGCGGTCTTTTAGGGTCGATCGTTTTGTTGACCACGGCGACGGCGGCCACCGTCCTGACGTTATTGACCGATCTGAACGCGTTGTGGTTGTGGGTACCGGTCGCCGGATTTACTTTCTACACATCCAGTATGAGCGCTTTGGGCGCCATGTACTCCCAACTCCGTGCGGCCCCCTGAACGATGTTCCCTATCTGACTGCGAATCGGACGAATCCGATCAAGATCAATCCACAAAATAAACTCGATGGATCAAGCTGTTCGTGACTAATTGGAAGCTTCTACTACTGATAATCCTGGCGGTGCTGGTTTTTGTGGGGGTCGCCGGGTACGGTGACTTCCGGGAAACGTTCGGAAACCTGTCTCAATTCCCCATTTCTTCCCTGTTGGGTGCTCTTGGTCTGGCGGCGCTCAATTACGCGTTGCGGTATCTCCGGTGGTCCTTCTACCTGAGAGTGCTCGATATCCGGGTCCCCTTAGTGCTGAATTGTTTAGTGTTTCTATCGGGCCTGGCCATGTCGATCACGCCGGGGAAGGCCGGTGAATTTCTAAAAAGCTACCTGCTCCGTGACCGGGCCTCCGTGCCCGTTGCCAGGTCGGCGCCGGTCGTGGTGATGGAAAGACTGACCGACGTGATATCTGTTGTTCTACTGGCGGCGATCGGGTTGGCTTCGCTCCCATTGTTCCTCTTGCTGGTGTTGGCCGCCGCGCTTTTGCTGTGCGGTGGCGCTCTGGTGCTGTTCGCCTCGCGCCGCGGCAGCCGTATCTTCGATCTGCCGGTGTTACGAAGGTGGCGGACCGACCTGCAGGCTTCCCATGACGGCTTGCGGCGATTGGCGGCGCCCAGGGTGATGGCGCCGGCCGTATTACTAGGCGCTGGGGCCTGGCTCAGCGAAGGGATGGCCCTGTGGCTGATCCTAAGGGGCTTAGAGGCCGGCATCCCGATCGCCCAGGCTGTGCCGATCTACGCCGCCGCCACTTTGGTCGGAGCGGTAAGCGCTCTGCCCGGAGGCCTGATAGGGACTGAGGGCAGCATGATTGCTCTGCTGCAACAGAGCGGAATAAGCCGTGCGGCGGCCTCATCTGGTACCCTGTTGGTGCGATTGGCGACCCTTTGGTTCGCGGTAGCTGTGGGTTTGCTGGCATTGCTGTGGTTGCATCATTTCAAGAATATGGCGGCAACCTCGCCTGATTCGGCTGCCTCGTCTGATTCTGAAACCGGCGATACAGCCTTACCGTCTGCCCGCTAAAAATTAATCAAGATGGGCGTGGCCGATAGATTAAATAACTCGGAGGGAGGCGCTAGGGTGTCGATCCATCCCATGGCACTGATGAAAGCCCTGCGGCCTCAGCAGTGGATCAAGAATGGTCTGGTGTTTTTGCCCTTCGTGTTCTCGGTCAACGTCGCCTGGTCTCCCAGCGACTTCGACCCGGTCTCGGACATGCTGGTGAAGCTGGTCCTCCTCTCCGCCGCCTTTTGCGCCCTTTCCAGCGCCACTTATCTGTTGAACGACATGATGGACCGGCATGGAGACCGGGAGCACCCGGTGAAACGCAACCGTCCCATCGCATCGGGGCAGGTGGGCATTGTTACCGCCCTGACTATGATGACGGTCCTGGCCGTGGGAGGACTGGCGGTAATGGCCGCGGTGGACCTGATGTTGGGGGCCATTGGGGTGCTTTATCTAGCCATCAACGTGTCTTATTCACTTGGCCTGAAACAAGTGGTACTGATCGATCTCATGCTGGTGGCCAGCGGATACGTCATACGGACGGCCGCCGGGGCCGTCGCCATCGACGTGGCCGCCTCGCCCTGGCTGTACGTCACCACCGGCGCCGGAGCCCTGTTTATCGTGCTGGGACGCCGTTATGCCGAAGTGCGCCTGGCCGGAGACGCGGCGGCCCAACAACGCCCGGTATTGGGCAAGTACGGCAACTCGTTCATCAACCAGTTGCTCATGATATCGGCGACTTCCGCCTGGTTAAGCTATACTTTGTATACAGTGGAAGCGTCAAACCTTCCCGACAACAACACCATGTTGCTTCTCTTGCCCGTCGTTACGTTTGGACTGTTCCGATACCTGTACCTTCTAAACACCAGCCAGCAAGCTGAAGCGCCGGAGCAACTGATCGTTCGCGACCTGCCTCTTATACTTTCGATCTTCTGTTGGATCGTTGGCTCCGGTTTGGTGTTGTGGATCTGGGGTTGATCTTGTCTACTAGCCGCTGCGGTCCGGTGGAATCGGGTTCGGCCGCAACCTCCAACTATACATAGATAACCCAGGAGCGCCATTCATGCAGGCATCTGAAAGACCCACCCAAAGTCCGTCCGGCCAGCCGGAGACGCCCCCAGCCCCAAGTTCCGAACGGGCTGTTGTCGCGGTGGTGGCCGCCACTCCGGAAACGGTGTTCGCCGATATCGAGCGGGCCATGGTGTTGGCGGACGTTGGCCGTCATTTGAATCCCGAGTTAGAGACATTGCTCAAGATCAACATATCCTGGCAGCACTGGTACCCCGCTTGCTCTACTTCTCCCTGGCAGTTGGAAGGGGTTATAAGAGCCCTGAGAAACCTGGGGTATCAGCAACTGACCGGCGCCCACAACGGCACGGTGGTCGTCGACTCCTTTGAGGGAGAGGAAAAGAACAAGCACAAAGCGGTCCAGGACAAGATGAATCTGCCGGTGGTTCACTTGGACACGCCCCCTAACCGGTGGGTGGACTACAAACCCAAGGCGGAGATGCTGGTTCTCGACGATATATTCCCCGAAGGCATTCAGATACCGGAGATATTCGAGGGCCGAAACATCGTCCATCTCCCTACCATGAAAACCCACGTCTTCACCACGATGACCGGGGCGATGAAGAACGCCTTTGGCGGCTTGCTGCACCGGAAGCGCCATTGGACGCACTCGGTCATCCACGAAACCCTGGTGGATTTGCTGGCGATTCAACAAGAGATTCACCCAGGTCTCTTCGCCGTGATGGACGGCACGTTTGCCGGGGATGGGCCGGGCCCCCGGGCCATGCGCTGGCACGTGAAGAACCGCATCCTGGCCAGCGCCGACCAGGTGGCCATCGACGCCGTAGCGGCCAAGATGATGGGTTTCGACCCCATGAGCCTGAAGTTCATCCGCCTGGCCCACGAGCGCGGCCTGGGCTGCGGCGACGTTTCCAAGATCGACGTGGTGGGCGAGGACATCAGCCAGGTCGATTGGAAGTTCACCGGCGTTGAAAGCACCTTCGCCAGCCGGGGTCAAAAGTTGATTTACTGGGGACCGTTGAAACCCCTGGAGAACTTCCTGCTGCGCACCCCCCTAGTCAGCCTGGCCTTTCTAGCCTCCAACCTGTACCACAACGGCTACTGGCTAAAAACCAAAGGCCGCCGCCGCATCGCGGCGGCCATGCAGACCGAGTGGGGGAAACTGTTCGAGTCCTACTGATACCTTAGCCAATAGCTCATCTGTCCAAATCCTGCAAATGCACCCAAATTTTGCCGATTCGGGTAAGAATGGGGAAAACGTCTTTGCCGTAAGGGATAACGCGGTTTCTGATTTCGAATTCACTAGCTGGGGGATGACGGTATAATCCGACTATGGATGTAGCAATAATCGGTCTGGCCCAGAGCGGCAAGACCACAGTGTTTAACGCGCTGACCAAGGGCCGCGGAGCGCCTACCGGGGGCGGTGGGCCGGGCGGCGAGATGCATGTTGGGGTGGTCAAGGTTCCCGACCCCAGGCTCGTCATACTGGAGGAGATGTATCATCCTCAGAAGGTGGTGAACGCTGAAATCACCTATTGGGACCTTCCCGGCGCCGAAGACCCCACGAAATCCCAGGGCATCGGTGGCAGGCATAAGAATATCCTGCAATCCGCCGACGCCTTTCTGGTAGTCGTCCGCACGTTCACCGACCCTTCGGTGCACAACCCAACGGGCGGCGTGGACGCCGCCAGAGACGTGTCGGCGATGTTGGACGAGCTGGCGTTCTCCGACTTGGAAGTCATGGAACGGGCCGTCGAGCGGCAAGATGACGCAATAAAAAAGGCCAAGCCCGCCGAGAGACAGGCCCTGGGCCGTCATTTGGACGCGGTTAAAAAAGCGAAAACGGCGCTGGAAGCCGGGATCCCTTTGCGCCGCCAAGAACTGTCCCCATCGGAGGCCGAGTTCTTGGCTGCCTACCAATTGCTAACCGCTAAACCGGTGATCGTTGCGTTCAACACCGATGAGTCCGGGCCCGATGTGTTGGTGAGCCAGTTGGGCCTGGAAGATTCGGTAACGCAAGAGTTGGGCGAGGTCAGCCTGTGCGGCAAACTGGAAGAGGACCTGGCCCTGATGTCCGACGAAGAGGACGCCTTTTTTCGTGAGGAGTTGGGCGTTGGGGAACCGGCCACGTTCCGGGTGATTAACGTGAGCTACGGGACGCTGGGGCTGATCTCTTTCCTGACTGTTGGCGAGGACGAAGTGCGGGCCTGGACCATTCCGGCGGACCTTCCCGCCCAACAAGCCGCGGGCGCGGTGCATTCGGACTTTACCCGGGGGTTCATCCGCGCCGAGGTCATACCTTACGACGACCTGGTGCGCTGCGGTGGGATCTCCCAAGGGCGAAAGGAAGGGGTGCTGCGTTCCGAAGGGAAGACCTATCCGGTTAAAGATGGAGACGTGATCAACTTTTTGATCAACGTCTGACCCCAAATTCTAGGAAGCAGTTCGGGCAGTGGTACCGAATGGCATCGCGGCCGCCCTAATGTCATTGTGACCGTAGGGAGGAATCTAGCGATGGGCGGAACCACCTCACCCCAGGTTTTCTTGCCGCCCGCTCCTCGAAATCGTCCATGCCCGATTGCATGGGACACCACGGCCAACGAAAATGGGCGATTCGTGTCTCTCCGATCCTTCGACGGAAGGAGAGGTGTCTCATGCCTGGTTGTAGCGGTCGCCTGAGATATCCCGACTCCGCCAGGGACTCGAGACGAAGTCGGAGCCTCGCCGCCCTTCCGCCGAAGGGCTGGTGTCGGAATGACGAAGTGTGCGGCCGATGGTTGGCGATTCTATTTTCGGAGAAATGACCGGCTGTGACAAACAGGCGGTCCCCCGCGATCAACTTGACCCAAGATCAGCTCTCCAGCCGCCGGGCGAAGCTCAGTTCGTGGCCGTCGGGGTCGGTTATGTGGAAGTAGCGCTCGCCCCAACTAGCGTCTTGCGGGGGCGAGTCAGGAGAGAGTCCGGCGCCGGTCAAGCGATGGTAAAGAGCGTCCACGTCGTCCACGTGAAGGATCAATCGGCCCCACCATGCCCAGTCCCCATCAGTTGCCAGGATGAGATTCAAGTAACCTGGCCCCACCTTGAAGCTGGTGAATGACCCCGTTGGCCCGCCGTAGAGAAGCTCTAGCCCAACTTTGACTTGGTAAAAGTCGACCGCCCGGGCCATGTCTTTCACCGCTAATGTCACCGCGCTGATGTTCTGGACCGTCACGTTTCACGGACCTCCCGGTTTGCCTTCGCATCGAGTGGCTTAGATTGTACAATACTGCTATGCGCCCGAATGCGGATGGGCGTGGCTCTGAGAGAGGTGCCCCTTGCGGATAGCGTATATCCAGTCGATCGGTGGAGCTAGCGGCGACATGCTGTTGGGGGCCCTTCTGGACCTGGGGCTATCTTTGGAAACCCTGCAAAGCGACCTGAACAAAATGGACATATCAGGCTACGAGTTGCAGGTAACTCAGGACACCCGTTGTGAGATGCGCGGCACCAAGCTCAACGTTAAGATCCAGGACCCCACCCGCTACACTCCCCGCTTCTTGTTGGACACGGTAATGAATAGCGGCCTTCCCGAGGGTGTAAAAACCCGCTCAGGAGAGGTTTTATCAGCCCTGTGGCGCGCCGAATGCCGCGTTCACGGAGAATCCGAGGAAGCACTGGAGCTAGAAGAGTTGGGCAGCTTCGACACCCTGGTTGACGTGGTGGGTGTGGTTTCCGGGTTGGAACAGTTGGGGGTTGAGCGGGTCTATGCCGCGCCCTTGGTGCTGGGCGAATCGACGCCTCCCCGCTGGGCCGGCGGGTACTCCAACCCGGCCCCGGCCACACTGGAACTGGTGGCAATGTCGGCGGCCCCAGTGGTGGCGGACCTGCCGCTTCACCAAGGAGCCGGAGAGTTGACCACGCCCACGGGGGCCTCGTTAATCACCACCTTGGCCGATTTTCAACGGCCCGCCTTCTCGGTCACCGGTGTTGGTGTGGGGCTAGGGACCAAAGACCCGGAGGGGTTTCCCAACGTCATCAGGGTTTGGTTGGGCGAAACAGCGGAGCAGTCTCTTGCCGGACGGCAGGCGGGAATCATTCTGCTTGAAACCAACTTGGACGATGTATCTGGTGAATTGGTGGGTTACGCCCAGGAACAGTTATTTGCCCTGGGCGCCCTGGACGTATGGTATACGCCCATCCAGATGAAGAAAAACCGTCCCGGCGTGATGCTTTCCGCGTTGGTGCCTCAGGAGTTGGAGACCGCGGCCTTCGAGCTGATACTGCGGGAAACCACCACGCTTGGCGTTAGGACCCGTCCCGTAGAGCGATATGTGGCCGAGAGACGTATCGAATCCATGGAAAGTGCTCTGGGTGTCATCGGTGTCAAGGTGAAGTACCTTGGTGGGAAGGCCGTCAGCGCCTCTCCGGAGTATGAGGATTGCCGAAAGATCGCTCTGGAGTCGGGGATATCGCTGCAAGATGTTTACCAGCAGGCGATGGCTGAAGCCCGCCGCCAATACCTAGATTAAATATCTTCGGTCTGGAACTTGGCAGCGCATCATTTCCATTAGCACTGAATAGGGAATTGATTCGTCGCACCGGCGTCGGCTGGTGTCCAAGCGCGTCAGCGGTTGAGATGCTCGATGGATTCCGGCTTTCGCTGGAATGACGAGTGCGTAAATGAGCGGCTACCTGAAGATTTGGCGGAGCGACATGGGCCGATGCCGTATGATGGCTAATCCCGTCTTCGCCGAGCTCGGCCGGGCAGGCCCGGGTATTTCCCTTCGTCCAACACCCACTCCACGCGGCGTTGCAAAGCCGTTACCTCGTCAGGGTACAACTGATCGACCAACTCTTGAACGCGGCCCGCGGGGGCTTCCAGTTGTCTGGCCAGATTGCGCACTGCGTTCAGGTGGGATTTGGCGATGCGTTTCCCGCCGAAGTCCCAAATGACCGTGCGGATCTTCGTATCTGAGTGGAATGTCAAACCGTGGTCGATGCTCCACAGCTTGTTGGCGGCGTCCACCAGCAAGTGGTTCGGTTTCCGGTCGGTGCTATTGGCCACCAGATCGAAGCACGCAATCTTCCTCAGTTCGTTCGATTTATCTTCGCTGAGGCTGTAGTAGTTCTGCTTTGGGTCGTGATCGACGTAGTGCTGAACCGTGCCGATGCCGTAGGGACCGTCGCGTATGGTGGTGTAGGGTATGAAGTCCCACCCCAAGATCTCGCAGAGCAGGAAGGCGGCGTACTCCCGTTTGTAGAGGGTGCCGCTGGGGAAATCCCATAAGGGCGACTCACCGTCTCTGGGCTTGTAGATCGCCAGCCCTTGACTGTCGCCCAGTTGGAGTTGGGCGAGGAATGTGTAGTTAGAACCAGCGGGAGTGAGCTGGCAAGAAACGATTTCGCCGTTATTAATGAGGTCTAAAGTAGACTGATCTAGGTTCAACGGGACCCCTATCGCTATTGCTCCTTGGGTCAGCCGGCCTCCAAAACGGTGTGGCCGTTGGCCCTGGGACAGATGTGTCCATCGGGGTTGATCGGTAGCCCGCACAAGAAGCAACGGGGCCGGCCGGCGGCGCAGATCCGCAAGGCTTCTTCGGCGACTGTTACCGCTTGAGGTACGCTGATCCAGAAACTCACTGAGGAAGTTTCCTGGGTGGCCTCTTCTTCTTCCCGCTCATAAGCCAGCATCCGAAAGGAGTTGCTGTCTTGGTCGTAGTTCAGCATCACCTGGCCCACTTTGAAATCCAGGGAGATCCCCTCCCCGGACCATGCCGGCTCTTTTTCTTGAGTGGGCCGGGCTTTGTCTTCGCTGGAAAGAGACTCCACCGCTTCCTGAAGATAAATGCCCAGTTGATAAAGCTGCTCTTTCTCCAGCCAGACAGTGCATCGAGCTTCACCGGACTCCAGCACCAAGTTAAAGGTGCGTTGTCCCGGCTCCCCGAAGGTGTTGGGCTCGATGCGAGACAGCGGACCCAAGGTATATTTGACTTCTGGCGGCTCCATGGCGTCTATGATAGCCCCAGGTTACGAGGGCCGCAAGGGAAAACCCGGAAAACCGCCAACGATTCCACAGAAACCGTCATTCCGTGAGATTTAAATGGAAAGAACGACATCGATGATTGAGATTCGCCCTTGCCGCACCGCGTCCAATCCGTTCTGCAGGGCCTGCGTCAGTTTTGCTGGGTCTTCCACCCGCTCGCCGTATCCGCCAAAGGGTTCCACCAACTTGGCGTATTCGGGTCCGGGAATATGGACGCCATGCCAGATGTCCGAGGTTGCCGCGTCGCCATCCGGGTAGTAATGCAGGTGGTTGCCGCGCATGGCCTCGTAGTTGCCGTTGTTGAAGATCACGGTCATAAAGGGCAGGTTCGCTTCGCCGGCGACACCGAAACTCTGGGTTACCGGGTTGTAGAGGAAACCGCCGTCACCCATCAAAGCGATCACCGGTTGGTCGGGCTTGGCCAGCTTCACTCCCAATGCCAATCCCAATCCTTGGCCTAAACCGCCGCTGGGGTGGAGATAGCGATGGGGATCGTCCCAATCGACGTGGCGGTTGATCGCTCCCCGGTGGGAAGTCGTCTCCTCCACGTATATGGCGTCATTGGGCATGACTTCGTTCAACGCGGCGCAGAGCCACACCGGATCGATGGGAGATTTTGTCTTGGCTGCTTCCTGGGCCGCCTTGATGTTTTCAACGATCTTGTTGTGCTCGGCTTCCCAGCGGCTTCGCCGTTCCGCGACCTTGCTGGAGTTGGCCGCGCCGCTGGCTTCCACCGCATCTACCACCAATCCAAGACTGATGGGCAGGTCGCCCTCAACGTAATGGTCGGCCATCAAGTTCTGGTAGACCATGTGGCCTTTTATGGGGGTTTCGCCCATGGCCACCACGGTCGCTTGGTTTGGACCCTCGTAAGGGGGATACCAGGGCGCGCGGCTGGCGATGACCACCACCACATCCGCCTCGTTCATGTAGGGCTTGGGATTGAACCCCATATGCAACGGGTGGCTCTTGGGGAAGTTGGAGTAGATCGGCGCGCTTTCAACCACCGGTATGGCCAGCAGTTCGCACAGCTTCAGCAGATTGGCGAAGCCTTCGGGGATTCGTCCGGCCGACTCGGTGATGATGAGAGGGTTCTCGGCGTTGACCAGTAATTCTGCCAGGTTGGTGATGGATTCGGGTGTTGGCTGAAGCTTGGGCGCCGCGGGGACCTTGCGGATCTTGGCCGACGGCGACCAATCGTGAATCATGGTTTCGATGGGGATGTCCAGATAAGTCGGCCCCTGGGGAATCCTCTGGGCCAGTTCTCCGGCGCGGACCAATTGCTCATAAAGCGTGTAAGGACTGGTGGCCTGGCCGCTCCACTTGGTGAAAGGGTCGACAAACTTGTTCGGCCCACCGACCACACTCAGGTTACGGTACCACTGGCCTTGGGGGTCCATCTCGGGATTCTCGCCGTAGCTGTTGGATTCACCGGAACACACCAACAGGGGCACCTCTCCCAAGGTGGCGCCGTGGATGCCGATGCTACCCTGGAGCAGGCCCACTCCGGCATGAAGCAGAACGGCCTGCATCCTGCCGGTGATTCTGGAGTAGCCAACGGCCATGTTCACAGCCAGCGTTTCATGCCAACAATTTATGTAGGTGGGGCCATCTGTTTCGGTGATCTTTTGCCGGGCTAGGGCCTCCCAAACCGGAGACCATTCGGAGCCCGGAGAGGAGATGATGTAGTCTATATCCAGATTCCGGAATGCCTCCAGAATCGCTTCTCCACCGTCTTTTGCTTGCGTCAAGGGAACTTCCCTCCTAATCCGATTCGGTTGCCAGGACCTGCATAGTAACGACTGCTAGTTTCTCAGGGAACGCGGTCTAATTGCAACCGGGGAGCCGATGCCGGCGAGTGAGGTCACAAGGCGGGGACGATCTCATCGCACAATAGCCGCAGGCTTTCTTCCACGTTTGGCCCCAATTCGGAGTACATCAACTGCTTGAATCCATACTCTTCAGCCGTGTCCCGAAGCTCCATCATTCGCTCCAGGCAATACTCGGGCTCCCCGGCGACGAATACCGCGTCTAACATCGCATCCGTGACCAACGCAGTGAACCGCTCTTCGGTTGCTCCCTGGCGCTCGGCTTCGTCCAAGCGGGCCACGTCTTCCGGCGCCACGCCTAAGGCCAGAAGGTCCTCCGGCCCGTAGCCTCGCCGGCTCAGGTTCAACAATCTGCGGCCGGCGGTGGGTCTGGCGAATGCCCGGGCGGCCTCTTTGTCCATTGATACCGAAAGCTTTATCTCAGCTATTTTGGGATAGCTTGAACTCTTGCCCGCCTTGTTGGCCCCCTCTTCGAATCTACTTAAGATGGCCGGTAGATGTCCTGCCCCGGCAATGGCTTTGAACTCGCCGCCAAC
>JAKUQE010000063.1 GCA_022450395.1 Dehalococcoidia bacterium | reverse complement strand
GCCCACGTCGGGAGCGATCACACGGATCTTTGCTTCTGGGAAATCCAGCAGGCGTGAAATTTGCTTTTGTACTCGATGGGCCCCTTGGGTCGAGGCCCAGATGGTCAGGAAATCGTCTTCGGGTTGGTAGTGGGCGACCAGTCCCCTCGTCTCCATCGGCACCGGCGCCAACCGTTGCACGTCGTACCGTTGCTCCACGATCCGGTCGGCTTGGGAAAAGGCTTTATCCAGGTCTTCGCCCTGTCTGTCGTGGTGGATGCGCAACGCCACGTTGGTGCCCAACTCTTCATGGATCGGGATGGAGTCGGGAGAAGCCGCCTCCCATGGGTCCAGCACCACCGGCAGCGGCTCATAGTCCACCTGAATCAACTCCAGTGCGTCCCTTGCCCGGCCGGGGTCTTGGGCCACCAACACCGCCACCGTCTGCCCCACGTAGGAAACCTTCCCCACGGCCAGGGCCGGATGCTCCGGGGCATTGAACTCGTCCACCTCCCACTCTCCGCTCATTGACCTGGTTGGCAGGTCCGGGACGATGCCCGATATGTCCTCTCCGGTCAGTACAACCTCCACGCCGGGCATCTCTTGCGCGGCGGTCGCATCCACGGACCTGATTCGGGCATGGGCGTGGGGACTGCGCAGGAAAGCGGCGTGAAGCATCCCCGGAATCTTGATGTCGTCCACGTACGAACCCTGCCCGGACACAAGCCTGGCATCCTCAAATCTTCTGATTGGCTGTCCTGTGTAACCCAACCTGTTCCCCCTCTACCGGCGATCGGTGGCGCTGCCGTCTTCAGCGGCCCAAATTTGTCAGGATGATGCGGCCCATTGTATAACGGTAGATGCCGCGCCACCAGGAGGGTTCCCGTCATTCCGGCGCAGGCCAAAATCCATCGCAGGTCTGCATCCTAATCTAGGCTCGGACGCCGGCTTAAGCCGGTGTGACAGTCAGGAGACACACCACATATGTGGGAAGCCAACGAAGACAATCTGGAAGCCATCGCCATGGGCGCGGGGATATTGGGCACGGGCGGGGGCGGCAACCCCTATATAGGTCAGCTTCGAGCCCGGCAGGCGATCAAAGAGCACGGCCCGGTAACGGTACTGGACCCGGAAGAACTGCCTGAAGATGCCCAGGTCATCTGCGTGGGAGGCATCGGTGCGCCTACGGTTGGGGTTGAGAAGGTGCGGGACCTCCAGTCTCTGTACGCTCTTCGGGCCATCGAAGAGTTCACCGGCAAGAAAGCCACCGCCCTAATCTCCAACGAGATTGGGGGCAGCAACTCGGTGGAGCCGTTGATACCGGCGGCCATGACCGGTCTCCCGGTGGTGGACGCCGACGGCATGGGGCGGGCCTTTCCCGAGTTTCAGATGAAAACCTTCTTCGTCTACGGGGTGCCTTGCTGCCCCATGGCCATTGCCGACGAAAAGGGCAACACCGTGGTCATCTCCGAAACCATCAGCCCGGCATGGGCCGAACGACTGGCCCGGGCGATAACGGTTCAGATGGGGTGCGTCGCCTGCTACGCCGTAGCTCCCATGACCGCTGAGCAGGTCCGGCGGACGGCGGTGCTGAACACCCTATCCTTGGCCCGTAACTTGGGAGACGCGGTCATTACCGCCCGCGCGCGTGGTGAAGACCCTATTGAAGCCATATTAGGCACGTGTCCGGGCAAGATCCTGTTCAATGGTAAGATCGCCGACGTGGATCGGCGGACGACGGCGGGCTTTGCTCGGGGTAGCCTATCCATCCAGGGACTGGCAAACTACGACGGCGAACAGTTGGCCATCGAGTTCCAGAATGAAAACCTCATCGCCCGCCGTGACGGGCAGGTAGTGTGCACCGTCCCAGACCTGATCTGCGTCGTAGACTCGGAGACCGGGGAGCCGGTGACCACGGAGTTGCTGCGCTACGGGTTGCGGGTAACCGTCCTGGGTTTGCCCGCGCCTGACCTGTGGACCACTCCGGAAGGCCTGGCAGTGGCCGGACCCCGGGTCTTCGGCTATGACACCGACTTCTCGCCGATTCAGTTGTGATCACGTGACACCCCGGCGTCACCCCGATAACAGGGCGAATGAGTATGACCAACAGGAGTCGATACTAACGTGTTTATAGGCGTCGACGTAGGGGGAACCAACACCGATGCCGTCCTGATGGACGGTGTAAAGCTGCTGGCCAAGGCCAAACTGTCCACCACGCCCGACGTAACAGAGGGTATCGTGGCCGCCTTGACGGAGGTCCTTGCCCAGCGGCCTTCCGATGGAACGGTGGACGGAGTGATGGTGGGCACCACCCACTTCACCAACGCCCTCCTAGAGCGCCGGCAACTGACTCCAACCGCGGTCGTCCGGTTGTGTCTTCCCGCCACCACTCTACTTCCTCCTCTAGTGGATTGGCCCGGCCCGTTGCGGGATGCCATCGGCGGATTCACCTACATGGTGCCTGGCGGACACGAGTTCGATGGAAGGGAAATCTCTTCCTTTGACGCCTCGAAAGTTGCTGACGCGGCGAAAGAGATGCTGCGTCAGGGGGTACGGGCCGTCGCCATCTCCGGGGTGTTCTCCCCGGTTAACCCGGCTCACGAGATCGAGGCCGCCGCCGTAATTAGCCGGGTGGCCCCCGGTCTCAAGATAACCCTCTCCCACGAGAACGGCCGCATCGGCCTGTTGGAACGGGAGAACGCGGCCGTGCTCAACGCCTGTCTCGGCGATGTCGCGGCGCGCACCATCCAGGGCATCCAAGACGCCATCAGATCCCTGGGCCTCGAATCTCCTCTGTACATGAGCCAGAACGACGGCACGCTGATGGACGCTGGATTCGCCGCCCGGTTTCCGGTGCTAACGCTATCTTCAGGCCCCACCAACAGCATGCGAGGTGCCGCATTCTTATCCGGTGTCCGCGATGGCATCGTGGTTGACGTGGGCGGCACCTCCACCGACGTGGGCGCTTTGGTCAAGGGTTTCCCCCGGGAAGCGGCGGTGGCGGTCAGCATAGCCGGCGTGCGGACCAATTTCCGGATGCCGGACGTGCTATCTATCCCCTTGGGCGGGGGTAGCGTTATTCAAGACAACCCACTGCGCATCGGCCCCGACAGCGTGGGGTACCGTTTAACCGAAGAAGCGTTGGTTTTCGGCGGTGGCACATTGACCGGTACCGACGTTGCCGTGGCCGGTGGCCTTGCTCAAGTGGGAGACTCAGCTCTGGTGCAAGAACTGGCACACTCCTTCGTGGAGCAGGCTACGCTGGAGATTCAGCACAGAATCGAAACCGCCATCGACCAGGTCAAGGTCAGCGCTACGGACGTGCCCGTTGTCCTGGTAGGCGGGGGACGCATCCTGGCGGACAACTCTTTAAGCGGAGCTTCCCATGTGCTGCGCCCCGAACATGGAGACGTGGCCAACGCCATCGGAGCGGCGATAGCACAGGTGGGCGGTCAGGTGGAACGGGTTTATTCTCTAGAGTCTACGAGCCGTCAAGAGGCCTTGGCCGAAGCCCGCGCCGAGGCCATCAACAAAGCGGTAGCCGCCGGCGCCAAACGGGACACAGTGGAAGTGGTGGAGATCGACGAAGTCCCCCTAACCTACCTGCCCAGCAACGCCACCCTAGTCCGAGTTAAAGCCGTGGGTGATTTGGCTCAATCCAGGTAATAGGTCCTTCGACAAGCTCAGAACGAACGTGCGTACATGTAATACCGTTCGTGGTGAGTCTGTCGAACCACATCCCAGCCTGCTTCTAGAACCTGGCTTGCTGGCCGATCGTCGTGTAGGTCACCGGGCTGGTCACGGTGAGGCCCGCCTCGACCGGCAGAACTATCCCGGTGATCCAGCGGGCCTCTTCGCTGGCCAGGAAGACCGCCGCCCAACCCACGTCCCAGGCGGTGCCTTCCGTGCCTAAGGGCGCGGCGGACTTGCGTTGCTCGCGTTGCTCATCATTCATCCGGGGAGCGGTCATCGGCGTGTGCAGCAGGCCAGGAGCAATGCAGTTGACTCTGATGTTGTCCTTTCCGTGATCGGCCGCCATGGAAAAAGTCAATCCTATAACGGCGGTCTTGGTTGTCGTGTAAGGCGTCTGGGAATGGGCCCTCAGCCCGGCGATGGACGATATGTTAATTATGGAGCCGCCCCCACCGCTCTCTATCATGTAGGGAATCGCGGCGCCGCTGGCGAAGATCATGCTTTTCAAGTTGACCGCGATGATGCGGTCCCAGTCGTCCTCGCTAACGTCCACCACCGTTCCCCGCATGGACATACCAACGTTATTGTCCAGGATATCCAGCCGGCCGTAGCGCTCCATGGCCGCGTCCGCCATCGCCTGGCAATCGTCGCGGTTGGTCATGTCGGCCTGGAACACCGAGGCCTCTCCTCCCTCTTCCCGGATCATCCGTTGAGTTTCTTCGGCTCGTTCCAGGGTGGCGTCCACCAGCAGTACCTTGGCCCCTTCCCGGGCAAACAACAGCGAGGTCGCCTTGCCGTTGCCGATCCCAGGCCCGCTGGACCCGGCCCCGGTGACGATGGCTACTTTACCCTCCAGTCTAGGTCGTTCCGGCATGGGTTTGCTCCTTAAGCTCTTGGTTGAATGGTACAATCAAGGAAATGCCGGAACTTGTCAAGCCAGGCTCAAGCCGCTAAAACATCCGGAACTCTCACGCTGCTTCCTTGACTGGTTACAGCGAGCCGCTTACACTGGGCATTAGACATATACACCCCTGGAATTACTACGAATATGAACGGACCTATACACTCCGGCGACGACGTAGCCCTTTTTATCGATTGGGAGAACTTTAAGATCAGCCTGGCGGTGGGCCACCGGACTCCCAACGTCTCCGCGTTGAAGGAAGAGGTTTCCAACCACGGCCGGGTGGTCGTAGCTAAGGCCTATGCCGACTGGGTAACCCGCGCCCCCGAACTGCGGGGCGCCAGCCAGTTCATCAACGACCCCCCTGCCCTCTACGCCGCGGGTATCGAGCCCGTCTACGTGCCTACCCGTCTGGCCCTGGGCAGCAACTCCACTCGCACCACCAGGGTGAAGAACAGCGTCGACGTTAAAATGACCGCTGACTGCATCGAGATCGCCCACTCCTACCCCAACATCGGCACTTACGTTTTGGTATCGGGCGACTCGGATTTCATCCACGTGATCAACGCCTTGCGGACCATGGGCAAGCGGGTGATTATTATCGGAGTTTCCTGGGCCACGTCCCGCCGGTTCGCCGACACGGTGGACGCCCTTATCCTCTACGACCAAGACATCGACACCGTTGTCCCAGATGAGCCGGCTGCGGCCAGCGACGCCCGTACCCCGCCGGAGCCGGCGGCGGCCAGCGGCGGACGCGGTCCCGCCCGGTCAAGCACCCCCGCCGGCAAGCAGGATCTAGCGGCGATCATCTCCGCTATCGAAGATATCATCCGCACCGAGAGGCAGGCCGGGGGCACGCCTCTTCTCACGTCGATCAAACAACGGCTATTGCGCCGCTACCCCGACTTCGACGAGAAAAAAGTCGGTTTTTCCGGTTTCAAAAAGCTCATGTCCCGTGTGGCCCAAGAAGGAAACATCCGGCTGATAACGGTTGGACTGGTGGATTGGGCCATCATGGCCGACGAAGAGACCCCCTCGGACGCCAAAGGCGCTCCATCAGACAGTGCTCAAAGCGCAGAGGATGATGCCCAGGACGAGCCCCCAACAGAAGTCAAGCGAAGCCGTTTCTCCTTTGGGCGGCGCAGGACCCCCGAGCGGCAAGAGACTGCCGCTGAGGCCCCGGAAGAACCGCCCGAGAATGAATCAACCGAACAACCGGCCGAGTCGCCCACAATGACCGCTGGAAGCGTTGACGACGAGCCCGACGACGCTCCCCAGGATGTTCCGGAAGATGGATCCCCGGAAAGCATCGGCGAATTCGTCAGCGATGATGCTGTCGCGGTTCCACAAACCACCCAGGTCAATGGCCTGGCCGCGATACTAGCCGAGACACTGCCCCAACTTAACCTCCCGCCAAGCCAGCCGGACGGTTTGGACGGCCGCCGGGTAGCCGACATTATCATCATGGCCGACACCCTGGAACATCAAGAAGCCGTCAGCCACGTGGCGTTCAACTTCCTGGTGAGCGAGGTCTGCCAGGCATTGGACGAAGGGCTGAAAGCGGAGCACCTGGAGATCACTCAGCGTTGGGGTCAGGACTTTTCCCGGACCTACGTTACCAAGATGGTCCGAAGTCTGGGAAACGCCGACCTGTTCACCAAAGGTTGGCACACAGCCACGGATAGCGAGTCGGGGCGCAGCAGGCGCTTGCGGACTTTCTATCTGAACCGCACCCATCCCCTGGTGGAGAAGGTTTTACAGGACCGTTGGGCCCCTCAGGAGTCCCAGGACGAACCTGTTGCCGTTGAATCGGTATCCAATGCCGAACCTGCCGAACTCTCCGAATACGGGGATAGTTCCGGCACTACCGGGCCGTCCACATACGAGGAAACTGCTGACTCAACGGAACCTTCTTTCCTCTCCAGATTCTTTCGTTCTAACCGGTAATCCCCGCCAACTGGCGACACCCTCGGTTCACCCTGGGCGCCGTTGAAAGGCCCAGGCTCTACCCCGAATCTTCACATGTCCAGAATCAGGGTGGACCAGCCGAAGTCCCTGGCCCCCAGTCCTTCGGCGGTGAAAGGCTCGTAGTATTCCCGGAATCCCGACTTCTCGATGCACTCTTGACTCTTGGCCACGATCGTGTCCGCCAGGTCCGCATAGCCATGGCGCCGCAGGGCGTGAGACAAGAACCAGTTGGTGTTTATCCACGAAGGCCCACGCCAGATGAACCCCCTGGGGTTGCCCGGCATGAACTTGGGGTCCGAAGCGGGCACCGAGGGCAGCGGGTAGGGTGTCCAGAAATGCTTGGGGTCCGTGACCCACGTGTCCACCAGCCGTTCGACGATGGGTCGGGGCAGGTCTTCCATCACCAGCGGCATCAACGAACTGATGGTCACTTCTTTCAGCGGCTTCTCGGCCACTCCGGATAGATCGAAAAATGCGCCTACTTCCTCGTCCCAACACTTCGTCAGCAAAGCGTCTCGGGTCTTGTCGGCATCCCGGTTAAACTCCGCCGCCTCTGGAGCATCGCCCAACAGCCTGGCCAAAGACCTTAATCCCATGACGTAGATGGAGTTCACCAGAACGTCTTCCACGTGGAACAGATCGGCGGCCAGAACCCGGTGGTCGTCACCACGCAGTGGCTCGTACGCCGCATAGACCTTGCGCAAGGCGGTGATGAACCCCTGGTTGCTCAACTCCTCCAGACCCAACACCTCATCGTACTTGGGCGAGCAATCGGTTCCCGCCTCCTCCGGCTGGATAACCGCGATCAGACCGTCGTTATCGGGATCGCGCATCTCGCGCAGCCATCGGTAGAACCCGGTTAACACCGGTAGCGCCGCATCCTTGAAGGCCTCGTCGCCGGTGGCCTGGTAGATCCGCTCCACGGCGTAAGCGATGATGGGCGGCTGCATGGTCGCTGACGTGTTAGGCGTAGTCATCCCAACGATGTTCCGGCTGAGGAACTCGGGCTGCTTCTCCATCTCCCAGAAAATGATGTGGGGGATGAAGCCGTTGGGCAGCGCGCCGCTCATCAACGTGGTCATTTCCCTCTTGGCCTGGTCCTGGTCCAAGTGGATGAGGGCGATGGCGTGGAAACAGGAATCCCAGAACCACTGGAAAGGGTAGCCGGTCAGAGAGGGACAAACAAAGCTGTACTCTTTGCCGTTCCAGTCGGCCACGCCCTGCCGAAGGTTGGACAATAGAATCTTCCTGGCCCCGGCTTCTAATTCTTGTCTATCCATCCTAAATCCTTATGGAAGAATCATTTTCTCCCTGAAAATCGTGGGAATCAGCTTCTAAGAACCCGCAACCCCATAAATGCCCAAGTATTTTTCGGCAACCGCCGGCCAGGTGAACTCTGACAATGCGTAGTCCCGGGCGTCTTCGGCCAATCGATTTCGGTGGTCGCCGTCATTTACCAACCGCACCAACTCACCGACGGCCTCATCCTCATCGAACCGCTCTACCACCACCGCGCCCCGGGTCAACAACTCCCGATTGGCGCCCACGTCGTGGGTAAGTACGGGAGCTCCGTAGGCCATGGCTTCGAAAAAAACCAACCCGAAGGCCTCGTATTGAGAAAACAGGACGAAGAGGTCGGCTTTGGCGTACCAGTCTGTAAGCTCTTTATCCGAGACTTCCCCCACCATCGCTACCTCATCGCCCAATCCGGAATCCTGGATGATTCCAGCAATCTTCTTTTCATCACCTTCATCTCGCCCTACCAGGATCAACCGTACCGAACGTTGAAATTGACCGCGAGCCCGGCGGTATACCCCCAGCAGCCACTCTTGACCTTTGTGCCGGCCCAACCGTCCAACGCACAACAGAGTGAGAGGTTCACCTGCCCCCGGGGGATCGGGAGTAAGCGTGGTCTCGGGCAGTGGCGCCCCCCACCCGATGATACCCAGTTTCTTTCCGGGTACCAGATAGGCCCGGCGCACCAGGTTGGCCTCCTGGCGAGTCAGGGCGATCACGTGGTCCACTACGTTGCAGATGAACGCGTTTATGGGCCGGAGCCACCAGCGGATCAGGGGCAAGGCGTGGTAGGAGGGGGTGAACACGAACCGGGCTTGATTGCGGTACCAGAACCACGACCAGAAGTGTCCCCAGAACCAGCCATCGCCCACGAAGTGGACAACGTTGGGGTTGAATTCTTTGAGGTAACCACGTACCTGCATCGGCGAGAACCAGACCAGCGGACAGGAATACAGCGGGATGGAACGTTTGGGAAATCCTTTCAGCCGGTAGATGCCGATGCCTTCATCGGTGGTTTCCCGGTCGGCCCAGTCCGGATGAGGCACCCGGGGGAAAGCGTACTTCGTGGTTAGGACCGCCACCGCCTCAACTTGATCGGATTTCTGAATCTGGAAAGTGAGCTGCTCGATGGCCCGCTCGATCCCGCCCAGGTAAGGGCGAAAATAAGGGGTCAAAAATAGGACCCGGAGAGGGGCGTCGCTCACAACGCCCGCTCCAACCCTTCCCGCCAAGCGCCGCTGATCTCCTGAAGGGGCAGGTCGATCTGACGATTCACCCTAAATCGGTCCCCGCCGGTGGTCCCAAGCCGGCGTATTGGGACTCCTGACTCGTCCGCCAGCCGCTGCAGCGCCATCCAGTCGTTTTCAGCTAAGGACACCACTATCCGGGACTGGCGCTCTCCGAACAGAGCCGCGTCCCACCTTTGCGGCAGAGAGAACTCACCCATGAACCCAACGCCGCCCTGAACGCTGCATTCCGCCAGGGCCACCGCCAGGCCGCCCTCGGCGCAGTCGTGAGCCGAAGCCAATATTCCGTCCCGGATAGCCCGGCGGCAGAGGGCTTGCAACTTCCGCTCCATATCCAGGTCTATAGCCGGACGGCCTTCGATCTTGCCGTGGAAGACTTGTAGATACTCGCTTCCGGCCAGGTCCGAGGACCGGGTTCTGCTCCCAACGTCTCCCAACAAAGCCACCGTCAGCCCATCACCTGGGAACGCTGATCGGGCGTAGCGTGCAATATCCTCCAGCAGGCCCAACCCACCCAGCACCGGAGTTGGATGGATCGCCTGTCCCCGGGACTCGTTGTACAGACTGACATTGCCGCTAACCACAGGCACTCCCAGGACACGGCACGCCCGGGCCATGCCACGGATGCACCACTCAAGCTGGTAATAGACCTCCGGCTTCTCCGGATCGCCAAAATTGAGGCAGTCGGTAAGGGCCACCGGTTCGGCGCCAGAGCAAGACAGATTGCGGCAAACCTCGGCCACGGCTATCTGGCCGCCCCGGAAGGGGTCCAGGTAGCAATAGCGGCCATTGCCGTCAATGCTCAATGCAATGGCCCTGTCCGTGCCCCTGAGACGCAGCAAGGCGGCATCGCTGCCAGGCCCCACCACCGTATTGGTTTGCACCTGATGGTCGTATTGGCGATACACCCCTTCTTTGCTGGCGATGTTTGGGGCCTCCAGAAGCCGCAACAACACCTCTTCCGGACTTACCAAGGGCAAAGGCACTTCGGAAAGAGAAAGCCGCTGCCGCCGCGCCTGATCCTCGGAAGGGACCCCTTTAAGCCGGTACATGGGGGCGTCCGACAGGTGGCGAATGGGCACCTGGGCTATCGTTTTATCCTCTTCGACGATGCGGGCAACGGGATCGCTGATCACCCGCCCGATATCACGGCAGGGAATCTCCCACTTATCGAAGATCCGGCGAATCCTCTCCACCTTGGCCGGCGCAACCACCAACAGCATTCTTTCTTGAGACTCGGACAGCATGACATCGTAGGCAGTCATACCGTCCTCTCGCCGGTGCACCTGGGATATATCCAGGATGAACCCCTTGCCAGCCTTATCCGCCGACTCCACGGTTGAGCTGGTCAGTCCGGCGGCGCCCAGGTCTTGGATCGCCACCACGTCGCCGGTCGCCAGGGCTTCCAGGCAAGATTCTATCAAGATTTTTTCCAGAAACGGGTTGCCAACCTGCACTGTGGGCCGCAGTTCCTGATCTTCCTCAAAGGTGCGTGAAGCCAATCCCGAAGCGCCGTGGATCCCATCACGGCCCGTCCCTGACCCCACCAGCAGCAGGACGTTGCCCTCGTCGCCCGCCGCTGACGTAGCCAGGTCTGCCTTGTTCACCAAACCAACACACATGGCGTTGACCAGCGGGTTTTGGGAATAGCAACTGTCGAAGTAAATCTCGCCACCCACGTCGGGGACCCCGATACAGTTGCCGTACCAGGAGATGCCTCCCACCACGCCCTGGAACAGGTGGCGGTTGTGGGCGTTATCCAGGGGACCGAAGCGAAGGGAGTTGAGCAGAGCGATGGGACGGGCCCCCATAGCCAATATGTCGCGCACGATTCCGCCAACACCGGTAGCCGCGCCCTGAAGGGGTTCCACGGCCGAGGGGTGGTTGTGGGACTCCACTTTGAAGACCGCTACGATCCCATCCCCCAAGTCCACCGCGCCGGCGTTCTCCGCACCGGGATCGGACAGCACCCGGGGTGAGCGGCTGGGGAACAACTTCAGCAGAGGGCGGGAATGCTTGTATCCGCAATGTTCGCTCCAAAGAGCTCCGAACATGCCCAGCTCCACCGGGTTGGGCTCCCGGTCCAGCCGGTCCAAGATCATGTCGTATTCGGCCCTGGAAAGGGCTATCTCATCCAGCTCTTGTTGAGTAACTGTCATAGGGGTTGTAGCGCCTTTCGTTCGGACACATCAGGAGTCATTTAATACGTGCCCACCGGATGCGACCCATCCGGCTGATAAGCCTCGCGGTAAACCTTACCCTCTCCAACCCGGAAGTAACTTGCCGCCGGGCCGAAGAAGTCCCGCACCGGCTCCAAGTCGGTGGTGGTGATTAGAACTTGTTGATACTGGGTCAATTGCTCCATCACTCGTAAGCGGCGGGAGGCATCCATCTCCGACAACACGTCGTCCAGCAAGATAATGGGAGCCTCCTGCCGCACCGCCGACAGATAGGCGGCCTCAGCCAGCCGCAGCGTAAGGGCGATGGTGCGGGCCTGCCCACGAGACGCGAAAGTGCCCATGTCGACCCCGTCGATCAGAAGAGAGAAATCATCCCGGTGCGGGCCTGCCGCCGTAACGGCGGTAGCGCGCTCTTTGGCTTGGGCCGCCGCCAACGACTCACGAAAGTTTTTCTCGATCGCATTAGAATCTTCGGCTACCGGAACGCTTGGACGGTATTCCAGCCGAAACTCTTCGTCCGACCCGCTCAGATCCCGATGCCGCAGAGCGCACCAAGGATACAACGTTTTCATCGCTTCGTGCCGTTTCCAGGTTAGCCACGCCCCTTCACGCACCAATTCCCCATCCCAGAATTCCAATTCGTCCGCTCCAGCACGCCCGTCCCGGACGAGACGCAGTAGCTGGTTGCGCTGCTGCACCACCCGCTGATAACGCTGCAACCCTTTCAGGTACTGATTGTCAGCTTGGGAGATAAGGATGTCCAAGTAGCGTCTGCGACCGGCCGGAGGACCGAAGACTAGTTGGATATCGTCGGCGGTGAAGAGAACCGCATTGACCGTGCCCACCAATTCGGTGGCGGTCCGGCGGACCCGGCTAACCCGGATCTCTTTTCGAACGGTGTAGCCTTTAGTTCCGGTAGCCCTCTCAGCGCTTTGAGGATCCGTCCCGTGGAGCACGCTCTGGTAACCCACGTAGACCGCCAGCCGCTCCCCGTCCTTTTCGACGATGCCTCCCACCAAGGCTTGACCTCCCTCGGCGGCCGCCTGGAAGTTGACCACTTCCCGCTCGTTCTCCGCACGGTAGGAGCGGGCGATGGCCAAGAGGTAGATGGCCTCCAGCAACGTGGTCTTACCCTGGGCATTGCCGCCAAAAAACACGGACACGCCTATAGGGAGGTCCAGTTCCATCTCCACCAGATTGCGGAAATTAGTCAGGCTGAGGCGTGAGATGTAGGCCACCCGGTCCATTCCCTCCCGGAAGTAGCAACTCCTAGCCCTGAGGCGCTTGCCGCGTTTATTGTACCAGCCGGGTAGGGCTTAAACAGTCGGGAATGGTTACGGGTCATCTCCGGGGAGAATATACTCGTTTGGGGACGGGAAAGCGCGGAGAAGATTATTCCTGGGTTTCCAGGGCACGAATCTCGTCGTCAAGACCTTGAACGGTGGAATAATCGCCGGCGGATAAGCGGAAGCAGCGGTCCAGATATAGTTGAGCCAACCTTGACGCTTTCTGTGACGTATCCTTGGCGACCGTCAGCAGGCTGCTAACTTGGAAAGTCTCCGGCAGGTGCCGGGCGAGGACAGTGATCTCTTGAGACATCTCATCTACGGTGCCCGCGTCTCCGCCTTCGACGGCGAACCGCATAGCCCCCAGTAAGCGCGCCAACTCAGCCAGTTTGTCGCTTTCGCTCATCAAGCCAAAGAGGACCTCGTTTACCTGATAAGACTGGTCATCGTTGTCTTCGGGGGCTGGGGAATCCGAAGCGGTGGTCTCTTCGATGGCCTCAACAGGTGCCATGCCGGCATCGCCAAGGCACTGAGTCCAAAGGTCGGAGTACGCCTGTACCGCCTCAGTCACCGCTTCCATCATTCGGGGCAGATCGAAGGAAAACATACTGCTGGCGTAAACCAGATCGTCTTGCCTCATCTTGCTGATGCGCTCCAACTCCGCAAAGCTGTCCACGGGTTCCGGTAGCGGAGGCATGGCGAAAGCCGATAGATCGTTCAAGGGCAGCCCGCCAAGATGTGTCGCCAGGAATGGCGGGACATACTTGGCCAGGTCCGCCTTGATGGGCAGCGTGACAACGTAGGTGGCGTACACCTTATCCGGCTCCGTGTTCACACGGAAATACAACACGGCGTGCCCTTTGGGGCGTCGTGGGTCTCCTATGTCAAAGGTTAGGTCCATACTCTTTTGTGCTTCCCTTAGAACAATCATCCGGCCGGATCAGTACGCTCATTATAGGCTATAGCGGGAGCTAAGGCCAAACCCATCTGGGGCGAGTCAAGACGCCGCCGAGCTAGGCGGTTACATGATAGAATAAGTCAGGCTCGCCGGAGACCCAAAAGCCAAGAGGAGATTGCACATGGCGGAGCAACCACTGAAGATATTAGACTACGACAAGCTGGAGATCGGTGAGGAGTTGGGCTCCTACGAATACGTCCTCACCCAGGAAATGCTAGACAACTTCCGCGCTTCCATCGACGACCCTGAAGCCTGCTTTCCGACACTGGCCGTCAAGCACGATGCCACCGCTCTGAACATGGTTTACAACGACACCACCGGCGGTGTAAACGCGGGCAACGAGGTTG
Organism: Dehalococcoidia bacterium; assembly: GCA_022450395.1. GTDB lineage: Bacteria > Chloroflexota > Dehalococcoidia > Lucifugimonadales > UBA3495 > UBA11650. The sequence continues at coordinate 5,458 of JAKUQE010000063.1, read as the reverse complement.
AGTTTTTCAACCCACCCATCCCCGGCAAGAAGATCTTCGTCAAAGGCCGCATCGCCGACAAGTACCTCCGCCGGGACAAGCCCTATCTGGTGATCGAGGCCACCGCCACCGATGAGGACGGGCGGTTGTTGGAAAGGCTTAAGACGTATCAGATGAAAAAACCCGATGAGGTAGGAAAGAAATGGCATCCACAAGCATAGAGATCGGCGCTCAGATTCCCTCGGTTACCAAATCCGTGACCACGGAAAGTATTCTCCAGTTCGAGTCCTGTGCCATTCTGGAGCGCGAAAATATCCACAACAACGAAGAACTGGCCAAGCAACGCTTGGGCACCACTTATACGCTGGCTTCTGGCCGTATGTCCATAGCCTTTGCTTCTGAAGCCATGCGCAAGTTCTTCGGCCCCGACGTCTTCCATCACACCGGCACCGTCAACCTCAAGTTCCTGCGCCCGGTGAAGAACGGGGATACCATTACCGTAACTGGCTCGGTCAGCAGCCAGCGGCAGGTTGAGAAGGGGACAGAGATAACGGTGGAACTCCACTGCGAGAACCAGAACCATGACAGGACCGCCGCCGGCATCGGTACCGCCATCGTTTAGCAACGCCGCCGTCGATTAAAGCACGGGCTGTTAACCCGGTTGCATCCAATATATGGAATCATTACACTGCGAATATATCGGTCCTTAACTTAGGAGGAAAATGCCGGATCCAGAGTATGGCAAAGTGGAGATTGAAGTCATCTACTGCTTGGCTTGAGGCTACTATCCCGTCGCCTCGTGGATGGCGACAGAGTTGTGGACCGCCCATGACCCCGGAGATGTGGCGATCAAGCTAACCCCGGTTCATCAAGGCAGGCTCGAAGTCATGCTGAACGGGGAGAAGATTTTCGATCGCAAGGCCGACCCCAACGGGTTCCCCAACCTCACCAAGATTAACGAGCTAAAAATGATGGTCGCCGAGAAGATATTCGAGTTCGATGCGGCGGTGGCCAGCGGATAATAGCGTGCCTAGGCCAACTTAGGATAACTTCGTTGGGATGCAGCTCTGGGGTCTTTTCCAGGGCTGCATATTTTGTGAAACACTGATACGTGGAGCGTAACGAGTGGCCAACCAAGAACATTTAGCGGTGGTCAAAGGCGGCCCCAAGTCCATCGCCGATTGGCGTGAAGAGAACCCGGGAGTTGCTTTGGACCTGGAAGGCGTAGACCTATCCGGCGCCGATCTAAAGGAGTGCAAGATCAGGAACGCCAACCTCAGAGGGGCCTCACTGGCCGGAGCACTTCTCTTCCGGGCCAGCTTTGCCGGTGCGGACCTCGCTCGCGCTAACTTAGAAGGCGCCGATATGGGCCGGGCTACTCTAACCGGCGCAAACTTGGAAGGCGCAAACTTGACCAACGTGAATCTGTATTGGGCCGACGTTAAGCGGGCTTCGCTACGAGGCGCCAACCTTCGCTGGAGCCGTGTGGTGCGCGCCTGCTTCCTGAGCGCCGACCTGACCGGGGCCGACTTTAGCCTGGCGACAATGTTGGAAGTAGACCTTCGCGGCACGAATCTGACCAACGCTTGCTTTCAGTCGGCCAACATGAACGGGGCGGACATGGACCGGGCGGTGATGACCGGCGCGGACTTTACCAAGGCGATGATACGCGATTCCATGTGGACTATGTCCGACATGAGGGGTGCTAACTTCGACCAGGCCAGCCTCCACCGTTCCGACCTCAGCATGGCCAAGTTCGACGATACCACTCGATTTCCCAAAGGTTTCGACCCCTACCACACCGGCGAGAAGGATGTGCTGGGCTGAAGTTCTGAATACGGCAGTTCCGCCGGTAAACCCCGGGAGGTTTCCTTGGGAGTATTGCTAGTCACCGCCCATCGTTCCGGCTCCGGCAAGACCAGCCTGGTAGCGGCTCTTCTGAGCCAAATGCTAGCTGAAGACCGGAGAGTGGCCTATTACAAACCATTCTCCACCTCCCCAGACAACGACCCGGATATCGCATTTATCTCCGAAACGATCCTGGCTGATACGGACAGCCCGCCGGTTCCTACACCTCTGGCGCTGCCGAGGAACGGCTCTAACGGCCCGCTCCTGCCGGAGGAACAAGCCCAAACCATCCGTCAGTCTCTATCCGAGGTTCAAAGTACCGCCGGCGTGGTCCTGATCGAGGGCCCTGACGCCGTGTCACCGGATGGAGAGCCCTGGTCCTTGCCTAACGACCTGAACGGCCTGTTAGAGTGCCCGGCGTTGTTGATATTCCCCTACGCTAGCGGACTGGATTTCCAGACAGTGCTAAGGGCCGTCGAGAGCTTCTCCCCAGGCTTGTCCGGACTTGTCATCAACGGCGTGACTAGCTATCGGCAACGAGACGTTGAGCTGGGATCGCTGGCTCAACTGCGCGCCGGCGGAACAACGGTATTTGGCGCTATCCCCGAAGACCGTGTCATGCTGGGAGTGACTGTGCAGCAGATCTCCGAGCAGCTAGGCGGGCGGTGGATCCAAGACCCGGTGAACACGGACGCCTGCATCGACCGGTTCTTGTTGGGCGGCAACATAATGGACGCTGGACATACATACTATGGACGATACGCCAACCAGGCAGTGATCGTCCGGGCGGAGCGGCCCGATATCCAGATGGCCTGCCTGATGGAAGACACCAAATGCCTGGTGTTGACCGGCGGCTCCGAACCCTCGGACTACGTCAAAGCCGAAGCCCTGGAACGGGACGTACCATTGATCTCGGTGACCGGAAACACGCTGGACACCGCCGAGGCCTTGGCGGGCGTTTTGGAACGGGCCACGCCTTACTCCCAAACTAAGGTAGAAAGATTCGGCCAGCTTATGCGGCAAAACTTAGACATGGAAGCTCTTTCTGCCGTCTTGACCACGTCATCATAACTTGACTTGCAACCCGCTTCCCACCTAGAATAAGACTAGCTGTCCCGTACGGGATCGCAGCGCTCTGGAGGATACAATGGCTATCACAATGGACGGCGTCGAGCTGGGCGTTAAGATCAGCGAGTTGGCGGCAACTAAGATAAAATACTTCGCGGATAAGCAAGGTATCAAAGATAACATAGGCGTAAGGGTCTCGGTCAAAGGCGGCGGCTGTTCCGGGTTGACCTACGATCTGCAGATCACCGACCAGGAATTGGAGAGCGACAAGACCATCGAGCAGCATGGCGTAAAGGTTATGGTCGACAAGAAAAGCTACATCTATCTGGTTGGGACGGAGTTGGAGTTCTCCGACGGTCTCAACGGTAAGGGATTCGTCTTTACTAATCCCAACGCCAAGACATCTTGCGGTTGCGGCACTTCCTTTAGCGTTTAACGTCAACCACAACTGAACTTTTAGACGCCGCCCTATCGATAGACAGGCGGCGTCTTTTAAATTCCGGATGATTCGGAGGACACCATGGCTCTACGGCGTTCAGCCCTCCATCCCGTTGCCGCCGCCACTGGAGCAGCGTTTCAGGAGCGCCACGGGTGGGACTTGGCCACGGTTTATAGCACCGTCGAAGAAGAATACCTGGCCTTAACAACAGCGGCGGGCGTTCACGACGCCTCCTACACGGGACGGCTCAGGGCCATCGGGGCCGACGGCTTGGACCTGCTAAACCGATTGTCCACCAACAAAGTGCTGGACCTGCAGCCGGGGCAAGGAGCTCCAACCATCCTGACCACCGCCCGGGGACGCATCCTGGACTTGATCGGGGTGGTAAACGTTGACGACTATATATTGTTGATCACCAGCCCTGGAGCCCAACAACTGGTGATCGACTGGCTGGACAAATACACGATAATGGAGGACCTCGTCGTCGAGGATATCACCGAGGAAACGACGATGCTGTCGGTTTTGGGTCCGGCCAGCCAGGTTGCGGTGGAATCGGCGGCGGGAATATTGCTGACCGAATTGCCGCCCTATCACTCACTCACGGCGGAGATGGCCGGCCATCAAGTGCGCATCGTAAATCGCCCCTTTGGAGAACTGCCAAGCTTCGATCTCTTGATGGGTCCGGACGCGGCAGCCGGCGTTTGGGAACACCTGTCGGCGTCGGGAATCCCGCCGGTGGGAGAAGAGGCCCTTGAAGCGGTACGCTTGAGTTACGCCGTTCCCGCGTATGGCCATGAACTGGGGGAAGCTTATAATCCCTTGGAGGCCGGACTTATCGGGTCCATCGATTTCGCCAAGGGCTGCTACATCGGCCAGGAAGTCATCGCCAGGCTGGACACTTACCAGAAGATACAGAAGCACCTGGTACGGCTTGAGTTTTCCGCGGACGCCACCGTGTCCGAGGGCGACACTCTGAACGATGACGGCCATGACGTGGGTAAGGTTACTTCAGTGACCAAACTACCCAACGGCCTAGGCCTGGTGGGTATGGCATACGTGCGGAAGGCCAGCGCATCGCCGGGCAACGTGTTGGAGCTTGGCGATCCTTCCAGCGGCCAGGCTGAGATCACGGCCCTGCCCCATCTGTTCGGACCGGACAAGATTAGCTAAACCAGCTACCTAAACCCGGTCGCGACCTGGATCTTTCCTTCGGCATCGGCTTCCATCAAGGCTATGAAATCGTAGCCACGCCGCCGTAGCTCCTCTCCTCCACCCTCTTGGCGGTCCAGCACAGCCACTACTTTCACCACAGTGCAGCCGACCCCTTCGGCCGCTTCGATAGCTTGGAACAGAGACCCTCCCGTGGTGCAGGTGTCGTCGATGATAGCCACCTTGCTGCCCGCTTTCAGTGGGCCTTCTACTCCTTGGCCCGTGCCATGACTCTTGGCTTCCTTCCTGACGATAAAGGCCGGTATCGGCGTTTCCTCGATGTAGCTGGCTAGAGCGATGGACGCGACGATCGGGTCGGCCCCTAGAGTAAGTCCCCCCACAGCCTCCGCACCGGCTTGCCGCAGCACGGGCAGCAGGCATTGGGAGATCAAGTAAGCTCCCTCGGGGTCCAGACTGAGCAGCCGTCCGTCGAAATAATAGGTGCTCTTTTTGCCCGAAGTGAGGGTAAAGTCTCCGTACTTCAGCGCGCCTTTCTCCAATGCCAACTGGAGAAGACGGTCAACCCCTTCGCTCACTTACTCCACCTCCCAGATTCATACGAACGTATCTGAGCTATTGCCGCGCGTATAAGTTCCGTTCTTGAATATACTCCGCCACCGAGTCAGGGACCAACTCGCGCACCGATTTCCCTTGCTCTGCCCGGCGCCGAATCTCAGTCCCGCTTATATCCACCATGGTCGTATCCAACCGTGTCGACCGGTCAGCGGCCTGGGGAAAGCTGCCTAGCCAGGCAGGCCAGTCGAAAGCTTCGTAGCCCGGACGGTTCACCACCACCAGATTGCACAGTTCCAGTACCCGCTCCGGCTCCTTCCAGTCTTGAAACCGGCTCAGAATATCTACTCCGACGATAAAATACAAAGCCGCGTCTGTTCCGAGGCTGTCTCGCAACTCGAT
>JAKUQE010000062.1 GCA_022450395.1 Dehalococcoidia bacterium | reverse complement strand
ATCTTGACGTTGAAAAGCACCAGGTCTTGAGGTCCGGCCTCGGAGGTGTCTTCCACGGCTTTGCCCGGGGCGGTGAAGGAGCCGTCATTGGTGCTTTCCACCTTCAAACCGTGCTGCTGAATCGCCGCCAGGTGGGCGCCGCGGGCTACAAAGGTAACGTCATGCCCATCCCGGGCCAAAAGCCCGCCAAAATAACCGCCCACTCCTCCGGTTCCCATAACCCCAATCTTCATCCTTGATTATCTCCCGGCAGGATTGCCACAGAGACACAGAGGGGACGGAGATAAAATCTAATTAATTCTCTGTGTTCTCCGTGTCTCTGTGGCTAAACAGGCCTAAACCGTATTGCTCCCGCAGGTCCCGCTTGAGCACTTTGCCCATGACGTTTCGCGGCAATTCGTCGATGAATACCACCGACCGGGGGCGTTTGAAGCTGGATAGACGCTCGTTGCAGTATCGGATCAGCTCGTCTTCGTCCACACCGCCTTCCCGTCCGACTACCACGGCGCGGACTTCCTCGCCCCACTCCACGTCAGGTATGCCGATGACCGCCGCGTCGTCCACGTTGGGGTGGGACATGAGGACTTGCTCCACCTCTTCCGGCGAGACCATTTCCCCGCCCCTCTTTATGAAGTCCTTGGCCCGGCCCGACAGGTAGATGTAGTCGTCCTCATCCTGGTAACCCAGGTCACCGGTGTAGATCCAACCGGAGCGGAGGGCTTCTTGGGTGGCGGCCTCCTGCTGCCAGTAGCCACGCATCATCCGCGAACTTCGGGCCACGATCTCGCCTACCTCTCCCGAGGCGACGGTGTTGCCTTCCTCGTCGACTATCTGTACTTCCACGTCTTCCAATGGCTTGCCTATAGAGGTCAGCCGGCGGAGTTTCTTATCGATCTCTTCCTGCGTCCCCTCCAGCACGTGGTCTTCCGGGGGCAGCATGGTGATGGTTGAGGCGGTCTCGGTCTGGCCGAAGGCATTGATAAACCGGGCTCCGGGGAATTTATTGATGGCGTCCCTGATCACCTCCATGGGCATGGGTGCCGCGCCGTAGGTGATGACATCCAGGGAGGAAAGATCGAACTCCTCGAACTTGGGGTGTTCCATGACGTGCTTCAACATGGTGGGCACCAGCATGGCGCGGTCGGCGCGGTAGGTCTGGACCAAGCTCATCCACTCTTCGGCTTCAAACTGGCGCATTATCAACATGGTTCGGCCGCCGTATATCGCCGCCAGGGAGGCCTGAAGGCCGGCGATATGGTAAAGAGGGACGGTCACCAGATTGGTCTCTTCAACATCCGGGTCGGCCGGGTTGACCGTGGACAACAGCAGCCCGGAGAAGCTTTCGTGGCTCAGCATCACGCCCTTAGGTACTCCGGTGGTGCCGGCGGTGAACATTATTACCGTGGTGTCATCATCGTCCGACTCCGGGAAGTGAAGTTGATCGGCCATGGCGCCGGCAACCAGATCGTCATAGCTGATCCTTCCATCTGTGGCCGGCCCGTCCAATACGACTACCCGATCGGCGGGCATCCCTTCGTGGGACGAGATCAATGGCAGGTATCGCTCTCCGATGAACAGCATGCTGGGCTGGGCGATATCCAGCATTATTTTCAACTCCTCGGACTTGGCCCGAAAGTTGATGGGAACGTAGATGGCGTCCAGTTGGGCGGCGGCGAAGTAAAGCTCGATGCAGTGTGGCGTATTGACCTGCATCATGGCTACCCGGTCGCCGGCGGCCACGCCCTGGTCTGACAGGGCGTTGGCCAGTTTATTTACCTTCTCCTGGAACTCGGCGAAAGTGGTGGCTTCGCCGTCGAAGTACATGACCGGGCGATCCGGGACGATGGCGGTGGAAATCATCAAAAATTCTGAGGTATTCATTAGATTCTCTCCTGGGCGGTCTTCAATCTTGCCTGTTCCATCTTCTTTTTCGACGACGGGTTTATATCTGCTACTGGCCTGAGAAACGTTATCTCAAGACACCGCCGGCCAGTCTAGTTTCCATATCTAAAGCCTCGGCCAGCGGCAAGTCCTGGCCCAATCTCAAAGCGGATTTAGCTGCGGTGACGGTATCGGGGTGCAACTCGGCTAGACGGCGGGCTGCATCCATCGACTCTTCCAGCAGGTTTTCCGGAGCCGCCAGACGGGTCACAAGGCCCATGGCCAATGCCTCCGCCGCGTCGAATCTCCGGCCGGTGAGCAGGACGTCCATCGCTCCACTTTGCCGGGTGTTTCTGGGCAAGGTTTGGCTCCCTCCCGCCGCTGGAATCATCCCCAGTTGCACCTCAGGCAGAGCAAAGATAGTCCCCTGGGCGGCTAGGCGCAAGTCGCCCAACAAGGCGATCTCCAGGCCAGAGCCGATGCAGTAACCGTGGACCGCAACGACTATCGGCTTGCGCAGACTTAGGAACTGTCCCCAAACATCCCGTTGCCAGCGCACGCGGCGGGCTACCTCTTGGGACGGGGCCGTGCCGAACTCGGTCAGATCGGCTCCGGCGCAGAAGGCTCTGCCCTCTCCGGTGATCAGCACGGCGCCTATGTCTGGGTCGTCTTGCACCGCTGATAGCACCTGGGAAAAATCGTCCCGCATCTGAATGTTGTAGGCGTTCAGAACGTCCGGACGGTTCAGGCTGATGCGGGCCACGCCGTCCGTCTTGTCGAAAAGTAATGTGTCGAACCCGGACATGCCGCCCCTAACCTTGTGTCCCGGCCGGGGAAGCCCGGCGATAGAGTTCGTCCAGGTCGACCTCGGTGTGCCGGAGACCGATGTTCTCAAGATTGTGGGCGTCGCTGACCTCCACCAACAGAAGATCGTGGGCCTTGGCGATCTCCGCCACTTGGGGTTTGCGGATGTGCCAATTGTGGATGTAGTTGTCGATCTCTATGCCGTGCACATTCTCTTCGATGATGATGTTGGGCGAGTAGTATCCCGGATGGCAGTAGATCCGGAAAACCCCACCGTTGTCCAGGAATAGCTCGCTGACTTGGTACTCATCGAAGGGATTTTGGGGTGGACGTATCTCAATCTCCCAACCGGGGATAATTATGACCTCGCCGGGAAAGTGTTTATCCACCAGGTCCCGAAACTCCATGGACCACTCTTTATTGTGGTGGTCGGTGATGGCGATTCCGTCGATACCCTGAGACTTGATCTGGGCCACGACTTTCTCCGCGATGCTCAAAGACGGCGGTTGAAAGTTGAATGCCTCCCATACGTGGGTGTGCAGGTCCAGTTTAACTTTCACCCAGCTAGACTCCTTTCCGGAAATTTTCTACCTGAAAGCTGACGGCTGATAGCTGACATTTTACGTTCCCGTGTACCGGGGAGGACGCCGCTCCAAGAATGACTTGATGCCTTCGGCGCGGTCGGCGGTGCTCTGGAGCAGCACGTTCAAGTCGGCCTCCAGACGTAGGCCCTGATCTAGCGTCAGGTCCGCCCCCTGATTAACTGCTTCCTTGGCGTAGCGCGCGGCGATGGCGCCCCCTGCCAGGATACTCTCGGCCAGAATTCGTGTCTCTTCAATTAATCGACCGCTGTCGACCACCCGATTAACCAGGCCAATGGCTAACGCCTCGGTAGCGTCGATTATGCGGGACGTGAGAATCATATCCCGAGCCCAAGCTGGGCCTACCAAGCGGGGCAGCCTTTGGGTGGCGCCGTCCCAAGGGAAGGCTCCGGCGGCCAGGTCCGTCAAGCCAAACTTGGAACCTGACAAGGCAACCCTGATGTCCCCGGCGATGGCCAACTCCAATCCTTGGTCCATGGCGTCGCCGTTGACCGCGACGATAACCGGCACCTTGATGGCCGCGATGGCCGAAGCGGCTTGGATGCCCTTCAGCCAATCCAGGCTAACGCTTGCGGGACTGCCGGACAGGTCTTCCGGCAACGCCTCGCGACCCACCGAGAACTGGTCTCCCTCGCCCGTGAGAATCACCAAGCGAATGTTCTCATCCGCCTGTATCGCCTGGCAAACTTCGCGCAGCTCGGTTGCCATCTCGAGGCTGACTCGATTGGAGAGCCCGGGCCGCGAAAGGGTCACGGTGGCTATCGGGCCGTCCTGTTGGTGATGTATGAATCGGTATGGAATCGCGTCCTTCCCCGGGCCATTTCTCGCACTTTTTTGGGGGTGCGGGATACCGGCTTGGACCGCCGGTCCGGCAGCTAAATAGTATGGCCCGCACCGTCTCTTGACAAGGGTCAGTAGCTCATTTACCATAACTTAGCACTCCGCCACATTGAGTGCCAAAAGTGCGCCTAACGGGCAATGGCCCGAGTTTAAGAATGTAAAGGACAAGGGAGGTAAACGTGGCAAACTTTGTGCCACTGGGCGAGCGAGTAGTCGTCAAGCCCATCGAGCAAGAATCAACGACCAAAGGCGGAATATTTCTACCGGACACCGCCAAGGAAAAACCCCAGGAGGGAGAGGTGGTGGCGGTAGGGCCGGGACGCGTCAGCGATGACGGCAGCCGCATCGCCATGGAGTTGTCCAAGGGAGATAAAGTCATATACTCCAAGTTCGCCGGGACCGAGTATAAGGACGGCGACGAAGAGTTCCTGATTCTCCGGGAGAGCGACATTCTGGCCAAGATCGGTTAATCAACCCAGCGGACCTTCGGGCCGCTTCTAGTCTCCGGGTTTATGCGTATAAGGATGGTGAGAAAGGATGCCCGCAAAAAAGATTTCTTATTCGGAAGAGGCTCGTAAGTCCCTCCGGACTGGGATCGATAGCCTAGCCGCTGCGGTTAAAGTAACCCTGGGTCCCAAGGGACGCAACGTGGTGTTGGATAAGTCCTTTGGCCCGCCCCAGGTCTGTAGTGACGGCGTGACTATCGCCAAAGAGATTGAGTTACCCGACCCTTTCGAGAACATGGGTGCTCAACTGCTCAAAGAGGCTGCTACCAAGACCAACGACGCCGCCGGTGACGGCACGACTACCTCAGTGGTGTTGGCGCAAGCCATCATCAACGATGGATTCAAGAATGTCACCGCCGGCAGCAACCCCATGGCCATTAAACGGGGAATCGACAAGGCCGTCGCCAAGGTAGTGGAAGAGCTGGGCAAGATGTCTCAGCCGGTGGAAACTCGGGAGCGCATCGCCCAAGTTGCGAGCCTCTCTGCCCACGAAGAAGCCATTGGCGGAACCATCGCCGATGCCATGGAAAAAGTTGGCAAAGACGGCGTGATCACCGTGGAAGAGTCCAAGGGCATGTCCGACGAGATCGAGTACGTGGAGGGCATGCAGATAGACCGTGGCTATATCTCCCCCTACTTCATCACCAACGCTGACCGCATGGAGTCGGTGATTGAAGACGCAACGATTCTTATCACCGATAAAAAGGTTTCCGCAGTCGCGGAGATGTTGCCCGCTCTGGAGAAGCTGCTTCAGGTAGGCAAGAAAAACGTTGTCATCGTCGGAGAAGACGTCGACGGGGAGGCCCTAGCTACCCTGGTGGTTAACAAGCTGCGGGGCACCCTAAACATCCTGGCGATAAAGGCCCCCGGTTTCGGCGACCGCCGCAAGGCCATGCTTGAAGACATCGCCATCCTTACCGGTGGCACAGTAATCAGCGAGGAAACCGGTCGGAAGTTGGACAATGCCGAGTTGGAAGACTTCGGGCAGGCCCGGCGCGTTTCGGCGACCAAGGACGAGACCACCATCGTGGAAGGTAAAGGCTCCGAAGAAGCCATCCAGGCCCGCATCGGCCAGATCAAGACTCAGATCGAAGATACAACCTCAGAATTCGACCGGGAAAAGCTGCAGGAGCGCATGGCCAAGCTCTCCGGCGGTGTGGCCGTCATCAAAGTGGGCGCCGCTACCGAGGTCGAACTGAAAGAGCGCAAGGCTCGAGTGGAGGATGCTTTGTCCGCCACGCGATCCGCGGTTGAAGAGGGTATCGTCGCCGGGGGTGGCGTCGCCTTGGTCCGGGCCCAGCGGGCTCTGGACGACATCGGAGACCTGTCCGCCGACGAAAAGGTGGGCGTGGACATCATCCGCCGCTCATTGGAACAGCCGCTCAAACTGATCGTCGAGAACGCCGGCTTTGAAGGCGCGGTGGTGCTTAACGAAATCAAGCAGCAGGCCGACGACTACGGCTACGACGCCGATGTCGGGGAATACGGCCCCATGCTGGAACGCGGAATCGTTGACCCGGCCAAGGTGACTCGCTCGGCCCTGCAAAACGCAGCCAGCGTGGCGGGCATGGTGCTGACTACCGAGTCCATGATCACCGAGATTCCCCAGGACAAACCCGCCGCTCCGGCGATGCCGCCGATGGATTACTAACCGGCGGACCCATTCCATAGCTACTTGCACGACCGCCCCGAGTCATCGGGGCGGTCGTTTAATGTCCGGGCCAATCGATGTCTAGGTAGTAGATGAGCGATCCCAGAGAAAACTCCGGCTCGACCGTCGCCAAGGGAAAAGTCTACCCGTCGCCGGAGGCTGCCTTGGCTGACATCACGCAAGGGGCAACGGTGCTTATCGGAGGTTTTGCCGGTCGGGGACGGCCGGAGGGTCTACTGCGCGCCTTGGTGTCCAACGGAGTGGACGGCCTCACCTGCATCTGCCAGGGCGCCTGGCCCCAATCACCTGAAATCATGGACGTGGCCGAGCTGATAGCCAACGGTCAGGTGCGTAAACTGATCGCCCCCTTGGGCTTTTACTCTGGCTCCGGTGGACCCGTGGCGGCCTTTTGGCAGTCCGGGGAGATGGATGTTGAAACGGTCCCACCGGGTGTCTTGGCCGAACGGCTGCGGGCCGGGGGAGCGGGTCTTGCCGGCGTCTTCCTACCCGCCGCCCCGAGCGACCGCTTCCTAGGAGGCAAGGAGGTCCGAAGGTTCGGGGACCGAGATTTCGTTTTCGAAAGCGCCCTTAGGGCTGATTTCGCCCTGCTCCGGGCCGAAGAAGCCGACACCCTTGGTAATCTGATCTACCGGGGCTCCCAGCGGAATTGGAACCCAGTAATGGCCATGGCGGGACGCGTCAGCATCGCCGAAGTGTCCTTGGTCCACGAGCCGGGCGGTATCGACCCTGAGGCAGTGATTACCCCCGGAATCTTCGTTAACCGCGTGGTGCTGCAGGCGGATTAGCTGAGGTTGCAGGGGTGGTTCGACAAGCTCACCACGAACGCAGTAGATTTTCGCCCCGTTCGTCCTGAGCCTGTCGAAGGACAGCACAGCCGGTTCAAAGGGATTTCGAATTTGAGGCCATATCAGAGGTAATGACCGCCATGACTGGAGCCGGGACGGAAATAGCATGACCACCCCGTCAAGACTCGATAATCAACAGATGGCCCAGCGGGTTTTCCAAGAGCTGAGGCCCGGCAGTGCCGTGGCTTTGGGTTCGGGATTACCTGGCCTGGTGGCGGGCCAGGCGCGGCCGGGTTCCCAGATCCTGTTCCTATCCGAGGGCGGAGGTCTGGGATACCAAGCCTCGGCGGCCACTGCGGGCCAGGGGCAGACCGTTGTGGATTCCGGCGGTCAGGGCGTCGACTTGATCCCCGGCGGATCTATGTTAAGCACCATCGACGTGGCGGCGTTGGTCCGCGGCGGCTACGCCGGGGTCGTGGTGCTTCAACCGGCGCAGGTCTCCGCTCAGGGAGATTTCAGCCACTGGACCACCGCGGCCACGCCGGGTCTATTCTCGCCGGGATGGGCCTGGGACCTGGCCAACGGCCCCGGCCGGGTGATCGCGATCATGGGCCACACTAGAGCGGATGGAAGTGCCAACATCGTCAGTCAGTGCACCCTCCCCGTTGACGGGGCCGGGTGTGTTGACATAATCATCACCGATGTGGCGGTTTTAAGGGTGGGTGAGGAAGGTTTGGTGCTGGAAGAAGTGGCTCCCGGCTGGCAGGCCGGCGACGTTACGGCCATCACCGGCGCGCCGTTAATCTTGGCGTCTAACTTGCGCGAGATGTCGTTTGAGCCGGTGGTTGCTGAACCGCCCAACAAGGTCTATTCCAGCGGGCTTGCCGCGATTCATGATCTGCCCCAAGGCGCGACGATCATGATCGACGGGTTCGCTGGTCTCGGCGGCATGCCCAACTATCTGATGGTGGCCTTGCGAGATCATGGAGTCGGCGGTCTCACGTTAATCTCCAACACGGCGGGCGTGGCCCGGGTGATTGGATTTGGAACACCGCCGGGCCGGCTGGCCATAGACCACAGCATCTTGGTCGATAACCACCAGATCAAGAAAGCCGTGGCGTCCTTTCCGGTGTCGCCCTCTCCCTCTCGTCCCAGTTCATTTGAACTGGCCTTGCAGCGTGGGGAAGTTGAAGTGGAAGTCGTGCCCCAGGGAACGCTGGCGGAGCGCATTCGAGCGGGCGCGGCCGGTGTCGCTGCCTTCTATACTCCCACCGCGGCCGGGACCCAGCTAGCTGACGGGAAAGAAACCCGCGTCTTCGATGGAAAAGAATACGTCCTGGAAGAGGCTTTGCGGGCGGACTTCTGCTTGATCCGTGGGTACAAGGCCGACACCTTGGGGAACGTGGTTTACAAGGGGACCTCCCGCAACTTCAACTCCGTCATGGCGCCGGCGGCCCGGATCACGATCATTGAAGTAGACCAGGTGGTGGAGCCAGGGGAACTTGATCCGGAAGAGATAGTCACACCAGGTGTTTACATAGACCGAATCGTGCTGCGCCCCCCGGATTTTCTGGGCTATGAGTAGGGGTGATTCGCCTAAATCTGATCCGATGCGAGGCGGTAGGAGAAGAGTTCCATGACTCATGAAAACGATAAACCTCGTTTAGACCGGGAAATCATCGCCATGCGGGTGGCTCAAGAGTTGCCCGACGGCGGCTACGTCAACTTGGGCATCGGCATACCGACCTTGGTGTCCAGTTTCGTGCCCGAAGGTAGAACGGTCTTCTACCACAGCGAAAGCGGCGTGTTGAACTGCGGGCCGCTGGCGGATGAGGGGGAAGAGGACATCGACTTGATCAACGCGGGAGGTCAGTTCGTGAAGCCCGTACCGGGTATGGCTTTCTTCAACTCCGCCGATGGGTTCGCCATGATTCGAGGAGGGCATGTCGACGTTACCGTGCTGGGCGCCCACCAAGTGTCGGCCAAAGGCGATATAGCCAATTGGATGCTGCCCCAACGGGGTGTCGGCAACGTGGGAGGGGCGATGGATCTGGCCGCCGGGGCCAAGGACGTCATCGTCGCCATGGAGCATACCGACCGTGAAAATCATCCCAAGATCGTCCAGGTGTGCGATCTGCCGCTAACCGGCAAAGAGTGCGTGTCCTTGATAGTGACTGATCTGGCGGTGATCCGCCGCACCACCGAGGGACTGGTTCTGGAAGAAGTGGCTCCGGGTTGGACGGCCGAAGAGGTCCAGGAGCTCACCGGGGCCCGACTGACCGTTTCGCCATCATTGCGAGAGTTCCAACTCTGACCCCGTTGCATGCCTCGGCGCCCTACCAGCAAGCCTCCGGCGGCGTGTCCAGCGGCTGGCCAAGGTGGACGGGGACCGAGTGTATATTACGTTGACTCACATTGACCGGAATGATAAGCTAGGCTTGTACCAAGGACATACGGACCGTTTTTGCGGGAGCTTGGGTAAGCCAGGCTGAGAGGGTGACCAAGGATCGTCGCCGACCGTCTGTACCTGACCCGGATAATGCCGGTGTAGGGATTGGACGATAATGTTGATTGAAGCGACGACCGCCAGGTCCCTACCTGGCGGTCTGTTTTATTAAGGGATTTATCGACAGGTTCATCTGGGGTTCACTTGGCTGATATAAAACGGGGGACACATTAGCGATGTCAGACGATCTAGTAATTGCCGGGAAACACTTTAAATCGCGGCTCATCTTGGGGACCGGACGATACCGTACGATGGAAGATATGGTCGCAGCCGTTGAAGCCTCGGGAACGGAGATGATTACGGTAGCCATCCGGCGCTTGGACCTGGACGACCCTACTAAAAAGACCATTCTGGACTATATCGACTGGAACAAGTACCAGATCCTTCCCAACACGGCCGGTTGCGCCACCGTTGAAGAGGCTTTGTTCATCGCCCGGCTGGGCCGGGAAGTGGGCCGAACCGACTTCGTTAAGCTGGAAGTGATTCCCGACGCCAAATACCTGTTCCCAGACGGCGCGGCCACCCTAGAAGCAGCTCGTCAGTTGGTTGAGGAAGGTTTTGTGGTGTTGCCCTACATCCACGCCGACCCGACCCTGGCCATGAGGCTTGAAGAGGTGGGCTGCGCCACGGTGATGCCCCTTGGTTCGGCCATCGGCTCTGGCCAGGGGATCCACACCACCGAAGAAGTGAAGATCATCCTTGAACAGGTTAAAGTGCCGGTCGTGGTGGACGCCGGACTAGCGGTGCCTTCGGACGCCTCCCACGCCATGGAGTTGGGAGCAGGCGCTGTATTGGTTAACACCGCCATCGCTCAAGCTGAGAATCCCGCGTTGATGGCTGAGGCGTTCAAGAACGGGGTGGACGCAGGCCGGAAGGCATACCTGGCGGGCCGGATAGCCACTCGGGTTAATGCCATCCCTAGTAGCCCGGCAACCGACGTGCCCCAGCCGGTAAAGGCCTAAACCCAACCCTGATGCCTGGACCGGTCTCCCAGCCTTGTCTATGTCTGGTCACCGACCGGACGTTGGGCGACCCGGAAAACTTGGTCCACCGGGTTGCCGCCGCCGTAGCCGGTGGCGTCGATATGGTTCAGTTACGTGAGAAAGACCTGCCCGGTGGTTCCCTGCTGGAGTTGGCCGGAGAGATTAAGGCTGCCGTGGCCGGGCGTGCTCTCTTACTGATCAACGAGAGAGTCGACGTTGCCCTCGCCGCGGGCGCATCCGGCGTTCAGTTAGGAGAAGAAGCCCTGCCCACCGCCAACGCCAGGGACATCCTTGGTGAGGAGTTCCTCATAGGTAGGTCGGTACACTCCGTGGCTGGAGCCGGTGAGGCAATGACCCAAGGCGCCGACTTTCTCGTTGTGGGCACCATATATTCGACCCGCTCCCACCCAGGCGCCACTCCAGCAGGACCCGAGTTGGTGCGTCAGATCTCCCGGCGGTGTAACCTGCCGGTCATCGGAATAGGTGGCATCAATGAAGGAAATTTGGGCGACGTGCTGGCGGCCGGCGCGGCGGGTATCGCCGTCATCACCAGCATTCTGGACGCGGCGGACCCGGAAGCAGCAGCCCGCCGATTGAAACAAGCGATGTTGCAAGCTTGGCCGGGTGGTTCGCCCGTCATGCAGGGGGAAACTAGAGGAGGTTCCCGGGTGGGATGATTAATCTGAAGGTGAACGGCAAACCAAGGTCGCTGGACGAAAGCGTCGACTTGGCGACCTACCTGGAATCCTTCGGTGTGAACATGCAGCATGTGGCCGTTGGATACAATGGCGAGGTCCTCAAGAAAGAGGAATTCCCCCAGGTGAAACTGCAGGATGGGGACGTTCTGGAGATTGTTCGGCCCGTCGGCGGCGGCTGACCTGTTCCGGTCCCGTCCAGACCGCCGATTCGGTCCGGGTCATGAAGGCTCCGTTCCGGCTGCCTTAGCCACGATTGTCCTACCACCTTGTTGGTTCCCCAAATCCTCCATTCCTGACAACTGTTTATCGCGGCATTATCATGCTATCCGCGACTCTATGAATCTTTAACTCCACCGGCGTTAAGGAGCGACGCGAAGGCTCGAATCATGGATGAAACATCCCTAGAACCCGCCGCTTTGGACGAAATGTTGGGCGGTATCATCCGGGACAATCAGGAAAAGGTTGTGGGCTGGATGCGGGAAGAGCCGGGCTGCTGGGGCCACCTGGCTGGCAAAGGCGTGGCCGCTTGCCGCCAGGAGCTGGGGCGGCCGCTGACCGATGGGGAGAGGCGGCTGGTCTGGCACCGGCTCTGGTGGTGGCTGGAACAGATCAAAGGCCAGACGTTATCCTGATCTAGACCGGCCCTCGAAGCTGGGGCGATTCCAGCACCTCTGGGTTGATAACCCGGACGGCTTCGCCGCTGGAGAAAGCGCGGATGTCCTCTACCACGCCCCCGTAGAACGCCCGGTATGCTTCCTCGGTTACGTAGCCCACGTGGGGTGTGATCACCGTGTTGGACAGCTTCAACAATGGGTGGTCCTTGGGCAGGGGCTCCACGTCCAGGGTGTCCAAACCGGCTCCGGCGATGGCCTTGCGTTGCAGCGCGTCGACCAAAGCAGCCTCATCGACGATGGGTCCCCGGGAGATGTTGATGAAGTAGGACGTGGGTTTCATCAAACCCAGCTCCCTGGCCCCGACCAGGCCCCGGGTGCGGTCGCTGAGCCGCAGGTGGACCGACACGATGTCGGCCTCACGGAATAGAGTGTCTTTGTCTACCAGGGTTGCTTGGCACTCGGCCGCCCGCTCTGCCGTCAGGTTCTGGCTCCATGCGATCACGTTCATGTCGAAGGCGTTGCCCACCCGGCCCACCAGGGATCCGATGTGTCCGAGACCGATAAGGCCCAGGTTCTTGCCCTTTAGCCCTACGCCCAGGGTAGTGCCCCATTGACCCTGGCGGGTCCGCTGGTCCTCTTGAGGGATCTGACGCAGAATGCCGATGATCAATCCCCAAGTGAGCTCGGTGGGTCCCTCACCGGCGCCACCGGTGCCGGCGAGAACGATACCCAGCTCGGTTGCCGCCGCTTCGTCGAACCCGGCGTTGCGGCCTCCGGTAGTGATCAAGAGGCGCAATTCGGGTAAACGGCTGAGAACCGACCTGGGGAATCCGGTGCGTTCTCTCATCCCAGCCACGATCTGGAAGTCCTTCAACCGGTCCACCAAGGCATCTTCATCGGAAATATGGTCGTGAAAGTATTCAACCTGATGTCCTGAACCCGCCTGGGACCAGTCGGCCATCTCCGATGCCACACTTTGGTAATCGTCAAGGACTGCGATCTTCACGTTGCTTCTCCAATATTGAGCTATCGGTTATCGGCTGTCAGCGGTCAGCGTTCAGACAATACATTGTAAATGTGACCTATCCCAAAGGGATAAACTGGTTATTCTCGACCAATTGAGACCAATAGCTGATAGCTGAGCGCTGACGGCTGACCGCTACGCGAACGCCGGCATGACCTTTTCGGTCAGTAGCTTAAGGCTGCGGTACACCGCCTCTTTGGGGAGTTGCCCGCCGGGATTCAACTCGGCGGTGAACGCGCTCAACCCAAGTGTTTCCTTGAACTGGGCCAATTTCTCGGTCACCGATTCGGCAGTCCCGAAGATCACTTTTGTGTCCAGGATATCTTCGTAGGTCATATTGGCCATTCGCTGGGCCCGGGACCGCCTCGAAGCGTTACGTTCGGTGTCTCCGCCAACGTTTTCGTTTTCGTCGAAAAACCGGCGCATCCGGGAGAAATAGGCCTCGATAGACTCTTTCGGTTCCTGTACGGCGGACTCTTCGGACAGGCCGATGTACACCGGAATGCGGACAGAAATATCACCCTGGCCGGGGTGTCCAGCCTCTTTCCAGGCCTTGTGGTACTCCTTGAGATTAGTTTCCAGATCGTTGACGTCCATGCCACGCATGGAGAGGAATATGGGGTAACCCAGGCGGCCTACCCGCGCAAAGCTGTCTTCGCCGCTGGATGCGATGCGTACCACTGGGTGGGGCTTTTGATAAGGCGATGGGGACACTGTCGCGTTTTCGATATGGTTGAACTTGCCGTCATAGGAGAAGGGTTCTCCCTTCCACGCTTCCAGAATAATCTCCAGAGCTTCCTGGAATCGCTCCCGGCTTTCCTCGTAGGGGATCCCCATGACTTCGTAAGCCCGCACGTTGCCGCTGCGTCCCACGCCGAACTCGAATCGGCCTTCGCTGATCTGGTCCACGGTCGCCGCTTCTTCGGCGATCCGCAGGGGATTGATCAGGGGCAAGACCTGTACCGCCATGCCGACTTTGAGCCTCTTGGTTCGAGACGCGATCGAACTGGCCACGACGATGGGCGCCGAAAGTACCGAGCGGTTGGGGTTAAAATGCGACTCCCCCAGCCACACCGAGTCCAGGCCCGATTCTTCGGCCAGGTCCACCAGTTCGAATGCCTCCCGGAACACCTCGTTTTGAGTGAGTCCAGGGGTACTGTAGAAGTCCATGAACATTCCGAATTCCATCTTTTCCTCACGGCCTTGTCCGGAATTTTGCGCCCCAGCCATTCAACCGCAACAACCGGAGGCGGTTTTTGAGCGGCAGGTGTCGCGCCGGGTTCAGTAAAACATAGACCCCCACAAGGGTCAAGCGAACCTAGTGCTTAGCGGCCGGTAGAAATCAGGCCGTCACCGGTGATGGGTGGAGCATAAGAGGGGTTTAGGGAGACCGGGAGTGTTCCGTACGCTGTCTGGATCTTGAGAATCAGACGCCCGTAAGCAGAAGACCTACCGGTTTTTCAGTTGAGGGTCTAGCTTCACGCGTAGCCAGTCGCCGAACATGTTGGCCGAAAGCACTAATAGGGCTATGCAGATCCCCGGGAAAACGGCCAGCCACCACTTGCCCTCCATCAGCGACTCCCGTTCCTGAGAAATCATCAGTCCCCAGGCCGGTTCCGGCGGTGGTACTCCAACTCCCAGGAAGCTGAGGTTTGCTTCGATGATAATGGACACACCGACGATCAGGGTGAAGAACACCATTACTGTGTTCATCACGTTAGGTAGCAGGTGACGGAATATGATACGGAACGTGCTAACCCCGGTCACCTCAGACAGCTTGATGAAATCCCGCTCCCGCAGCGCCAATACCTCTCCCCGCACCAAGCGGGCGTACCGGCTCCAAAAGACCACCGCAAGAATGATGATGACGTTCTTGATGCTGGGTCCGGCGATCGACGACAATAATATGGCGAATACAAGGGTGGGCAGAGTCAGCCAGGCATCAGTTATGCGCATGATGATGTGGTCCCACCATCCGCCAAGGTAGCCCGCTAATATCCCGAGAGCGGTACCAATCACGCCGGC
This sequence comes from Dehalococcoidia bacterium, assembly GCA_022450395.1. Lineage (GTDB taxonomy): Bacteria > Chloroflexota > Dehalococcoidia > Lucifugimonadales > UBA3495 > UBA11650. The sequence goes on along the minus strand of JAKUQE010000062.1, from coordinate 4,465 downwards.
GGCCAGGGTGCCGGTCAACGCCACCATGAGGGAGATCCTGGCGCCGTAGATCAAGCGGCTCAGGATGTCGCGCCCAAGATAGTCCGTACCGAGCACGACGTTGAACCGGCCCTCTTTCACTTTGATTCTTTGGATTCCTCCCAACGGATTGGAGACCGTCCTGACTTCCTTACCCCAGAACGGGGGACGGTCGTCGATGTACGGGCATTTCTCGATGCCGAACCAAGCTATGCAATCCTCTGCCGAGGGCTTGACCGGCTTGAGCTTGTCATGGGGGGCGATCCACGGCGCGAATACCGCCAAAACGACTAACACCGTTAGGATAGTCAACGGTATTTTTGGCGCCTCGCGCAGGAAACGCCAAGTATATACGCCAACCAACGATACAGTGGGCCTGGAAGATGCCTCAGGGGCTAATATCGCCATCGGCTTCTCACTTCGCTAGCCTGATTCGAGGGTCTACATAAGCGTAAAGGATATCTATGCCGAAGTTAAGGATCACGATCATCACGCCGCTCATGAGCACTATACCCTGCACCATGGGGAAATCCCGGTTGCTCATTCCGTCGAAGAGCAACTGACCTACCCCCGGCCAGTTGAACACGACTTCGATGGCGATGGCTACGTTGACCATGATTACCAGGTTTAGCCCCGCCAGAGTGAGGACGGGAATCATGGCGTTTTTAAGAGCGTGTTTGGCCATCACGACCCATTCGGGCAAACCCTTCAGCCGGGCCAACTTGATGTATTCGGTGCCCAGCACGTCCAGCATACTGGAGCGGGTGATCCGCACCATGCTGCCGGAAAAGTACCATCCAAGGGAGAAAGCAGGCATGATCAAATGTTGCCAATCGAAAAAACTGTCTCCTTTGCCAATGGCGGGTAACCAGCCCAATCCGACGGCGAATAATATGATTAGCAGCAGACCGACGAAGAAGTTGGGTACGGAGAGACCGAGGAGAGCGAAGATCTTGCCCAAATTATCCCACTGGGTGTTGACTTTCATGGCGGACAACATACCCAGTGGGATCCCCAGGACTATGGATATGAGGAAGCCGGCTATACCTAGTTTGATCGAATTGGGAAGGCGTGCCAGGTATATATCCCTGACGGCCAGGGATTTTTCAAAAGAATGGCCCATGTCGCCCTGAAGCAAGTTGAAGATGTACTTGGCGTATTGAATGTGCAGGGGTTGGTCCAGTCCCCAGTTCTTCCTCAACTGGGCCTTGTAAGCCTCGTCACCCCGGCTTTCGGCCATCATATCGGCTGGGTCGCCGGTGATCCGCACGGCCACGAATATGATGGTGACCAGCAGCCACAGGGTGATTAGGCTCTGGAACCCTCGCGTTACGATGAATCTACCCATCCCCCTCCTCAATCATTAAGGCGCCTCCGTTGGGACGCTCCGGTGGGGTCAAGGCGAGCCAACCGGCGATCCTCCAACCGCGTTAATCATTCACACACGCCCGCAACTTCGGGAGCGGTGGCGCCTGACGAAGAATACGGAGCAGGGGCGCCACTGCTGTCCCACCCATGCTATCAGACTACGGTTTGACCTCCCACACCTCCCAAGGATAGGGATACGGCGCTTGGTCGGTGTCCCAATACTTGTGGAACCCGTCTCCTTCGGGCAATACCCTCGGGCCGATGGCGTGGACGAAGGGGTTCCAGAAGATAGGAACCGCATAATAGTTTTCAATGATAATCTTCTGCAATTGGGCGCTGACTGCGTTCCGCTCCTCCCAGGTAGCGCCCGACTGCCATTTCTTCCAAAGCTCTTCTATCTCAGGTGTGCAGATGAAAGACGATGGGGAGTCGCATGTCGCGAAGATTCGAATGGTGTGTGTTGCCACGCCGGGCACACCGGAAATGCTGTGCAGTATGGTGCTGTTGCCCTCATATCCGTCTCGGCCCTTCCCTCTAGCGGCCCGGTAGGAAGGTCCTTCCATAGTGACCAACTTACCACGGATGCCTATCTCCGCCAGATCAGCCAGGTATCGCTCTCCTTGGGAGAAATAGGGGACGAAAGGGACCAGGCCGTCAATCTCGAAGCCGTCGGGATAGCCGGCGTCGGCCAGAAGCTGTTTGGCCTTCTCCGGATTGTATTCGGGAACCGGGAGTTCGACGCTATCGGGGTATATGGGCGCCGTCCAGTCGCCTGAAGGAATGCCGATACCCATGGTTTCCGTTTCCACGGCGAACCGGCGGTTGATGGCCAGGCTCACTGCTTGGCGGACCTCTTTCTTGTTAAAGGGGCTGGCCGGGTCCTCCCAGTTGGGGAAGAAGAGGAGCCAGGGATACGTGAAATTGGGATCCCACCGCAGGTTGGGGTCGTCTACGACCTGGGGTAGCAAAGCTGCAGTCGATACCCCATAGGCTAAGTCCAATTCCCCTGTTTTAAGCCCGGCCAGCCTGGCGGATCCGTCTCGGATACCCCGGACGGTTATGTGCGCCACGCCGGGCTTTCTGCGCCAGTAATCGCCCCAGGCGTCAAACTCCATGGTAGCGCCGGGATCTTGGCTGATGAATTTAAATGGGCCTGCGCCTATGGGTGCTTTCTTGAAGCCTTCTGGACCTACTTTTTCATAGTAGTCGCTGGGGACGATCCATCCTATTCCAGTGCCGGCGCCGTTGTATGAGTACAGAAAGTCAAGTACCGTCCTATTGAAATGGTAAATTATAGTTAGGTCGTCCACGACCTCAATACCCCCGTCGGCACGGCTATCATCCAGAATGTCATGGAAGTATTTGGCTTGGACCCCTCGATAGTTCTTGTAGGTGTAAGCCACGTCCTCCGTGGTTAGGGGACTGCCGTCGTGGAATTTCAGCCCGGGCCTCAGACGGAAGCCGGCTTTGGTCCAGTCGGCCGCTACTTCTGCGTGCTCGGCCAAGCTGTAGGTCATCAATCCCTGAGGCATGTTTTTGAACATTGCATCATGTATCAGGAAGTCATAATGCTGCATAGTAAGGGCCTCTATGTGATCTTGGGGGTCCACCCATTTGGGCGAGAGGCCAAAGTGCTGGGCGATCGTCAATGTGCCCTTCATGGGCCCGCCATCCTCGATTATCGCGTCTTTGATATCAATCTTGGCCAGAGTGACCCCTTGTAAAATCCCGCTGCTGCTTGCTGGCTTGACGGGTGCCGTTGTCGCCTCAATGGCCTTGGTGGGCTTGAGTTGAATCTTAGTTGCCGCCGGAGCGGAAGTTGCCACTGGAGCAGCCACCGTCGGCTCGGCGGAGCCGCCACAAGCTAACAACAACACGAGTCCTACCGAGGGAATCAGTGCCACGAGCGCCTTTAACATGATGTGCCTCCTTTGGCGACGGTGATTTCAGTTGGAGTCGATTGTCCCGCTGGAGATAGTTCGCCACCGTTGAAACGATAATGCATACGATATATTGTCTTCAAACAATCCGGGTAACGAAAAATAGGTCCGGTCACGTCAATACATCGACATTAAAGCGCCGCATTTACCGCGTTTCCTTCTCGGTTATCGCTTTCTTTAATAGATAGCATCGGGAATTCCGCCAGGGATTAGCACACCGTCTTTGTAGTGTCAACGTGACGGGCGGCTGGGCAAATTTGCCTGGTCAGTAGCCTAACTGCTAGCATGACATAAGTAGAGGCGGACAGGAGTCAAATCTTGGTAGGAATCGCCGCATATGGGGCCTATGTTCCCAGATACCGGCTGGGCGCCACCACGGCTGGGTGGAACTCCGGGACGGAACGCTCGGTCGCTAATTTCGACGAAGACAGCGTGACCATGGCCGTGGCCGCCGGGCTGGACTGCCTGCGCGGGCGGGACCGGCAGGCCGTTGACGGCCTTATATTCGCCTCTACTACGCCTCCCTATGCCGAAAAGCAATGCGCCGCGATCATCGCTGAAGCGCTGGACCTGCGCCGGGATATTTTCTCCGCCGACGTAACCGATGTTTTGCGCGCCGGCACCAACGGACTCAAAGCGGCACTGGACTCGGTAGCCGCAGGCTCCGCTAAGCAGGTCCTGGTGATTGCCAGCGACAGCCGGCAAGGAGCGCCCAAAGGGGATACTGAGCGCAATTCAGGAGACGGCGCGGCGGCGTTTCTGGTCTCCCAAGAAAACACGATAGCGTCCTTGGAGGGCTTCTACTCGATCACCGACAACATATTGGACAACTGGCGCTCGGCCCAAGACCCCTTCGTCCGCTCCTGGGAGGAGCGGTTTGCCACTGAAGAGGGGTTGGAGCGGATCTTGGGCGAGGCAGTGTCGGGCTATTTCCAACAGCAAGGAGCGGCCGCCGGCGATGTGGCCAAGGTGGCACTTTACGCTCCTGACGGACGCCGCCACGGCCAACTGGCCCGGGGCTTGGGCTTTTCCGACGAGCAGATACAGGACTCCCTTTACGGACGTCTGGGCAACACCGGCGCGGCATTCTCATTGATGCTGCTGGTCGCGGCATTGGAGCAGGCCGAGCCCGGACAGTT
>JAKUQE010000061.1 GCA_022450395.1 Dehalococcoidia bacterium | reverse complement strand
GCCGATCAGCGCGGGTTGAACGTAGTCAGGAAGGTCGATACCCGCTTCTCTCAGCCAATGCAGGTTGGCCCTGCTGGGGTAGGTTAGGAAAGGTAAACCGGGGCGCAGCCAGCGTTGGGGCCAGCGAAAAGCCTCCAGGCCCTCTCCATCCAAGGCCATCGGGGTGATAAATATCGTGTGGAAGTCTTCCAGCGTACGTCCAACCCTTGCCGCTCCGGCTTCGAGACGCTCGCGGGCTGCGGCGATGGCCTGAGGGTGTAGCCCTACCAGCAGAAGCGCGCCGTCGGCAACCTCTCCGGCCAGTTCCACCATTCTGGGACCGGCGGCGGTCATGTAAACCGGCGTCGGTGGACTACTGGTGTTTCTCAGCCTCGTTTCAGTCCCGTTGAAAGTCACAGTTTCACCGGCCAGCAGGCTCCGGATCGTCAATATCGTCCGGCGCATCGTATCCACCGAGGCTCGGGGACGGCCGATGTTGCCAACCGACAGGAAGCCAGGTGCGATGCTCAACCGGATCCTTCCCGGCGCCAACTCCTCCAGAGTGTGGCTTAACGACGCCAACACGCTGGGATGGCGAGTAACCGGGTTTGACGTGGCCGGATACAGATTCAGCGTCGAAGTACGCTCCGCCGCCAAAGCCAGGGTCAGGTACACGTCTCTGCCACTGTGCTGATGGTCGTGGACCCCCACCCCGTCGAACCCGGCGTCTTCGCAACCGGCAATAAAGTCCGCAGTCTCCCTCACCGGAAGGCCAACCGGAACGCGGATGTCCACTTGTACAGGCATTTGTCTTCCCCTAGCTCCGGTTGAACACCGGGCGCTCTATCGCGAATCTCGATACAGTGCCGAGTATAATCCGCCAGGCCACCAACACCCAACCGGTCTTCCGATTTGATTGACTTTGAGGGCATTGGGGGAATTAAATAAGACCCTTCCTAATAACTATTCCCTACACTGATGGAGGCAGTCATGGTCAGCAGCCAGACAGACTTATTGATCCAAACGGTGAACAACGAAGCGACCCGGTTGGGCGACTTTCTGACCGGGCTTGACGAGCAGATGTGGACCCGTGATAGCGCCTGCGAAAGCTGGGTTATCGGCGACGTGGTTGCCCACCTGGCGGGGAGTGCCGCCACTTGGGCCAACTCCATAACTCGGGCAGTGGCTGGAGAGTCAGGTCCGCCGGAGGGACAGGATTTTATGGCCCCCGGCCAGCTCGGCTCTGAAACCATCGGACAAGCTGCCCGGGATTCCCATCAACAGGTTGGAATGGGGCTTATGGAGAACTTCCGCACTGGATACGCTGGCTTGGCACAGGTGTTAGCCGGTCTCAAGGCCGATGATTGGGACAAACCCTGTTTCCACCGACGCGGCCCTTTGCCGATCGTAGATTTTGTGTCCCTTAGACTTCAGGAGCTGGCGATTCATGGTTGGGACATTCGCTCCGGCCTGGATCAAAATGCGACGGTGTCCGAGGAAGCATTGCCGGTACTGGCTGGCCGGGTGGCCCGATGGCTGAGCTTCGCCTTCGTGCCCGGCCTAGATCTGCCTACCCCGGTAAGGTACCGCTTCGACATTTCGAGTCCCGTGACGGTCCGGGAGGACGTTGTGGTCACCCATGACGCATACTCCATCCAACCTTCCGGCCAAGGCGTCGCCGACGTCACTTTCCGATGCGACACCGGCAACTACATCCTCTTGATCTACGGCCGGTTGGTCCCCAGTCACGGCGTTGCCACCGGCCGTCTAACCATCGAAGGGTCGCAGAAAGAGGCGGACAACTTCACCGCCTGGTTCAAAGGATTCTAAAAGCCCCTGATTAGCCACAGAGACACACAGGTCAAAGAGAATTTATGCGAGAAATTTAAAAAACTCCGTGCTCTCCGCGTCTCTGTGGTGAATCGGTAGCCCGTCATCAGCCGATAACCGCTATGGCCTCCACCTCCACCACCAACTCCGGGTCGGCCAGGCCGGCCACTATCACGGTGGTGCTGGTGGGGCGTCCATCCGGCGGCTGTGCGATCGCCCGGCCCGCCCGCACCCCGGCCATGTTCTCCCTGCCCACCACGTAGGTATTAGTCTTGACGATGTCGGCCAGCGTTCCCCCGGCGGCCTTGACCGCCGCTTCCAGGTTCGCCCACGCCTGGATCGTCTGGGCTTCAGCGTTGCCGACGTGGATGGGCTTTCCATTGACGTCACGGGAAAGCTGCCCGGCGATGTAGACGGTGTTCCCCACCTTGACCACGTGGTGGTAGATGTTGTTGGGTGGAGTTCCCAGTTCCGGAGGATCGATAAATTCCTTCTGCATTTCAATAACCTCCCTATAGTTTTGGAATAAGGCCGTGGCGCTAAGTCTACTTGATGGGGGGAGCGGACCGGACGGGGAATCTCCCTCCAGGGGTGAAACCCTTCGACGAACTCAGTGCGAACGGTAAGCGCACTTTCTCCGTTCGCGGTGCGCCTGTCGAACCATGCTTCTGATGAGTCACTACGTAGAAGAGCGGCCCCGCCGCAGCCCCCGGCCCGGCAAAGCGCCGGTGTTTTCACCGTGGTCGATGACCACCTGGCCATTGACGATCACGTAGTCTATACCCACCGGGTAGTGCTTGGGGTCCTCCTTGGTGGCGTGGGTCTTGACCGTATCGGGGTTGAACAACACGATGTCGGCTTTGAATCCGTCCCGCAGCAGCCCCCGGTCGGGGATGCCCAGGCGCTGGGCCGGGAAGGAAGTCATCTTACGGATCGCTTCAGGAAGCGATAGATGCTTCTCCGCGCGCACGAACTCGGCCAGCACTATGGGAAAGCAACCGTAGGTCCTGGGGTTGGGGTACTCGCCAAATAGGATGGCGTCGCTGGCAATCATGCCCATGGGGTGGGAAACGAAGGCCCACAGGGTGTGGGGATTGGTCCCGAGTCCCACTGTTGAGATACCCAGGTTCTCCTCCACCAGCAGGTCGAACAGCGCGTCCACCGGGTCCTGGGTCCGCATGTCCGCAATATCGGTGAGCAACCGCCCGTCGTATTGCCGATTTTGGGGCTGGGTGAAGTTGGTCAGCCAGTTGTTTTCTAAACGGTCTCTGGATATCTCCCGTTTCATCCTGGCCCGGTCGTCCGCATCCTGCAGCGCCGCCATCAACCGTTCCGGTCCGCCGTCCTTGGCCCAGTGGGGCAGCCCGATGGCGACCATCGTGCCTGAATAAGGGTAGGTATAGCAATCGAAGGTAACGTCCAAACCCTCGTCCCGGGCGTTCTCCACCAGACCGATGTAGTCCAGATGGCTTCCCACTCCCTGGGCGCTCTGGCGATAGTGGGTCAGGTGGATCGGGCACCCGCTACGCCGGCCGATCTCCAGCGCTTCCTCCCAAGGCGCCATCAGCCCCTGAGACCGGAGGCTGGCTCTGGTGTGGGTGTGATAGATGCCTCCTAAGGATGCCACTACTTGGGACAGGGCTGACAACTCCGCCGTATCCGCATAAGATCCCGGCGGGTAGTCTAAGCCGGTGGACAGCCCATACGCCCCCTCTTCCATGGCCTCCCGGACAACCGACTTCATGTCTTCCAGTTCGGCGGCCGTCGCGGGCCGGTCGTTCCAACCCACCGACCATATGCGCACCGGGGAGTTGCCCAAGATATACGCCATGTTTATGGCGACCTGGTTATCGTACTTGCTCAGCAGATCGGCGACGGTCAGCCAATCGGCGGGCATGGGCGGATAGCCATTGAGACCCGAGTCCAGCCAGATGTACCGGTGCAACTCATCCTGAGTTTTGAAGGGCGCGTGGGAGATGCCGTCGATGCCCACCAACTCGGTTGTTACTCCCTGACGCACCTTGGGATCGTGGTGCGGCTCTCCCAGAATAGTCAGCCCGGCGTGGGAATGGACGTCGACAAATCCCGGACAGACCACGTAGCCCGTGGCGTCTATCACCCGCCCGGCCTCCAATTGGGATACGTCCCCCCGGTGAATGGTGACCGAGTCGCCCGTAACCAGCACGGCAGCGTAAAAACCGGGGCTGCCGGATCCGTCGATGATGAGGCCGTTTTTGATGATTAGGTCTGGCATGGCATTCTCCTGAGTGTTGGCCGGTAGTGTCCCCCGCTTTATATCACCGCAACGCCGTGCCAGCAACCACGGGCCAATCGCCAAATCATATTTTGGCGGAGGCGCGTTCGGGGTATACTAGTCTCCGGAATCCTGGAAACATCGCCAGGAGGTGCGTCGTGGTCGCAGACGTTAGTAGTTTGGTGGATGGAGAGCGCGGGCTGGTTAGCCGGCGGATATTCATCGAACAGGATATATACCAGCAAGAGTTGGAGCAAATCTTTGCCCGCTGCTGGCTGTTCCTTTGCCATGAAAGCCAGATACCCAAACCCGGCGACTTCTTCAGCACCTATATGGGCGAGGACCCGGTGTTGGTTATGCGGGACACGGGGGGCAAGATCAACGCCTTTCTCAACATCTGCCGCCATCGGGGTAACCGCCTTTGCCGGGCTGACTCGGGTAACGCCTCCTCCTTCAGTTGCGCATATCACGGCTGGACCTATGGCAACGACGGCCATCTGATGGCGGTTCCCAACGAACGGGACGCCTATTACGGGGAGCTGGACCAGAGTCAGTGGAACCTGGTTCCGGTTGCTCAACTGGACAACTATAAAGGCTTGATCTTCGCCACTTTCGACCCTGACGCGCCGTCTCTACTTGACTACCTGGGTGAGATGGCCTGGTACCTGGACTGCTTCTTCGACCGCCGGGAGGGTGGGATAGAGGTTGTGGGGGGAGTTCAAAAGTGGACGATTCCCGCCAACTGGAAGCTGCCTGCGGAGAACTTTGCCGGCGATGCCTACCACACCGCTTGGAGCCACCTTTCGGCCATCAAGACCGGGTTCGCCGGAGACTTCCGGGTAAAGGCATCGACCCAAGGCGCTGTCCTCTCTCCGGGGAACGGCCACTGCATCATCGCTCTGGGCCCCGAAGACGTGGCCGCGCCTCCGGAACCGGATATATTGGAGTATGAGAAACAGGTCCGCGCCGAGGTGGAGCAACGCCTGGGTAAGCGCACCAGCCGGGTCAACCCCATCGTGGGCACCATGTTTCCCAACTTCTCCATGCTCCGGGCCGCCTCCTACACCTTTCGGGTTTGGCATCCCAAGGGGCCGGAGAAGACCGAGGTGTGGGCCTGGGTATTCGCCGATAAAGCGGCGCCGGACCACATCAAACAACAATTGAGACTGGCCAGCATCAGGGGATTTGGCCCCTCGGGCACCTTTGAGCAGGACGACATGGACAACTGGCAAGAGTGCACCCAGACCTGCCGGGGGGTGGTTTCCAGAAAGTTCGAATTGAACATGCAGATGGGACTGGGCCACGAAAGTTATGACGAAGAACTCAAGGCTTGGACCAGCGATTTCCGTCTGAGCGAAGCGAACCATCGCCGTTTCTACGGGCGTTGGGCGCAGGTTATGGGCGCCGACACTTGGCAGGGACTTTAGATATCGGGTTGGCTTAGACGCGGCACGCGGTTAGAATGCTCATATGGTAACCACGCACGTCCAAATAGAATCTCAGCCCGTCGAGACGTCTAACCACTCCGGCAACGGGCTAGTAGGGCTGAAACCGGCAGGAAAAGCCAATGGCGTCAGACTGAGCCAACCTTCGCTCCAGGTGCTTGGCCACATTTGGGCGTTAATACGGGGAGACGCGATTCTGGCGGCGGTAGGCAACCCAGTGCTGGCGTTTCACGACTGGATCTCCGACCCGCCCATGACGGAGCGGGACCGTATCAAGCACTACATCGTCGAGACCCGTAATGCCAGCGAAAAACGCCGCTTGGCGGGTCGCTAGAGAGTCTTTCTAGTCAATCGTCTGCCCTACTCCCTCCCGCACTAGCTACCTGTTTACCCCGAACCGTACCTCCGGTAGTACCGCAACGCATTGTCCCAGAACAGCTTTTTCTTGGCGCTCTCCGGAATCCCGTCCCATTCCATCACTGTGTCAACGGAGATGGGGAACCAACTCTCGCCGTGGGGGTAGTCGGACGCGTACATCAGGATGTCTTCTCCCAAGATGTCTATGACGCTCTTGGTGACTTCCTGCCCTTCCGACATCTCGATGCTCTGGAAATACCGCCCGCTGGACACATACTCGCTGGGAGTTTGCGCTAGTTTTGGGAGAGCCGATGGGATTGATATCTGGTGTTCGTCCAGCCTCTTGACCCAGAAGGGCAGCCAGCCGTGTCCCGCTTCCAGTACACCCACCCTCAAGTCTGGATAACGGTCCATCACGCCCGAACCGATGATGGACGCCATGTTACGCATGCCGCACCAAGGGTGAGCGGCCGAGCGTTGAAGCCAGAGGTTGTCCCAGGTGTCCAGTCCCCCGGGCGCGTAGGGCGGGGCCACGGTGAAAGTGTGCAGCAATATCGAAAGGTCGTTCTGGGCGGCGGCGGCCCAGATGGGCTCCAGGTCCGGATGGTCCAGGGGCGTGCCGTAAGGGGCGTAAACAAAAACCGCCATTGGCCAGCGGGATTTCCCCCACCGGTCGATCTCCGAAACGGCGGCCTCCACGTCCCGGGCGGAGCACAGGATGACGCCGGTCAGCCGGTCGCTAAAGGGCTGGCAGTAGTCCTCCATCCAGCGGTGATATGCCTCATAGAACGAATTTTCGAACGAATTTTCCAGAGCCGTGTCCGGTTGGGAGGTCCAGACGCCGAACCAGCCCGATGGCAGCAGCAAGTTTACGTCCACTCCCTCCAGGTCCATGTCCTTGATCCGCTCGGCGGGGTCGTCCTCTAACAAAGGGTTGGGCGGCTTCCGGTGCTGGGCGGTGAACCCGGTCATATACTCGCTGGCGTCGGACTCCCGTGCTTCCGGTTCGCCCAGCCGGCGAGCGTATTTGCGGGTGTTGAAGTTGTAGGTGGAGTGGCCTGTCTTATCGTTCTTCCGCAGGAACCCTTCAAACTCCTTGAGTTTACCCAGGTCCCCGGCGCTCATGTACTGTTCGAGAATGTCAGCCTGGGGACCGACGTGAGTGTCCGAATCGAATATCTTGTAGCCGTTCTTTGCCATGGTTCACCCTCTTGTTTAGATTCTCAAGCCGTCGTTACATCCTGATGTTCGGGAAACCGGCGGGTTGCCTGCCCGCTATTTCACTGCGAGAAAGGACCGAGAGGCGATCTACTTTCGCCCAGCCGACCGCTGGTATTTTTCCAGGGCCTCGGCGGAGAAGTATTTCTCCTCCAGTTCTCGTTGCTTGGCCACTTCCGCGCCGCCGATCTTCAACTGGCCGCTGACGTAAGGGTTGTCTTTGTGGGCCTCCCGGAAATCCTGATAGGCGATGCTGCCTCTGTCCATGAAGTCTTTAACGTAATCGTACAGCGCCACGTAGGTCACCAGGTGGGTGGGCTGAGGCACCCAGGCGATATTGATGCCCAGGTCCAGCAGTTCGTCGTTGGTCAGAGGCGTGTTCATGAAGCCCTGCATTATCGAGAACGGTCCCTCCACGGCCTCCCTGGCCCCCCGGGCCTCGTCAACATCTCTGGGAGCCGTGAACTGTACCCAGTCTACCCCGCCAATCTCTTTGTAGGCCTTCATCCGGTCCAGGGCTTCGGCGTAGCCGCCGTTGGCCGCTTCTCCGGTATAGCACTGGGCAATGACCACAAAGTTGGGGTCCAGCTCCCGCTTGCGTTCCACGGCCGCCTGATACCTGGCCAGGACCACTTCCAGGGACTCAACCTCCATGCCGGCCGTGCCGGTACCCCGCTTTCCTTCGATGGGCTGGTCGTCGATGCGGACGCCGGCGACGCCCTCTTTGATGCAGTCCTCCACCATGCGCCGTACCGCCATGACGCCGCCGTGGCCGGTGTCACCGTCCAGAATGACTGGGAAACTCACAGCCCGGGCGATCCAGCCGGCGATCAAGATACATTCGCTGAGGGTGGCGGTCCCCACGTCCTCCAAGCCGGTATAGGAGCCCACCACGCCGCTGGTGCCCACGAACCCGGCCTCCGCCCCAGCGGCTTCCATAACCCGGGCCAGGGCGGCGCTGGGTGGGTGCATCACGCTGAGCACCCGGTCTCTCCGCCGCATCAACTCTTGCAGCTTGGCGGTTGCTTCTTGGTAGGGCATGATTCGGCCAACCTCACGTTAATCTAAAATTATATTCGGATTCCAGCCAGGGTAGTTCGACAAGCTCACTACGAACGGTTAAACCCACTGTTTGTGCCTGTCGACGGGCCGTGGGCACCCCTCTCCCCCTGGGAGAGGGGCCGGGGGTGAGGGCCCTACCAAAGCTCCTGAGACGCCAGACGCGCGCCCTCCACCATGGATGCCAGTTTGGCCCAAGCGACTCTTGTTTCCACCTTTCTTCCCCAGGCTGACGTCCCGAAGCCGCAATCGTTGCCAACCATCACGTTCTCCCGGCCAACGATGTTAGCGTAGCGCACGATCCGCTCAGCCACCAACTCCGGATGCTCGATGAAGTTGGTGGTGGTGTCCAGCACGCCGGGGATAATTACTTTGCCATCGGGAAGCTTCACATCCTGCCAGACTTTCCATTCGTGGGCATGGCGGGGGTTTGCGCCTTCGAAAGATAATCCCATTGGGCTGGCCTTGAGCACGATTTCGACGATGGACTTGAAGGGAATATCGTAGTGGTGCGGGCCCTCGGTGTTTCCCCAGCAGAGATGCAACCGCATCCGGTCCGCCGGTATGCCTTGCAGAGCGTAGTTGATGACCTCCACGTGCAGCTCGACGATCTTGACGAACTCGTCTTCCGACAGATGAGAGAACTGGGACACTCGGGTCATGGCCAGGTCAGGACAGTCTATCTGCAGCAGCAAGCCCGATTCGGCGATGGCCTTATATTCGTCCTTCATCACGTCGGCCAGGGCGTAAAGGTATGCTTCCTCGGTGGGGTAGAAATCGTTGGGCAGGAAATTGGCGATGACTCCGGGGGAAGCCGATGTCATGAAAAACTCTTCCGCCTGAGCCCGGTCCGCCGCGGCTTTCAAGCGGCCGATGTCCCTCTGGACGGCGGGCCAATCACTCCAGGCGATGGGCCCGGTGCAGGCCGGTTGGGGGATGTTCCTGGAGGATGGACGTTGCTGCACGGCGAACTCGGGAAAGTCTTCATCGTCTAGCCGTGGCCGCGACCGGATCAGCCGTTCACCATCGAAGCCGGTCAACCGTTCCTTGACGTAGGTTGCGTACTGGGCCCGCCCCTGTTCACCGTCGTTGACGACGTCTATTCCTATGTCTACCTGATGCCTGGCCACATCAGCCACGGCCTGCTCCGATTCGGTGGCAAATATGTCCTGGTCCAGTTCCAGTTGGTCTTGCTGGGTCCGCAGCAGGTCCTGCATGACCTCGGAACGCGGCAAACTGCCAGTGTGGGTGGTTAGGATCCTGGATGTGCTGGTTTTCATTTCGGCTACCCTCTTCGGTAGGCTGTTCTTGGATGTGTTTGACGATGCTATCAACATATGTCGCGCCTAGTCAAATAGCTCGTAGCTGGCAGCGATTGCCCGCAACGGTAGGTGTTTGCTACACTAGGGCCACTCTTGGGTACTGGGGAATGTGAGCGGGCTTGGTGAAGGGGAGCAGACTCAAAGCGGAAAAGGAGTTTCCATGATTTACGAAGTTCGTACCTACGATCTGAAACCGGGGACCGTCGCCCAATTCGAGGAAGCATTTGGCGAAGCGTTGCCCTACCGGCAAGAGTATTCTCCGCTGGCCGCCTTTTGGCACGTGGACATTGGTCCTCTTAACCAAGTGATTCACGTATGGCCATATGAAAATCTGGGTGAGCGGGAGCGGATTCGAGCCGAAGCCTCCAAAGACACTCATTGGCCGCCCCCCAACAACGGCGCCATCTTGAACATGAACTCGGAGATTTGGTCTCCCGCCCCATTCATGCGTCCAATGGGTGGCGACCAAAAGCTGGGCGATATCTACGAGATGCGTATATACACCTATGAGCCCGGTTCCATACCTGAGCTTATCCGTAAGTGGACCGACGCCATCCCCTACCGGGAGGAGTTTTCTCCTCTGGCCGCCGGCATGTCCACCGAGCTTGGCGGCTTGAACCGGTGGATGCACATTTGGCCATACAAAGACTTGGACGACCGGGAACGCGTCCGCAAGGAAGCCGCGGCATCGCCCCATTGGCCCGCGGGTGTTCCTGGCAGGGTCAGGCAGGAAACCAAGATTTTGATTCCCGCTTCGTTCTCGCCCATGCACTAGGCCGCCGCTTCCCGCGGCGCTTTGCGCGGGGAAACCAGCGGTGGGGTTGATCAGCAAGCGATGCCATAGAAAAGGCCCCCAGGATACGTCCTGGGGGCCTTCTGCTTATATCGCTAACAGTTCGGTGAGCGGTTGTATCCTAGCTAGCCGCTGCTTGCCGCCAGATCGTGGGCCGTACTTTGTCTCTCACCGTCGATCAAATCTTCGGCGCCGGTGCCGCCGTCCAGCATGTTCCAGCCCAGCATCCACTGGTAAGTCCTCTGCAGTTCTTCCTCGGGTATGGGGGCAGGTTCCACCACTTGCAGGCGGCTAGGGCTCAGATCGTCCACCGTCAGGGCGGCTACATCCGGGTCCGACTTGTAGTAGTCGATGAAGTATTGCAGGTACTTCCGCTTGTCGGCCTTGATACGCGCGACGGCTTTGTTCACCGCCCGGCTGAACGCGGCGTAGGTTTCCGCGTCGACTCCCGGAGTAGCCACCTCGGTGCCGTGGAACGGAGACATAACGATGATCCTGCACCCCGCCTTCTCGGCCACCGTTATGTATGGCTCGGTCAGCGTCGTGGCGACAATCTCACCTTTCATCAAAGATCGGAATCGGGCGCCTGAGCCGGTGGGCGCCAGGCAGGTCTTGATGAGGTCCCGGGGCAAGAACCCCTCCAGCATCAACAGGCACAGGTAATGGGTGCCGGCGAAGTAGGGGACCCCAATGAGCTTGTTGGCCAGTTGCTGCGGTGTGTACACGTCCGACGACGGAGCGACTACCAGGGCCCCGTAGGCCACGATGGACCGTCTTCCCAGTTGCCGTCCCTGCACATCGCTGTCCTGCACCCGGCGGTAGTTTCCCCACTCGCAGGCGTTGTACATGCCCGCCTGGCCGGTTTCAAAGGTGCTGGCATGACTCATAAAGGGACTGACCAAGTCGGGATTGGTAACGTTGGTGTCGGTCCCTGTGGGAGCGTTTTGACCGCGCTCCTTGAACTCCACGTCCAGACCCTCCGCCTCGAAAAGCCCCTCGTTAAATGCCACCAACTCCGGGAGTCCCTGGAAGGGGGCCGTTGTTTCCAATAAAAGTTTCGTTCCCATAGCTCACACCTGCCTTCGAACCAGTATAGGTGAACATTTACGTCTCGACCTGCATACCCCCGCTTGAACCGGACGAGGAAATGGTCCATGGGTCGAGAATCCGGCGGAATCGCAATAATAATACCATGGGAAGAGGCGAATGTGGGACGGTGTTAACGCTGTTAATCCGAACCCCGCTTGAGGACTGAGGTTTTGAGCAAACATGCGGTAGAATATATGCCGCCGGGCAGGTCGTAGCCCCAATGTGCGGATGGGAAGAGCGGAGTTCGGACTTATATCGAGATTATTGGGAACACCAATGGTGAGACTGGGGCCGGACCGCCGCCCTAGGGATTTCTGCCTGAAATAAGAGAGGCATCATTATGAAGCTAGCCAGGTTTCGCATAAATGACTGGGAAAGTTACGGGGTTGTGGAGGGAGACCGGGTGAGTGTGATTCAAGGCGACATCTTTGGAGAATACAGGGTTACCCAGGCGTCGTATCCGTTGGCGCGAGTAAAATTCCTGCCGCCAACCCGTCCCACAGGTTTCTGGGCGGTGGGGCTCAACTACGCCGCCCACGTCGCCCACCAGGAAGGAGCGCTAGACGCCGAACGAATACGGCGGGAGTCAAGTATTTTCCGCCCTTGGCAAAAGACGGTTGGCTGCCTGATCGGACATGAAGACCAGGTGGTGTTGCCCGCGGATTCCGACTATGTCCACTACGAAGGCGAGTTGGTAATAGTCATCGGCAAACCAACCCGCCGCGTGACCCCGGAGGAAGCGCCAAACTTCATCTTTGGTTACACCGTGGGCAACGACATCAGCAGCGAAGGTTCCTGGTCGCCGGACATTTCCAACTGGAGGAAGAAGTGCAGCGATACGTTCGGTCCCGTGGGTCCGTGGATAGAAACCGATATCGACCCATATAACGTGGAAGTGATTACCAGATTGAACGGCCGCGAAGGGGACCGGGGCAACACCTCAGGAATGACTTATGGCTGCTACGAGACCGTCAGCGGCATCAGCCAATACGTCACCCTACACCCAGGCGACATAATCCTAACCGGCGCGCCCGGCGCCGTGGAGCAACTGCACCCCGGGGACGTTGTGGAGGTAGAGATTCCGGAGATCGGGATTCTCCGCAACTCGGTGGTGGCCGAATAGTCAGGGTGAGACCGCACCGCCGATCGCTAATCCGCAGATAGCTTCCGCACAGACCACAGGCGCCAGGTTGCCGCGCCGGCGATGACGATCAACCCGGCGGTGAGCACCGAGAACAACACCGCCTGGTTATCTTTCGCCAGCACGATGGCCGTTAATCCCGCGGCGGCGGCCACGACGGCCCAGATCAAGGCTATGACGATGATTGTGCCAGGAGTGGTCATGCCGGATCATCCACCCATAAAAGGGCAACAGCTAATGTCCTTACCGGACTAGAGATAGGCTACATCCGTAGGTGTACTTACGGCAATAGCGAGCTCTAGCCTCACCGGGAGGCAGATGGCTGAAGTGGTGTGAGACGTTACGACGTGATGACCGGAGCGGCCATTTGCATCTGGTTGCCAGCGGACCGGGTTACATATTGTTGGGGGAGCCCCAGATCCTAGGCCAGGTTCTGCCTGCTCTAAGACTTCATCATGTAACGGTCGCCTGGGACATACGCGCGCCGCCGGAGATTTTTATGATTGATCGCCACAATTGAGTCGAGATCAAGAGGCCGGAATGCAGCCTGACCTGCGATTAGAAAGAAAGAACCGTCGAGATGAGACCAATCATCTCGACGGTTCTTTCTACGGTTCGCAATGGTGGGCGGTAGTGGACTCGAACCACTGACCTCTTGCGTGTCGAGCAAGTACTCTAACCAACTGAGCTAACCGCCCCTCAATCGCAGTCTATCAAGCACCTATTAGGGCGTCAAGGCGGCATATGTTCCGTCTTGTGTGAACGCGAGCGCTCGGCCTATAATCTCCCCGCGGCTCCGATGGCTGGCCGCTATCGGACCGAGACCCGCACCCAATCTGCGAAAGGAGCTTAATAGGCTATGGCTGACTATCTTTACATTGTACAAATGGACATCCCCGCCGACAAAGAGGCGGATTTCAACCGCATCTACGACACCCAGCACGTGCCCAACATATTGACCGTTCCGGGCGTCGAATCGTGTACTCGCTTCAAGTTGGAGTCTGCCGATGTGGACGGGGTACCCACGTACCTCGCCCTTTACGCGATCGATTCGCCGGATACCCCCCAGTCCGCTGCCTGGGTCGCCGAGTCGGATAAGGGAGATTGGGCAAGTCAGATCCGTCCCCACACTTCCAACCGCACCCACTTGATCTTCAAAAGGGTCGGCTAGCGGCGTCGAAATCCAGCGGGCCCGAATGGTATACTAACCCGACTCGTGGATCGTCCCACGGAACGGGGGCTTCCACGCTAACGGCCGTTCGGTACCCCCGTCAAAAGCAAACACCCCACGGCTATATAACTGGGAGGAAGTGAATGGTAGTCGCCGCTGACACTGTCCAGATGGACCCCAAGGGTCTGGATAGGGTGGAAGCCCTGTTCCAGGAGCAGATCCAACAGGGGATCCATCCTGGCTCGGCGCTGGCGGTGTACCGGCATGGCAAACCCGTGCTGGATCTCTTTGGCGGCGAGGCCGACGCTGATGCGGGCCTCCCCGTGTCCAGCGACACCATGTTCATCCTGTATTCCTCCACCAAACCCCTGGCCGCCGCCTGTATCCACATTCTTTGGGAACGGGGGCAACTTGGGTGGGACGACCCTGTTGCCGAATATTGGCCCGGATTTGCCAAGAAAGGCAAGGGCGACGTTACTATCAGACATGTTCTGACCCATCAGGGAGGCTTTCCGGAGACCCCGCCAGAACTAACCTGGGACAAATGGCAGGACTGGGACAAAGTGGTTCAGGCGATGGAGGAGATCAAGCCCGACTATCCGGCGGGCAAGGTACTGGCGTATCACCCTAGAAACTTCGGCTGGGTCATCGGGGAACTGGTAGCCCGGATCGATGGACGTCCCTTCCGCCAGTTTCTGCGGGAAGAGGTGACCGGCCGGCTGGATATGAAAGACACCTACGTAGGTCTGCCGGCGGAGTTGGAGAGCCGGGTTTCCAAGGAACATACCACCGACGATTGCGACCATCCCTTCCAGGTTTCCATGTATAACAAGCCGGAAGTGCATCAAGCCGTGCATCCGGCGGGCGGCGGAATCGCCACGGCCCGGGACATCGCCCGGTTTTACGCCATGATGGAGGGTGGAGGCTCGCTGGATGGAGTGAAGATATTCGCGCCGGAGACGGTGGCTGAGGTCACATCGCTGCAGGTCGAAGGGATGGACCTAACTAACGAACGCCGAACCAAGCGTTCCTTGGGTTTCTCCCTGGGCGACCCCCGTATGGGCTCCTCGGCAACCGAGGATGTGCGCACCTTCGGCCACGGAGGAGCGGGGACTTCGGTGGGCTGGGCCGACCCGGATTCGGGATTGGCGATGGCGTACATCACCAACGGCTATCGCGAAGACGGGTCCAACTATCCGCGGCTGGCGGCCATGTCCCAGGCGGTGCGTGACGCCTGCCGCTGATCCTTGCTGAAGTAGGCGCCCCAACCGGGTCTACTGCCGACGCCTGGATTCCGGCCTTCGCCGGAATGACGAGAGGCCGGCGGAAGGTTCGTCCAGGCGGCTATTCCACCAATGGATCCACCATCAATGTAGCTGGACAACGGCCTTCGCCGGTGAGACGGTTTAGGGCTCTCGACATCACATTTGTGGCAACGGACTCATTACGGGGCAGTTGTTAGCCCCACGGCGTCGATCCCCGCTTTGGACGCGTCTTCATCCTGCTGGGCAGTGCCGCCGCTGCCGCCGACCGCTCCGACGATCTCGCCGTTCTTGAAGACCGGCAGTGCGCCTTGGCCGGGAATCATGTGGCCCCCTTCCATCGCCATCAGGCCTCTGAACACCGGCGCCATCGCGTTCTCCGTCAGGTCGCCGCTGGGACGTTCGAAGCAGGCGGAAGATAGCGCTTTCGCTCGTGAGATAGCCGGCGTCCGCCAGGACGCGCCATCGGTGCGGAACATGCCGAGCAGGTCGCCCCGAGGGTCAACCACGGAAACGCTCATCTTGGCGCCCATCTCAAGTACTTTCGCCTTGGCCGCGGCGAGAATCACTTCCGACTCGGCCATCGTCAACGTTGCCATTTTTACCTCCATCTGTCTTTGAGCTTGATCTTGCGTACTAAGAATATACGGGGTGCATTGTAGGCTAGAATCCCCGGCTTGGATACTACCCCTCTCCGGCCCAACGGCTAGGCAGGTCCATCAAGCTTTCAAACCCTAGCTCGGCGCACAAGGCTTGATACTCTAGCTTGGGAACGCCTTCCCATCGTAGTTGTTCCAGGGTTTCCGCCAAGGGCACGTCTAACCGGAGCGTAGCCAGCCGTTTATAAAGCGCGGCATCCTCACGGTGCTCCGCCAAGCTGGCTGCCACGGCTTGGGCGCCCCGGGGCCGTACCTCCCATTGTTCCCAATCATTAGGGATGTTTTCCAGGTGGCCGTACCGGTCCAACATCTGGGCCGCGGTTTTGGCTCCCCATCTGGGCACGCCGGGAATCCCGTCGGCCGCATCTCCCACTAAAGCCAGATAATCGGGTATAGACGCGGGGGGCACTCCGAATTTTTCCCGCACGCCGGCGTCGTCCAAAGTGACTTTTCGTCGTCTGTCGAGACAGACAACCTGGGAGCCGCGCACCATTTGAGTTAGGTCCTTGTCCGGGGAGCAGATCACAACCTGCTCCACGTTCGGGGCGTCCCGCCACTTTTCCGCGGCGGTTGCCAGGGCATCGTCGGCTTCAAACTCCACCATGGGCCAAACAACAACACCCAAGGCGGCGACGGCTCGTTCCGCCAGATCGAATTGGCTCATTAGATCTTCGGGCGTGCCTGCGCCGGTTTTGTAGCCGTCAAACATGTCGTTCCGAAAGGACTCGACCACGTGGTCGAAGGCACAGGCCACGTGGGTAACACCGTCTTCCCGGAGTAGCATCAGCATGGTTTGGATGATTCCTCGGACCGCGCTGACCGGCCGTCCATCGGGTGCGGCTACCGGAGGCATGGCGAAATGCGCACGGAAAAGCTCGTAAGTTCCGTCTACAAGGTGGATGTTCATGGCGCCTGCTTATGTTCCTTAAGTTACAAGTGGCAGCGAGTTTGGGGCTTGGATTGGCAGTGTAATCTTGAGGCAATACGGTGTCAACGATCCGAGGCCCGAGGATGGGATGCGAGGGACGAGCGCCGGTTAGGGAAAATCCTTGGCGATCAAGGCTAGGGTTTCCTGGCCGGGTGCGATACCGATCAACGTAATCTCATCCTTCAACTCAAGGAGGACAGACCGGCCGGGAGTGTGCCAAACCGCCATGCTTTCGTCCTCTTCATGGCTTTCCCATCGTTGGGCCCGACCGGTAAATTCCTTATAAGCCTCGAAGAACTCACGAGCATCGATGGTTGTGTCCCACACGATCACCGCGACGAACAGGCGGCGTCCGGAATCGTCTCTTAGCAGCCGAAAACGGTCTCCTCCCCAGCCGCTGGCGGCCTTCACGGCTTGTGGACGGGGCAAACTGGATTCCAAGTAAGTGCGCAGAAGAAACTCGCCCAGGACATCCTCCGTCACCAATTCCCAGTCTTCCTGGATCACCGGACCTCCGGGAGGCAGTGACACCGGTATAGGGTTCTCTCCCGACTTGTATTTCGCCGGATGCAATATCTGCTCGGTCGAAACCGGAGGCCGAGAGTAGATCTGGTTCACCTGACGCCAGATGCCGGGTGCCTGCTGAACCGAAGACACGAACTCAGCGCCCGCTTGGTAGGGGGAAAGCAGGGTTTTCTGAATCACCGGCGGGGCGCTTTGAAACACCTGTGCCTCCGAATCTTCCGCCTTGGGCAGCAGGTCCAACATTTCGGCCATACTGAGATTGGCGGCAGCGTATAGACCTGAAGCCACGGTGGCGTCGCCCTCAAGCAGAGCCGTCATCGCCAATTCCCGGTCTTGATTGGTCTCCGATTCTTCCACCAGTCGCCGGGCATCGAATCGTTGCTGCTGCAAGGCATGGACCAACTCGTGAGCCATGGTCAATTTCCCGGTGGTGTCCGAGGGTAGGGTTTCAGCGACTACCAGCAGGTCGCCGGTCTCCAGATTAAACAATCCCTGGATCTGCTCCCCCAGCAGATCCAGGAACAAGTCATAAAGCTCCACTGACGGGTCCAGGAGTCCCAGGAGCCAATACAATTCCTGAAGACGCGCCAATTCGTCCTGGTCTTCGGCGTCGATGGTGGCGGCCAGGTATTCGGTTAACTCCGGGCGAGTGATTAACTGCGGCGCTAACGGCTCCAGGAAAGTGAGACCACGGATCTCAGACACTCCCACCGATATTTTCTGGACGATTTGGGTCAATCGAGGGTCTGCCGTCCGCGCTTCTGTAGAACCTATAGCCGCCGGAGTGACTGGATCGCTATGGACAGGCCGGTTCGTGGGTTTAGGAGCATGTGTAGCCGGTTGCTTCGCCTCAGGCGCTGCGGGGCTAGCTATTTGCTCCGGCTTGGGTTCAGTTGCGCCGGAGGAGTTAACCGTGGGGGATGGACTGGGTAGGAGAGTAGCAGTGGGGGTAGGGTTCGCGGTGAGGGTGGGAAGGCGCGTGGGCGTAGCCGTCTCGATGGGGCCGGATGCGTTGGAGCAGGCCAGTGACCCCAGTAAGCCGGTCAGGATCAGCGCCGACGCAAAAAACCTTCCCGGCATCAATCTTAGGACGAGGCCATATTGACAGAGATCGGTCAATTGACGTACTTCATACAAGTCTCAAAGGACAATGTAGCACGAGAAAGACGATCATGTAGGGACAACTATCTGCCAAGGATCGGATCTGCTTAACACAAGAGACCGGCTCGGCTGGAGGACCTTCCAAGAAGAGGATCGTCTGGGCCGGACACAGCCGGCGGCTAACGAGGAAAGGCGAGCACTGGGGAGGTCAAGGTTGGGCCGTCAACGGTAAAGTTGCCCGATGTAGCATCCGTCAGGATGTCCAGCAAGGACCTGGCATCGTAGGTGGAAACGTTTTCCAGAGTCAACCGGCTGGTGCTGGATCCCGGACCGATGACCTTGAAGGAAACTACCGCCACCGGGCCGTCGCCGTTGATCCCGTCAGTGTCTATGAGCCCTGCCCAGAGACGGCCTGGCACGCGCACTCCGAAGTCGAACAAGGAGTTCTGAGCCAAACCGCCTGCTTCAACTTCGGATACCTCGAGAACGGTTGGGTCGTAGGTCAAAACGAATTCCAGGCTTCCCACGTTTTTCGCGCCGGTGAGATAGATCGGCACGTTGACCGTTGAAGCTAACACCACGGGATCTGCTGCCTGAGGAGACAGGGTTGGGACTGCCGTGGGTGATCTTGTCGAGACTACATCAGGCGGCGATGTGGGGATCGGAGTCGAGACCTGGTCCGGGATTGCCGTGGGTTCTAGAATCACTGAAGGAGCCGGGCCGGCCTCGGCAGTGTCACTCCTCAGAACGCCTAAAAAGAGAGTGCCAATGACTACCATCAATAAGACCGTTGCCGCGCCAACGGCCCACTTCCAATGGTCCGACAGAGCGATTAATCCCATTTCCAGCCAAAATCTCATGTTTGCTTCCTAGCCTTGCCGGGCCATCGCCAGAAGTTGGCGGGCGTCGTCAGGTGTTACGTGGCCGTCCTTGTTTATGTCCATGACCAGGTCTTCTTCGGCTAATCCAACGAACATCCGCAAGGCGATGAGCGCGTCCAATGCGGTAATGTTGCCGTCGCCGTTACCGTCTCCGGCTATCGGGTTGTCGACAGCCAATTTCCCCGGGACCAGATTGATGGTCCTGATCCGGCCGCGAGAGTCTCGTATCGTGGAGCCGGTGACTGTGATGGGACTGGAACTGCCGCTTGGCCCGATGACTCTGAACTCTACGACCGCAGCCGAACCGTCGCCATTCACGCCCCTGGCCGCGGCGGTTCCGAAGTGGATGACACCCGGAGTCTCGGCGTTGTAGCTAAATGCTGTGTTTGAAGTTCGAGAACCTTGGTAAACGTTCACGACCTCGACGATGGACGGGTTGTAGTTCAGA